>JAZLJN010000050.1:0-82811 GCA_045617885.1 Bacteroidales bacterium | reverse complement strand
ACTCGAAAACCTGGAGAAAGAGTATCATCTTCTGAGGTTCCTTGTAGAAGACGGAGATGCCAAACTGAAGCATGAGATGGAGGTCTCTATTGCTGCTGGCGATCTTGTAGGACGTATCTACGATGCTTTTTTGCGTCCATTGGGTGATAATCCAACCCCAGAAGATCTTCATGCCCTTAATGTCCTATGTGTGCGTCTTGTGTTCTGTCTATATGCAGAAGATGCTGGTGTTTTCGAAAAGGATCAGTTCTACAACTATTTGATGTCCTTCAAGCCTGAGAATATGCGCATGGCCTTGCGCGATCTGTTCTCGGTGCTCGATACTCCCGTGGCTGAGCGTGATCGCTTCCTCGAACCAAAGCTGGCATCATTCCCTTACGTCAACGGTTCGCTCTTCCGTCAGCGTCCAGGCGAGATCATCCCTCCATTCACTGAAGAAACCGCTACGACACTGCTCGATAAAGCTTCCATCAGTTTCGACTGGAGCGACATTTCTCCGACTATCTTCGGTGCTGTGTTCGAGAGCACGCTTAACCCTGAGACACGCCGCTCGGGAGGCATGCACTATACCTCTATCGAAAACATTCACCGCGTCATCGATCCGCTCTTTCTTGACGATCTGACTTCAGAGTTCGAAAGCATTGCCGAGCTGCCACGCGGCAAGCAGCGCACGGCTCAGCTCAATGCGTATCAAGACAAGTTAGCGTCTCTGCGTTTCCTCGATCCTGCCTGTGGCTCAGGCAATTTCCTGACCGAGACTTATATCTCCTTGCGACGTCTGGAGAACCGAGTCATCTCCCTACTCAATGAAGGTCAAGGCATCCTTGGCTTCGAAGAACTGGTGTCTCCTATCAAGGTCAATATTCATCAATTCTATGGCATTGAGATCAATGACTTTGCAGTCACCGTAGCCACCACAGCTCTCTGGATTGCCGAAGCGCAGATGATGAATGAGACGGAGCGCATCGTGTCGTTCACCAACGATTACCTGCCGCTGAAGACATATAATAATATATATGAGGGAAATGCTCTGCGCGTAAATTGGGAAGAGGTCATTGATCCAAAGGAGCTGGATTATATTATAGGTAATCCTCCGTTTGTGGGAGCTCGCATGATGTCTTCTGAGCAGAAGGATGATGCCCTTGAAATCTTTGGAAAGAAATGGAAGAATGTTGGCAATCTTGATTATGTGGCTTGCTGGTATAAGAAAGCTGCCGAACTTATGAAGCAAGGGCTTGATAGTGGAAAGATTGTCCGGACAGCACTTGTTTCTACTAACAGCATTACCCAGGGAGAGCAGGTGGCCAACCTCTGGAAACCTCTCATGGAAGTTGATGAAGTACATATTGACTTTGCTTGGCGCACGTTCCGTTGGGATAGTGAATCCACACTCAAGGCACATGTGCATTGCGTGATTGTCGGTTTCTCTGTAGCGGAAAACAATAAGAATCGTAAGCTTTTTATCAGCGAAGAAAGCTGTAAGGAAGTGAAGAATATCAATGGATATTTAATTGACGCAGAGAATGTTTTTGTAGAAAGTCGTAGCAAGTCCTTATGTGATGTTCCAGCGATTGGCATAGGCAATAAACCTATTGATGGAGGTAACTACCTATTTCAAAAAGAAGAGATGGAAGAATTCATTGAGTTGGAACCTAATTCAGCGAAACTATTCCATCCATGGTATGGTTCAGAGGAATTCATCCATCGGAAACCTCGCTATTGCCTTTGGTTAGGCAATTGTTCTCCTGCGCAATTGAAGAGCATGCCACATTGTTTGAAAAGAGTAGAGAATGTTCGTACGTTACGACTGGAAAGCACAAGTGTTCCGACTCAAAAAATGGCAGATATCCCTACGCATTTCCATGTTGAGAATATGCCTGATAGCAATTTTATCATCGTTCCAAAAGTTTCATCAGAGCGTCGTCGTTATGTGCCAATGGGCTTAATGACTCCGGACAATTTCTGTAGCGACCTTGTGTTCCTTATTCCCGATGCCACCCTCTACCATTTCGGTATTCTTACCAGCAACGTTCACATGGCATGGATGCGAGCTGTTTGTGGAAGATTGGAAATGCGTTATCGTTACAGCAAAGACATCGTCTATAACAACTTCCCCTGGCCAACCCCAACGGAAGAGCAGAAAGCAAAGATTGAGAAAACTGCACAAGCCATCCTTGATGCAAGAGCGCTCTATCCAGATAGCTCACTCGCTGATCTCTACGATGAAGTTACCATGCCAGTAGAGTTGCGCAAAGCGCATCAGAACAACGACCGCGCCGTGATGCAAGCCTACGGATTCCCAATCAAGGATTTCACCGAGAGCGACTGCGTCGCCAAGTTGCTGGAGATGTATAAAGAGTTGATAGAAAAGAACTCAACTAAATAATACATTAGCCCCATCTCGTATTTTGAGGAAATTAATGAGTCATGAATCGGCCGAGGCAAGAAAGATAAGGGAGGACGGTGATAGGACAAGCCGCATCAGATATTGTCTGCAATGCATTGAAGACAATATCAAATGTGTTGAAAATTCAACCCAAGATTCGTTCGTTCAACTGGAGACAACTGGAGATTCACTTCTTTGGAATCATCAGGTATTGAATTATTTAAAATCCTTTGCTCCTGCATTGAAGGTCGTTGCCGAAGGAATTAATTCCATCTCTACACAACCACAGCTTGCATCAGTGACATGCACTGACCGCGCCAACCTTGTATGGACTGCGGTGCAAAGATAGTTCTAAAGTTTATAATAATCAAATTTTTTGACAAAAAACTATTTTTTTTGAAGAAATATTTGGAGGGTTGGAGAAAAAGGCGTATCTTAGCCGCGGATTGAGAGTAGGTGCAAACCCTCTCTAACCTAATATATGCGTCAGGCATTTTTTAGCTTGGCGCATTTTCGTTGCTCATTGCGTAAAGATGTTTTCTCTGTAGCAATCCGAGGGAGAAGATGGATATCCACACCCAGTTTGTTAGCAAAGCTCATCAAAACAACGACTGCGCTGTGATGCAAGCCTACGGATTCCCAATCAAAGACTTTCATTCACTTACAACGTAGTCAGCAAGTTTGGCAACCAGTCATCAGCTGCTTCAGAGACCATCTACGTGGAGGCAATCGCTTTTGTCAACAATTATAATCCAGCTGACCGAAACGACTCGCGCGTGTATAATACAGGTACAGCTCCTGTGCGTAAGCCACAGAGTGAGGCAATCTCTTCAGTACGTGCCGACGGCAGAGAGGTACGGTGGTACAACCTGATGGGACAGCCGGTAAGACGGGGCGATAGGATAAGGGTGATTACCATAAGTGACAAGCAAAAATAACTTGGTCAGAACAACTATGAGTTTATGTAGAACAAGGAATTAAAGGAATTAAAAGAAATACAAGATATTACGGTTTTCCCTAAATTCCTCTAAATTCCTTGTAGATAATACCAAATTATTATTTGTATATAATTAAATGAACATTAGATATCCTGCCATACATAGAGAAGGATTACAATGTCATCCGCAACCGTAAGGGCAGGGCAGTGCCGGACTTTCGATGGGTTGAGGACAGTCTTTCTTTATCGCCTTCCGCAATGTGGATACCTTCTCTAATGTTCTGGTTTGATTTGGTTTGTGATTTTGTTACACCAGCATGGCATTATCATTGATTTTAGCGGGTTATTCTTGAAAAATGTGATGAATTTATTTTAATTATTCCTTAAAATGTGATAATATCAATATTTTTGTCATGTAAAATGTGATAACTCGACAATAAATAGTTCGGTTTGAACCATGCCATACTCTGTTCTTCTTCGATGAGCACTGATCCAAAAAAGGGGGATAAAATACGCGGACATAAAATTCGGAATTGTACGGGAAACGGCCAGTGTGGATATCAAAGGAGAAACATTCTGAGAGAACAGGTTCATAGCTGAAGTTTCCGATTGACCTTATACTTATAATATTATGAGACAGGACTATTATCTCAGATCCAATGACAATGACCAGCAGCTGCATTATGTGGTATGGACACCGGAGGAGACTCCGAAAGCCATACTGCAGCTGGTGCATGGCATGGAGGAATACATACTACGATATGAGCCACTGGCTCAGGTCTTGACCGGAATGGGCTGGGCAGTCATCGGGCATGACCATCTCGGTCATGGTACTTCCGGAAGATGGGAGAGAGGTTTTTTCACGGAAAAGGAAAACGGTGCTGACATACTCATAGCCGACATGCACAGCATCACCCAGGAGGCCAGACGACGCTGGCCTGGAGTGCCGGTGTTCATCTTCGGCCATTCAATGGGATCATTCTTTACCCGCCGGTATCTCGCCGAATATGGTTCCGCCGTGCAGGGCGCCATCATCTGCGGCTCGGGATGGTATAACTCCTTCTTGACAGGTTCCGCATACTGGGCGGCAAAGATCATCGGAAAGTTATGTGGTATGCACTCGAAGAATTCGCTGCTAACTGCATTGTGTTCAGCTCCATTTGCTAATGCCTTCAAGGAAGAGGGAAGGGGTGCATGGCTAAGCAGGAATCCAGACAACGTGGCAAGATACAAGGCAGATCCGCTTTGCGGTTTCGGCTTTACCTGTGGCGGATATCGTGACATGTATCGTAACTTGATGCTTGTATCCAAGGGATACCATTATGAGCGGCTGACTCCGATGCCGCTGCTTGTCATCTCTGGTTCTGATGATCCGGTAGGCGGTACTTTAGGCGTAAGGAACATAGCCAGACAGTATCGCAAGCTTGGATTTGCAGACGTCACGGAGAAGGTCATCGAAGGTGACCGACATGAGATACTCTTTGAGAAAGATGCACCAGAAACCATCGCATTTATCTCTCAATGGCTGGAGAGTTTACGGAGAAGTTTAGCCACGCCATCCTCATCCACACAGTCGGTGATATAATCCGCGTTTGACTTTACTTCTTCAGAAGCATTGCCCATGGCGACGCCAATGCCTGCGTGACGGAGCATTGCTATGTCATTGCCACCGTCGCCTACCGCCATGATTTTTTTCTGTCTCGGCTATGATTCCTATTTTGTCATCTGGAATATGCAAGTACAAATTCTAAATGTTTTTCAGAATTATTCTACAAAGATTATGAATAGTGTATTATTAAAACTTATTAGTCTGTTATATATTTATATATAACAGACTGCATATCAATGCATTAACTTAACATAACTGCAATTATGCGGGTTTAGTACATAACAATTAATTTAATAATAAGCATTATGAAGAAGTTTTTTACGATTATCTATTTGCTGACGATTGTTCTAGTATCATCAGCACAGGTCAAAGTTGTGGAGTTTAGATTATGGCCTAATGGAGCACCGAACACGAATGAAGAAAAAGGTCCTGAGAAGGCTAACCCACAATTTGTCACTAACGTCACAGATCCTGTGATGACTGTTTATGTGCCTGATACATCAAATGGACTTGCCGTCCTTGCCTGTCCTGGCGGTAGCTATCTGCAGGTTTGGCAAGGTACGGAGGGACACAATCGTGCATCCTGGTACACGGATCAGGGTATTGTCTATGCCGTATTGAAGTATCGTTTGCCCAATGGTCACTATGAGGTTCCATTGAGTGATGTGCACCAGGCAATGAAACTCCTGAAGGAACATCAGGATGAGTATGGTTTCAAGAAACTTGGTATTCAGGGTTGCTCTGCTGGTGGTCATTTGGCATCTACTGCAGCCACACATTTTACATCTGAAGAGAATCGTCCAGATTTTCAGATACTCTTCTATCCTGTCGTTTCTTTCGATCCTGCATTCACACACATGCTATCACGCGAAAGCCTGATTGGAAAGAATGCAACAGAATCTCTGGTGACACTCTATAGCAACGAAAAACAGGTAACGCCACAGACGCCACCTGCCTTTATTACTGCCAGCACGGATGATGGTCTTGTGCCGGTTCGTAATAGTGTAGAATATTATAATGCACTCATTGACAATGGCGTTTCCGCCACCATGCTTCTATTCCCAGTGGGCGAACATGGCTGGTATGGCAATGATCAGTTCCCTTATTGTCAGACATGGCTCGATGCCCTTCGTGTTTGGCTTTCACAGCTTAAAGATTAGCCACCGCCTCACGATATCTGCGCAGATTACCGCTCTTCATCACTTGCTTCACAAGCTTGTGACCGAAGAGCGGTTCTTGGTATTCCCAGAAAGAATGCATCTTCTGTACCAGCTGTGACTCACCGCCCTCTATCGCTTTCTCATAATGAGTGAGCAGCGTTTGGTGCATCTGGAGTACCTGACGTCGCACCTCAACATCTGTCAGCATCTTGCCCGTCTGATATTCTGTGGCGAGTGTAGGTCTTGCCAACAAACCTCTACCTATCATCAGCCCCTTCAGTTTCGGGTACTCCTCCTCTATCCGTAGCATGTCTTCTACAGAGAGCAGCATTCCATTGAATACTATTGGGTTGCTGCTTGCCTCGTAGAATTTTCTGAATGTATCAAGGTCAAGTTCCCCTTTGTATTGGTTGCGTCCGATTCGTGGATGCACAGTCACGTGTTCCAGTTCCACACTATTGATGATAGGAAGCAGAGTCAGGCATTCTTCGCCACTCTCCTGCCCTAATCGCATCTTAAGGCTGAACCGGACGCCCCTCTCCTCCCGGATACGCTGCGCCTCATTCAGCACAGCCTCTACATTCTCTGGATGTGGCAATATGCCCGAACCTCTTCCCGTTCGCGTTTGCAGAGGAAATGGGCAACCCATGTTGATGTCTATCTCCTGATGGCCGAGTGAGATAAGTTTCTCCGCAAGGACAGAAAATTCCTCCGCACTGTTGGCAATCACTTGAGGAATGACACATACGCCTACATTCTGTTCAGGTAGCGCCTCACGCAGATCTTTCTTGCGTATCTGCCCATGTTCCAGACGTATGAAAGGGGTATAATATTTGGCAACGCCGCCGCATACAGCATTGTGTATGCGGCGGTATGGAGCTTCAGTAAAACCCTGCAGTGGGGCAAAATATACTGGGAGCATTCTTATTCAAATTAATTATTTTGACAGGAGATTTGCACCACAACTGTAGCCGAAGTAGCATACGATAGCTGTAATGATGCAAAGGGCAATGATCCACCAAAGAATCTTCTTGCCGGTTGATGTCTTCTCTGCAAATGGATCCTTGGCATTGATGCGAACACCCTTTGGCAACTTGGCTGCCTCGGTAAGTGTCTCACCGAATGGGATGTTGATCTTTGCACCGGCATTGACTGCCCAGCCGTTGGCATTGAGCACAGGAGCGAGATTACGCTTCTTGAGTTTGCGCCATGCGATGAACATAGAAGGACCAGAGATAAGGATCATCACACCGAGGATGAGGGCGATGATTACGAGTACAGACTTCCACAATGGAAGGCTTACGATCATTCCCACGAATCCCTTGGCTACGGTAGCCAGCGCAGTGAATACCAAGCCGAGTGCCATGGTAACGGCAGCAAAGATACCCACGTACTTGCTGATATCGAATGAAGCAGCTTTCTTGCCTGCCTCTCCGGCATTCTCCTTGTCGGCAGCAGTGACGGTTTCGGTCTTCTCATTTACGCCAGCGGTAATGCCTTCATTTACGCCTGCCTCCTTCTTGGCGGCAAACTTGTCAATCTGCTCGTTGATGAGATTTGCCATCTTCTTGTAAGGCGTCCACATTGCCTGCTTGATAGAGATTGGATTGTCCATGATGGCAGTAATCTTGGCGTCATAATCTACGCCGTTGCGGTCATAGAAGAGGCAGTTCTTGCCTACGAAGAGATCATCAACGTCACCTACGGTCACGGCAGCAATGATCTTCATTGTCTTGCCAGTATGCTTGCTCACGCAGTCGCAGGTAAGCAGATAGAGGCAGCTCTTGGTAGCTTGAGCAGCCATAGCACCGGCATCGGCTACACGCACACAGAGGTCAAGCGCACGCTGGTCAACAATCAGGGTACCTGCCTGGAAGATAGCCTTCTTCTTCACATTATAAAGATCCTGGAGCGAGACATAGTTGCGGAGCAGTGTGTAGAAGTCGCGTGTCAGGTGGAGCAGTTTGTCCACCAGCTGGGTAGCAGCAGCCTCCTCATCGAGCGTAATGTCAGCTTCAGTGATGCTGATGCTCTTCTGGTAATCAGCAAATGCCTGCAGCTTGGCACCAATCTCTGCCCATGCAGCTTCGGTCAGCTCTGTTGCCTTCTCGTCGAGTGCAGTCTTCACGGTAGCAAACTGTGCTGCCCATGCAGGGTTGATTGGGGCATCAAGAGGCAGGTTCAGCTGGCCCTCCTTCACGCGAGTCAAAGGATAAGAGGCGATTTCGTCCATCTTGCCGGTAAGATTATCAGCAGAGATGGCCTCAATGCGGCTTACCTGAACGTCCAGAGCAGCTGTACTCTCGGCAGAGAATGCGGTGAGCTTGGCACGCATGAAGTAATCCTTTACCTTGGCATCAAGTGCCTTGTATGCAGCATCGATGTCAGCTGTCTTCTCTCCATAAGGAGCAGCAACTTCGGCAGCAGCCTTGGCAGCGGCAAGGGCAGCCTCAAACTTAGCCTTGCGGTAGCTGTCAAGTGAAGAAGAGCTGTCAGCCAAAGCAATCACGTCAGCATCACCCTTGCCAAGCTGGGTAAGGATACCCTTGGCAGCATCGTAAAGCTTCTTACCCTCTTCATCATCAGTATTGAGCTGTGTGAGGCTTAAGCTATCCTTCCCTTCGAGCACAGGTGAGAGGTCCTTGAGTACCTTGGTAAGCCAAGCGCTTACATTCATGACCTCATCCACGTGGATGGCACCATCAATATTGGTATCAATATACTTGAGGGACTGTTCGTCAATCTCCAAACCCTGAACAGGGCATGAAAGTACGGTCCAGAGTTTCTTGTCAAGTTCGGTCAGATGACTGATATCTTCAGGCGAACTGATGTTGACACGTGTAACGCCGCCAATGCGACTGTAATTGAATTTGTAGTCAGACATGATGATATATTTTTTAGTTTTTGCGGACAGGGTCACAAGAGAGCCCCACTCCTAACTTGTTAAAGATCTTACGATCCACTTCGCTCAACATTACCGTACTGTGTACCTGACAGCCACGGAGTTCGGGAAGCTTCTCCAGTGCCTTGCGGCAATTCTCGTCCTGCGAACTGTGTACAGCCAGAGCCACGAGCACCTCATCCGTATGCAGACGTGGGTTCTTGCCTCCCAGATAATCCACCTTGACTTTCTGTATTGGCTCAATCATGCTTTCAGGAATCAGTTTGACCTCATGATCAATACCTGCGAGGTACTTGGTGGCGTTGAGCAGAAGGGCAGCGCTTGGACCCAGGAGGTCGCCACCTTCGGCTGTAATGATTGTGCCGTCAGCCAGCTCAATTGCAGCAGCATTCTTGCCTCCTGCCTGTTCTTTGCGTTCACGGGCTGCCACGGTGGTCTTGCGGTAGGCGCTGTTGATGCCAGCCTGCTTGAAGAGCAAAGCAATCTTTGATACTTCATGCTCATTGCCCTCTCCGTTAGCCATGTGGTTGAGTGCGGTATAGTAGCGACGGATGATTTCGTCCTTTGAAGCCTCACGGCACACCTCGTCATCCGAGATGCAGAAGCCCACCATGTTTACACCCATATCCGTAGGTGACTTATAGGGGTTCTCGCCGTAGATACCCTCAAACAGGGCATCCAGCACGGGGAAGATTTCGATGTCACGGTTATAGTTGATGGCAATCTTGCCGTAAGCCTCGTAATGGAATGGGTCAATCATGTTGACGTCATTGAGGTCAGCCGTTGCTGCTTCGTAGGCAATATTCACAGGATGCTTCAGCGGGAGGCTCCATACAGGGAAGGTCTCGAACTTGGCATAACCAGCCTCAATGCCACGCTTATGCTCATTGTAGAGCTGTGATAGGCAGACAGCCATTTTGCCGCTGCCAGGACCAGGAGCTGTAACAATGACCAGCGGACGGGTGGTCTCTACATAATCATTCTTGCCGAAACCTTCGTCTGAATCAATCAAAGAAACGTTGTTAGGATAACCCTCAATGGTGTAGTGGAAATAGGCCTTGATGCCCAGGCGCTCCAGACGCTTGCGGTAAGCCTCTGCCGAACTCTGACCGTTGCAGTGGGTGATAACAACGCTATTTACTACGAAGCCACGCTTCATGAATTCCTCACGCAGACGCAATACATCCTCATCATAAGTGATGCCCAGATCCTGACGGACCTTATTCTTCTCAATATCAACAGCACTGATTACAATGACGATTTCTGCACTGTCACACAGCTGCTGAAGCATAGTGAGCTTGCTGTCAGGCTTGAATCCAGGAAGCACACGGCTGGCGTGATGATCATCAAACAGCTTGCCACCGAGCTCCAGATATAGTTTGTTACCGAACTTTGAGATTCTTTCCTTAATGTGCTCAGACTGAATACGCACATACTTGTCATTATCGAAACCGATTTTCATATACTTATAGAATAAAATACGCCCGCAAAGTTAATCATTTCTCGTGAAAGATACAAGAAAAGTTGGCTTAAGATTGAAAAAATGTAGTCATTTTTATTCAAAATTAATCATAATTTATTTCTTATTGGACAAATTGTCAGAAACCAACCTCGTTTTTATTTTTGGCACACAATTTGCAAAAGCAGTGTAGAATTGAATAAAAACATATATAAATTATAAGAATATGGCACAGACAACAGGTACAATCAATGTAACCTCCGAGAACATTTTCCCGGTAATCAAGAAGTTCCTTTATAGTGATCATGAGATCTTCCTCCGCGAGCTGGTGAGCAATGCTGTGGATGCAACACAGAAACTCAAGACCCTGGTACGCGCTGGTGAATTCCAGGGTTCGACTGACGATCTTAAGGTATCTATCAAGGTGGATGCCGAGGCAGGTACCCTCACTGTAAGCGATCAGGGTATTGGTATGACCGCCGAGGAGATTGATAAATATATCAACCAGATTGCCTTCTCAGGTGCTACCGAATTCCTTGACAAATATAAGAAGGATGGCGCAAGCATTATCGGCCACTTCGGCTTGGGCTTCTATTCGGCATTCATGGTGAGCAAGAAGGTAGAGATCGTATCCAAGAGTTACAAGGATGCCCCTGCTACCCGCTGGAGCTGCGAGGGCGACCCTAACTTCACCATGGAGGAATGTGACAAGGCCGAGCGCGGCACGGACATCATCCTCTACCTTGATGACGAGAACAAGTCCGACATGACCTCAAAATCAAAGATTGAGGGTCTGCTGAAGAAGTACTGTAAGTACCTGCCTATCCCAGTAGTGTTCGGTAAGAAGACCGAATGGAAAGAGGGTAAGGAGCAGGAAACTGCTGAGGATAACCAGATTAACGAGACACTGCCTCTCTGGGTGAAGGCACCTGCCGACCTGAAGGATAAAGATTATCTGAAGTTCTATCATGACCTCTACCCTATGGCTCCAGATCCATTGTTCTGGATTCACCTGAATGTGGACTTCCCATTCCACCTCACGGGTGTGCTCTACTTCCCAAAGATTGAGAACAATGAGTTCCACCGTGACCGCATCCAGCTCTTCTGCAACCAGGTGTTTGTGACCGATCAGGTGGAGGGCGTGGTACCTGAATTCATGATGCTGCTGCATGGCGTGATTGACTCGCCAGATATTCCACTGAACGTGAGCCGTTCATATCTTCAGTCAGATGCCAACGTCAAGAAGATCAGCGGCTATATCACCAAGAAGGTGGCTGACCGCCTGATTGAGATATTCAACGAGGACCGCAAGCAGTTCGAAGAAAAGTGGGATGACCTCAAGATCTTCATCCAGTATGGTATGCTCTCTGATGAGAAGTTCTATGACAAGGCTTCTACCATTGCACTCTGGAAGAATACTGATGGCAACTACTACACCCTGGAAGAATACCGTAAGCTGGTAGAGGGTAACCAGACGGATAAGGATGGTCAGCTCGTATATCTCTACACCAATGACAAGGTGGCACAATACTCGTACATTGAGGCTGCCAAGAACAAGGGTTATGACATTCTGGTGGCTGACGGTCAGCTGGATACCCCATTCATGAATCAGCAGGAACAGAAGCAGGAGAAGTGTCACTTCAACCGCATTGATGCCGATACGCTCAATAACCTCATTAAGAAAGCTGACGCCAAGAAGGTGGAGATGACCGAGGCTCAGCGCCGTGAGAACATGACCCTCTTCCAGTCACAGATTCCTGCTGCTTACAGTCAGGATGGCAAGAAGGTGGAATGGAGCGTGGACTTCCAGGCAATGGATGAGACAGACAAGCCTGTAATGATTGCCCAGAACGAATGGATGCGCCGCATGAAGGAGATGAGCCGCGTACAGGGCGGCGGCATGAACTTCTACGGTCAGATGCCTGAGCAGTATAATCTCATTGTCAACACAGAGCATCCTGTTGTAAAGTCGGTACTTGACAAGGCAGCTATCCAGCTCACCTCTACCCTAGCGCCAGTGGCTGCTGACATCATGGATAAGGATGGTCAGATTAAGCCTCTTGAAGAGGAGAAGTACAAGGCTAAGGCTGGTGAGTTCCCTCACGATAAGGATGAACTGCTTGACGCCCTCCGTAAGGATGTGGAGCAGCTGAAGAAGCAGGAATCAGATGCAGTAACCAGCTACGCAAAGACTGATATGACCCTCCGTCAGCTTATTGACCTGGCTCTCCTTGAGGGCGGCATGCTTAAGGGCGAGGCTCTGGCAGCATTCATTAAGCGTTCACAGGAACTGCTCGGATAATGCATAATTGAGCATCATTCTATACAAAAATACCACCATTGCGTCTCAACTTCTGCAATGGTGGTATTTTTTGTGTTGCGCGATGCCGGTACGTCGCACGTAATGGCATCTTTCAATCTTTAAATGGGCGTCAATGACTCTTGGCATGCATTTCACAACTAATAAATGAATGCCAAGGCCTCTGGCGCGCATTTCACGATTATTAAATGAATGCCAAGACCTCTGGCACGCATTTAAAGATTTTTAAATGGATACCAGAGGTCTTGGCATAAAAAAACGCATCTGCAAATATCTGCCCAAAGTACTTGGCGCAGATTTGCAGATGTGTTTATGTTTTTTACTGTGCAGGAACGGTGAAATTCATCGTATTGCCAGTAACGTCCTCCTTTTCTTTGCCAACCTTTACATTCTTAATTACAGCCTGATAGTAAACGGTCTCACCAGGAGCATAAACGGTGATAACATTGCCATTCAGCGTAGTAGTGAATGGAACAACTGCCTCAATGGTGGTTGAAAGAGAGGTGTCAGTCTTCTTGGCATCAAAGAAAAGCTTGTTAGGAGCGCTGTTTGACCAAACTAAGAAACCAGCTTCTTTGCTTGACTTATTGTCATTCCACAGAATCTTACCAGTTACAAGGGCATTGCCCTTATTTACTTGGCAGATATCGGTAGTGACTGTAGGTCTTTTCACCTCTGTTACCTTGTCATCATCATCGCCACATGAAGCGAACATTACGGATGCACAGATTGCCATCATTGCAATCATGAGCAAAGACATAATCTTTTTCATACGTCAAAATTTAGTTATTATTGAATAAGTTAGTTACTCATTGTCAAGGTTGCCCTCTTCAAGCGTATGGAACGAAGAGCCATCAAAGCAATGGGTGCAGATCTGATCCTTTGGCAGGCCGATAGCTTCGATGAGATCCTCCAGCTTGGTGAACTTCAATGAATTGAGACCGAAACGGTTCTGGATGGTCTCTACCATGTGGTTATATTCAGGCGAACCAGTAGTAGCATAGGCCTTAAGGCGTTCTGGATCCTGGGCAGCATCCATACCCTCAAACTCAGCAATGATACGACGTGTAATCAGCTCCATATCCGACTTGCTGGATGTGAAGTTGATGAACTGGCATCCATATACCAATGGCGGACAGGCGATACGCATGTGGACCTCCTTGGCACCTGCTTCGTAGAGGCAAGCGGTATTGTCGCGCAGCTGTGTGCCGCGTACAATCGAGTCGTCGCAGAACAGTACCTTCTTATCCTTAAGGATAGACTTGTTCTGGATCAGCTTCATCTTGGCTACGAGGTTACGCATCTCCTGATTAGCAGGGGTGAAAGAGCGTGGCCAGGTTGGAGTATATTTGCTGATAGCTCTCATATAAGGGCACTTATGACCGTGAGCATAGCCGATAGCCATACCAATGCCAGAATCAGGAATACCGCATGAGCAATCTACTTCAGTAGGATCATCCTTGCCCATGGCGTAGCCGATTGCATTTCTAACCTCTTCCGTATTTCTTCCCTCATAATCACTGGTAGGGAATCCGTAATATACCCAAAGGAAAGAGCATATCTGCTGTTTGTGGTTGGCTTTGCGAAGCACCTCACAATGGTCAGCCGTAATCTTCACAATCTCACCAGGACCCAGGAACTTCTCTGTCTCATAACCGAGGTTTGGGAAAGAGGTGGTCTCTGAAGTAACAGCGTATGCTCCGAATTTCTTGCCGATGACGATAGGAGTACGTCCCCAAGAGTCGCGTGCAGCGATAATACCATCTTCAGTAAGAAGGATCATCGAGCATGAACCTTTAACGGTGCGATACACATTCTCGATACCTTCAACGATTGTCTTACCCTTGATAATGAGCAGACCTACCAACTCTGTAGGATTGATTCTGCTTGAGGTAAACTCCGTGAGATGCATACCTTCAGCCAGAAGCTGTTCGGCTATCTCCTCAATATTATTTATCTTTGCTACTGTGCATATAGCAAAACGCCCTAAGTGCGAGTTGAAAAGTTGAGGCTGAGCGTCGGTGTCACTGATAATACCGATACCGCTGTTGCCTTTGAACTCATGGAGTTCTGACTCGAACTTAGAGCGAAAATAATTGCTCTCAAGAGAATGGATGGAACGCTTGAAACTCTTTGTCTCTGCGTTGTAGGTTGCAATACCACCACGGCGTGTACCGAGGTGACTGTTGTAGTCGGTGCCGTAGAATACATCTGCTATACATGGTGCAGAAGATACGGTTCCAAAAAAACCTGCCATTGGATATTGTTTTTTGTTTACAGAATGAGTCTTTACCTATATATAATTTTATAAAGACGTCGCAAATATAGTGAATTTTGTCAAAATAACGAAATATTACTAATCTTTTTTATGTATATAAGCTTTATTTTGTAGAATAGAATGCAAAAATGAAAAGTATAGTAGTGAAAAAAAGAGATAAAAATAGCGGACAACGCTTGATGAACTACAGTTGACCTGAATTTCATCTGCGTTGTCCGCTTATGGTATTTGAAATGTATTCTCTCTTACTTGGTAGAGATGTTGCGCTTGAATACAAGAACGCTGCGTGCCGGCAGGTATAACTTGAGCCAGCCCTTGCCGTCAGCTTCGTAAGCAGGATCATGCTGAGTCTTGTAAGGAGCATCAGCCGATACATTGCCAAAACCGCCAAACTCCTTGTCATCAGAGTTCAGTACGAGGTCATACTCACCGTTCTTTACCAGGAAGCCGTAATCGGTGTACGAGCGCTCACCGTCAAAGTTGAATACGAAGAGGAGACGTCGGCGTTCGAAGGCTATGACGTGGTCACCACGGTTGTCCCAGATTGGGATAAGCGGTGCCTCATTGAACTTCAGTACTGATTGGATGAGTTTGTTCTCGGCAATATCCCAGCGGTTCAGGTACTTAAAGTTCAGCTCTTCATTGTCAACCAGCTCCCACTGGCGGCGAGCGTACTTGTGGCTCCATCCATTACCCTCACGTGGGAAGTCAATCCATTCTGGATGACCGAATTCGTTGCCCATGAAGTTGAGATAGCCACCATTGATGGTAGCGAGGGTGATCAGACGGATCATTTTATGAAGGGCAATGCCGCGATGAACAGTCAGATTCTCGTCACCAATCTTGAAGTGCCAGTACATGTCAGAATCTACAAGGCGGAAGATGACCGTCTTATCTCCTACCAGCGCCTGATCATGGCTCTCAACGTAAGAGATGGTCTTGCCACCGTGGTCACAGAGCTGCCACATGATATCTGTGGTATTCCAGTCCTCATCCTTCTTCTCTTTCAGCAGCTTAATCCAATAATCTGGAATATTCATCTGCAGACGGTAGTCAAATCCCATACCGCCATCCTCAAAAGGTTCGGCAAGACCAGGCATACCGCTCACCTCCTCACCGATAGTGATGGCATTAGGATTAAACTCATGGATGAGCTTATTGGCAAGCGTCAGATAGCAGATGGCATCACCATCACAGTTAGGACTATAGTAGTCAGCCAGATTGCCGCCGCCACCCTGATGATCCAGATAGAGCATTGAGCCTACACCATCAAAGCGGAAACCATCAAAATGGTATTCATCAAGCCAGAACTTGCAGTTACTCAAAAGGAAGTGCATTACCTCCGGACGTGCATAATCGAAGCAGAGGCTGTCCCACTGTGGATGCTCGCGGCGTCCGCCACCATGGAAATACTGGCATGGGTCGCCGCAGAAGTTGCCGAGTCCCTCCACCTCATTCTTCACCGCATGAGAGTGAACAATGTCCATAATGACAGCAATACCCATTCCGTGAGCATCATCAATCAGGTGCTTCAGTTCATCTGGAGTACCAAAGCGGCTGGAAGCAGCGTAGAAGTTAGAAACATGGTAGCCGAATGATCCGTAGTATGGATGCTCCTGAATAGCCATGATCTGGATGGCAGTATAGCCAAGCTTTGCCACGCGAGGGAGTACATTGCGTCGGAATTCGTCATAGCTGCCTACCTTTTCCTCACTGGTAGCCATGCCAATATGGCACTCATAGATGAGTAGTGGATCAACCTGTGGGCGGAAGATGCGGTTCTTGAAGCGATATGGATGCTCTGGTGCCCATACTTGAGCCGAGAAAATCTTGGTCTTTACATCCTGAATCACACGGCGTGCGTATGAAGGGATGCGCTCTCCCTGTCCGTCTTCCCAATGGATAGACAATTTATAGAGCTGCTGATGGTGCATTGCTTCAGCTGGCAGATGGATTTCCCAGGCATCGCCATTCTTGGTGCAAGCATATTCTGGAAGCTCCTTCCAGTCATTCATTTCGCCTATAATGTACATGGCAGTTGCATTAGGTGCCCACTCTCTGAATATCCAGGAACCATCCTTCTGGCGATGAAGTCCGAAGTGGAGATAGCCAGTAGCCAAGTTGCATAGAGAACCTGAACCTTGGGTAATGTCATGCATCTTCCAGGCAGCATACTTGAATCGGCCCATGATGGCATCCGAATAGTCACGAAGATATTCCTTGTCACGCAACAGCTTGAAGGAATAAGGCTTCAGCTGGTTCATCCACTTGTTGATGACCAGCGGATCATGGGTTGCAACTACCTCATTGACGTATTTTGCTTGAGGTGCAAATATTTTTTTTGTTGTCTCTTTTTTCATGTCGGCAGGAT
The DNA here is from genome assembly GCA_045617885.1 of Bacteroidales bacterium. Lineage (GTDB taxonomy): Bacteria > Bacteroidota > Bacteroidia > Bacteroidales > UBA3663 > Liminaster. Next base: position 65,389 of record JAZLJN010000050.1, on the reverse strand, counting down.
GTTTAAAGTTTGATTTTCACAACAAGCTTACGCCAGGTACCTTCACCAATGCAAGGCTGATGTCCATCCCATGGCCAGAAGATGGCAAAATGGCGTGGCTGCAGCGTGATGAGGCAATCTGACTTGTCAGAATACTTTGTGATATCCTTCTCTGGATTATATGGGGCATCAGGCAGACGCAGATCACAGGTAGGAATGAATCCCATGGTTTCAGGACCTGTCAGTGGTACCTGAATGTCCAGATAGTCGTTGTGAGTCTCAAATTTAGCCTCTTCAACGGTCTTTCCTTTCTGTTCCATAAAGTTTATGAACATATTGCGCCCATCAAGCTCAATCTTACCAGGTTCAACCTTACTCCAATCTGTCTGTTTGATATAATCAAATGCCTGTTTGAAAAGTGGGTGCAGCGATTCATATCGTGCACTGTTTTCTAAAGAATCAAGTACCATAATTGCTCTTATTAATGAATATATAAGTTTTCTAATTGAATTGTGCGGTGGTGTAACTGGGCACAAAGTTAAAAAAAAAAATTCGACTCGCCAAGGAAACGAGTCGAAAAAATTTCGTTTTTATGTTGTAAAACAATATTTAGGGGGAAAAAATTGACCGATAGGGTCTCTTTTAGTGACGAGGACGAGGCATAGGAGCCCGTTTCATCATTTCATTCTTGAACTTTTGTTCTGCCTCCTGAAGTTTTATAATCTGTTTAGGAGTAAGTATCTTTTCAAATTTTGTAAGATAATCCTGCTCCAGTTTGGCATCTTCCAATTGAAGCTGGCGAGCGTTCTGGACAGCTCTTTGCATGGTAGTATCAGCCACCTGCTGGCCTTCGCTGACCGAACGCATGATTCTATGAGCACCACCATACTTGTGATAGAGAGAACTCTTTGCCTGAAGCAGCTCCTTATAAACCGGAAGGAAACGGTCTGTTTCTTCTGTAGTCAGACCAAGTTCCTTGATAATGAAGTTGCATTTGTCCTCCTGATACTGCTCAAAGCTGAATTCGCCACGAGGGCGATGTTGGTGTTCGCGTTTTGTCACAGGTTTCTGACCTGGCAGTAAGACGTCCGCCATTGCCGTAAACATCAGCAGACATGATAATATAGTCAAAAGAAAACCTCTTTTCATATTGCTCAAATTTATGTTGCTATATTAAAGACCACATATAAGGTCATAGACCTCATAATCACTCAAGGAGGTGTAATAGATGTCATTGGCAGGATTCAGCTCCTCCTCTTCCGTATTTTCTGCGTTAGCTATGAATCCAGTATGATCAACACTATCAGGAGTGAACCAGTTGAACTGGAAAGCAGCACCAATCAGTAATACTACTAATACGGCTGCAGCGATAGACGACCACTTCCTATATCCAGTGAAGATAGATATGTGAGTGTCAGGGTTGCTTTGATTCTTCATGACTTCTGCATCGATTACGGCATTCATTTTCCGTTCGAACTGCATAAAGAAATCATCAGGGACAGTCATTCCTCCATGATTTTGGGTAGCTTTCTTTACCTCTTCAGGAAGAACAGGGTCATTTAACCCTATATTGAATTGCTCTTTGTTCATATTGACCATCGTCTTTTTTATTACTTACAATCGTTTGACTTGAATATAACCACAAGGTTTAAATCAAATTTCATTTTTGTGGAAAAATGCTGAAATTTTATCTACGGCGAAGTGGTAGCTTGCCTTCAGTGCTCCTACGGATGTGCCAGTAATAGCGGCAATCTCTTCATAAGGTAGCTCATCATAATATCGCATATTGAATACTTCTCGCTGTTTGGTTGGAAGAGATGCGATGGCTTCGCGAAGTAACCTTTGGGCTTCATCACCATCAAAATAGGTGTCAGCCTCCTGTGTATCCATCACGTATCCGTCAGGGTCTTCAATGGTCATATCCGTTTCCGCCTGACGCTTATTGAGGAAAGTGATGGATTCATTGTGGGCGATTGTATAGAGCCAGGTGCTCAGCTTGCTGTCACCTCTGAAAGAGTCTAATGATTGCCAGGCCTTCAGTAAAGTGTTCTGCAGTACGTCAGACGTATCATCATGATTGATGACAAGCTTACGTATCTGCCAGTACAGATTCTCCTGGTATAAGTGAATCACCTGACTGAAAGACTGCCTACGGGTGGCAGGATCACGTAATTGCTCTGCCAGTAGCTTTTCGTTGGGTATCTCTTTCATTATTATATAGTGGTTATCGCTTGCAAATAGATTTGAATTTACAGTGGGTGCAAAGACGCAGGTCCTCACATTGTGTGAATGGAACTGATGGGTCAAAGATCTCTGTCAGTTGGGCATTCAGCTCGCTCCTCATCTCCTCACGGTATGGAGAGAAGTCAGTAATCTGAACCTGATCCTTTGCCGGACCGATAGTCAATTGCGTACAGCACTCAGAGTCTGGCTGAAAATCACGCACAAAATAGAGGTTAGGCATAACCCGTTGAGGAATGTGATCCAGCTGAAGTTTCTTGAGGTCAGTTTCAGAAGCATAATCAAGCATAAGGCTATAAAGCATTACCTGGAATGCCTCATGACGGGCTCCGTTGCTGAATAGTTCTGGAATATCCTTGAATTTGAGTTTGCCGCCATGACTGGAATTACCTGTCTTGTAATCTATGATTCTGAGGCACTCCTCTCCTGTCATGGTTCGCTCCAGACGGTCATAGATACATTTCATTCGTACCTGAAAACCCTCATTGACAGGATAGATGAACTTGGTTTCGTATTCACCCTTGATATATAGGAACGGACACTGTTTCATGTCATGCTTGAGCGTCTCAACGGCATATTTTACCAGTATGCGTGACACCAGAAGGTTGTACCCTTCAAGCTTTTGGATGTCCATCACCTCCTGAAATCCCCGTTGGATCTGGCGAGTGATCTCACCTTCAGGATGCTCAATGTACTGACGCAGAAGATCTGCATCAACCCGTTTCCCTTCAGCCTTCTCATACAGATGACACAGTGCATGATGCAGAATATCTCCGAAGTGGCGGTTATCAACACCCTCTGTTACCTCATCCTCTTCACGAAGGCTCTCAACGTACGACAGATAGAAGCGTAATGGGCAGGTGATGTAATCATTCAGTGCTGAAGCTGAAAGGTGGCGACGGCCTTGTGGTGCCATATACTGCCGAAGTATCTCCATAATCTCTGGCGTCTTCTTCACCTGCACTTGCTGACTGTTAGTAATGCTGATATCATTGCGAACTGTGATGGGCTGCAAGTCTGAATGTCCCATTAGATAACGCAGCTGCTTCACATAGCGGCTCTCCTCACCCGTCTGCATCCCTTCAGTGCGGCTGTCATATACCATAGACACGCGATGAGCCCTGCTGATTAGTCGGTAAAAATGATAAGCGAAGACGGCATCACGATGACGCTGGGTAGGCATCTCAAAGGCATTGCGGAGCGACATGGGAACGAACGTGTTGCTGACAGGTTTGGCTGGGAAGATGCCTTCATTCATTGACAGGATAATCACATTGTCAAAGTCCATGCCTCTCGTCTCAAGTACACCCATCACCTGAATGCCTTGCAGCGGCTCGCCCGAGAAAGGTACACTCACACCTGCCACCAGCTTTTGGATAAGCAGGAACAGAGTACGAGGGGTGAAGGTGAATGTTTGTCTGTTGAGCTCTTCAGACAGTTTTTCGAGCGTTCGGTTATAATGGAACAGAAACTCGTGGTCAGTAACAGTGAATTTGGGGAGCGAATCATCGTCAAACAGCGAAGGCTCCTCTGTCTTCTGGGCATTCAGCTCAATCTCCTGCTGTGCCTGATTAAGCAGATAAGCGAGAACGTCAAGCAGATACTGGATGGTCTCCTTTGCGTTGTGAACCGGCTGGAATAGTTTATTCAGGAATTCTGAATGCTGGAGTGCTGACACCGGAACCTGGTAGAGATTGTGATCCGTGATTGATTTGACAATCTCCTTTGCTTCAGCACCTGCCAGCATGCGGACAAAATTATGTTCCAGAACCGCCAATACCGGACGATAATAGAACGAGGCTGAAGAGGAATCCTTCTCTCTCAACGTCTCATGAAGACTTGCAAGCAATTCGATGAAGGAGGCAATTGGAGTATCCTTCAGGCAGTAACCCATGGTGACATTGAACTTTCCCATATCATTAGGGATGGCATAAAGCATGGGGAGCAACAACTTCTCGTCAGGCAATACGACCGCCGTCTTCAGCGGATCAAGCTTGATTTCCTCCTTCCACTGGTGCAGCAGATAGCTTGCCATCTGTGTCTGTCCGACAGCTGACGGAATGGCATAGAGCTGGTATTTCCTCTCGGATTCTGGAACAAGTCCAGAGGCAAGTTCCTCATCAGAGATAGCGTTGGGGAAATCATTGAGATTCTGTGTGGTGAAATAGGCAGCTGATGTAGTTCGGGTATTCTCATTGGATTGCAGGTTGGAATCTGCATAATCCCAGCAGAATTCTGCCAAAGAATGCATCTTGAGTTTGAACATCAGCTTGCGCTCGGCTTTGCTGATAGCTGTCAGACCTACAAAAACAACCTTCTTTATATTATTTAAAGGTAGAATATCGTCTTGAACTTGCTCTGGGTCATAAAGCTGATTGATGACCTCGCGTTCGAGCATTCCCTCATAAGCTAGGTTATGGCTGGCAAGATCTTCACGGAACGCATGGTACAGATCAAGAAGGATGCTCCATGTCTGACCGAAGGCCTCTCGTTTCTCATCATCATCAAGCAGTTCTACAGGCTTATAGTTGCGCCAGAAGCTTTGGATAATCTTGACTATCTCGGGATCAAATCCGGCAAACTCGGCATCAATGTCCTTGAGGTCTTTGACATTACGGAACAGAGCATCAGCATCTACCAAATACTTGTCAACGTCATCAAAATCGGAGAGCAGCATATCGCCCCAGAAAACGAACTGGTCAAACTCCTCCTTATCGGGACGCTTACTGAACTTCCTGTAGAGGTCATAAAGGCGAAAGAGTAATGAAGTGCGGTCTGGAACCTGACGCTGGCTAAACAACCCGAACAGTTCGTTAATGGTCGTAATGGAGGGAACGAAGCAGGGACCACCAAAGGCTTCGCGCAAATACTTGGCAAAGAAAAGTCCGCAACGACGGTTAGGGAAACAGAAGAGATAATGCGACAGCGGAAGGGATTCAGGTAATCCTGAACCTTCACTGCATTCTTTGGCTTGTCTGGCATAATGCTCTGCCACTGTTCGCAAAAACTCTTGCATCTGTACTATGTTTTAATTGTTGTTTTTTAAGATACATTAAGCTGTGAGATTAATGCATCAGCTGGAAGAACAATTCCTTGAGAAGTTCCGGATCGGGAGTCGTGCCGCCTCGTCCACCTTTGCTTCTGGCATCAAAGTCACGGAGTATGCCGATATTGCTCATTGTCTTCCAGGCATTATAGATCTTCATGCCTGCCATCAGATCTTTGGCTGCAGGGAAGCTGCAACCTACGTTGGACATCAGTCCATTCTGTGTCTTGTCAGGGCTGTAATGTGCCAGCATCAGGTTGCTGAAGAAACCGAACAGGGTAGCAATAACCATCTGTGAGGGTCCTGCTTTGGGATTCTGGGCAAAGTACCTTCGTATCATCTCTACTTTCAGCACATCACGTTTTGCGATGGCAGATTGAAGTTCATATACATTGTACTCTTTGCTTATCCCGACGTGATCATACACGTCCTGATCAGTAATCTTCTTTCTGCCATTCAGATTAAGCTTTAGTTTGTCCACCTCATGCATCAGGCGACTGATGTCGGCTCCGATAAAGTTACATAAGAGGTCAATAGCCTTGGCATCTGCCTCCATTCCTGCCTGCTGAAGGAGCAACGGCATCATTTTCGGCAATTCATAATCCCTGATCTTGTCGCTCTGATATACTACGCCAATCTTCTTGCATAGTTTGATGAGCTGGGCGGCATTAGTAAGGGTCTGGGTCTTGCATGTAATCACAAGAACCGTACTCTCCAGGGGATGTTCGAGGTAGAGACATAAGTCATCCAGCTTGACCTGCTGCTTGTTGATGGACTGTACCTCACGAAGCATCACTAATTGACGTTCCGCCATCATTGGATAACGGCGGCAGGCAGAGATGACCTCTGTAATCCTGCAATCTGCGCCATAGTACTGTGACAGGTTGAAATCCTTCTCCTCATCAGTCAGCACATAGTCAAGCAGCAGCTGTGACAGTTGGTCAATATAGTATGATTCCTCACCATGCAGCAGATAAACGGGCGCAAAGCGTCCGGCAAGTATATCAGCCTTTATGGGCGAAAAATCATCAGTTTTCTTTGCCATATCAATTATTATATGTAACTTTGCGGCACCAATTCAAGAATCGAATATGCAACCACAACTCAATCTGCCGGCTTATGACTGCCGTCTGCGCCTCTCTCCCAAGACCAAACTGGAAGAGATCTGGGACACGCAACGGAAGAAATGGGTGCGCCTTACTCCCGAAGAATGGGTAAGGCAGCACTTTATTCATTTCCTGATGGATCATTACCATTATCCTGCAGGCCGGTTGGGCAACGAGGTCCCCATACGTGTAGGTCAGTTGGAACGCCGTTGTGATACCGTCATCTTTGGTAACGAGGGCGAGCCGGTAATGATTGTAGAATACAAAGCGCCTACCGTCCAGATCAGTCAGAAAGTATTTGACCAGATAGCACGCTATAATATAGCTTTACAAGTGGATTGGCTGATAGTAAGTAATGGCCTTCAGCATTACTGTTGCCATCTGTTGAGGGATGAGCACCGATTTGAGTTTGTTGAAGGTATTCCAGAATACTCACAAATCCTATAAAGCCTCCGTCAGCTGCTGATTCTCAATCTTAATCACACGACCTGGGAAACTTTCCGGGTAGGTCAGATTGTGGGTTGACATGATGACAGTAGCATGTTTCTCCTCACAAATGTCATGCAGCAGCTTTACGATGTTTGCACCCGTTTCAGGATCCAGATTGCCAGTAGGTTCGTCAGCCAGAATCAATTTCGGATTATTGAGCAAGGCTCTGGCAATCACGATTCGCTGCTGTTCGCCACCAGACAGGGTATTAGGCATTCTCTGTTCGCATCCTTTCATCTCTACCATATCAAGCACTTCCGAGATGCGCTGTTTACGATATTCTGCATTGTCCCAGCCAGTGGCACGAAGCACAAAGTCAAGGTTACTCTCCACCGTTCTGTCAGTCAGCAATTGAAAATCCTGGAAGATAATGCCAAGCTTGCGACGCAGATGAGGGATGTGACTCTTCTTCATGTGAAGTAAGTCATACTCTCCGAGCACACGCGCCTCGTCGCCTTGTTTGATGTCAAGGTCGCTGTAAATGCTCTTGAGCAAAGATGACTTACCACTGCCAACTTTACCAATCAAGTACACGAATTCACCTTCGCCAATGGTCAGATTGACGTTCTGTAACAGAGGTAGGTTGTCTCGACGGGCGATGGTGACGTTTTGATATCTTATCATAGGAACAATGTATTAGTAGCCTTTAGTGCTTCTTCCAACCTGGCTTATGACGCTCCTTAAGCTCTGCTGCCAGATCTTCAATACGCATACCCTTGCTAGTAAGCAATACAATGAGGTGGTAGAACATGTCCGAGCCTTCATAACAGAGACGTTCATTGGTTCCGTTGGTAGCCTCAATGACGAGTTCAAGTGCCTCCTCACCTACTTTCTGTGCCATACGGTTCAATCCGTCTTTGAAAAGAGAAGTAGTATAGCTTCCCTCTGGCATCTCCTCATGACGCTTCTCAATGAAGTCCTGCAGTTCTGAAAGGAAGAGAAGAGCATTCTCCTTGTCATGAGCGGCATCGTGCTTGTTTTCCTCACCCCAGCAGGTATCGGCACCTGTATGGCAAACAGGACCAGCTGGATTTGCCTTAATCAAAAGCGTATCTTCGTCACAGTCATTAAGAATCTCAACTACACGAAGCACATTGCCAGAGGTCTCACCTTTAGTCCAAAGCGTATTTCTGCTACGGCTCCAGAAAGTTACTAATCCTGTTGACACAGTCTTCTGGTATGCCTCTTCGTTCATGAACCCTAACATCAGTACCTTATCCGTAACTGCATCCTGAATGATGGCTGGTACAAGACCATTGCCCATCTTGTTGAAATCAATTTTCATATATAGTCTCTTTTTATTTTTTTCAAAAACTTAACTAACAGGTCAAAGTCACAAATACTCTATTCTTCAACTTCGCGGAGCGTTTGAATAATATAGCATTATTTTGAATAACTGCTTATGATCTGACAGTAATACCATTGTCACGAAGATAATCCTTCAGTTCTTTCATTGGTATTTCTCCAAAATGGAATACTGAAGCAGCAAGAGCAGCATCAACGTGTCCCTGTGTGAAAGCTTCAAGGAAATGCTCCTTTGTACCTGCACCGCCTGATGCAATGATTGGGATAGAAAGCTCATCATGCAGTCGGGCTAATGCTTCTATGGCAAATCCCTGCTTGCTACCGTCATGGTTCATCGATGTGAAAAGAATCTCACCAGCGCCACGCTCCTGTGCTTCATGAGCCCATTCAAAAAGGTTGCGTTCTGTGGGTATTCTTCCACCGTTAAGGTAGCAACGCCAGTTACCATCATCTTCCAGACGAGCATCAATGGCGCAGACACATTCCTGACATCCGAAACGTGTTGCAATCTCTGTAATCAACTCTGGCCTGCGGACGGCTGAAGAATTGACTGAAACCTTATCAGCGCCGGCAGCCAACAGTCGCTCCACGTCAGAGAGTTCATGAATGCCACCTCCTACGGTGAATGGAATAGAGACCTCTGCTGCAATGCGCTGCACAAGTTCAGTAAAGGTCTTACGTCCCTCGTGTGATGCTGTGATGTCAAGATAAACCAGTTCATCAGCACCCATTTCGCTATACTGCTTACCCAATTCTACGGGGTCACCAGCATCACGGAAATTGACAAACTGAACACCTTTTACGGTTTTGCCATCCTTGACGTCAAGGCAGGGAATAATTCTTTTGGCTAACACGATTATCGATATTAATAGTGAGTAATAGGATCATTAAATATTGGATTGATAGGCCTCAAGCTCCTGGAAGGTGATTCGACCCTCGTAAATGGCTTTGCCCATAATCACAGAAGGAACACCGGCAGCCTCAAGCTGTAAGACATCTTGCATACAAGACACGCCACCAGAAGCCGTCACGTGAAGTTCTGGAAATTCTGCCATCATATCTTTGTACAGTTCTGTAGCGGGTCCGGAAAGCATTCCGTCACGGGAAATGTCAGTAGAAATTACTTGACGTACACCTCTTGCCACATAGCTCTGCAGGAAAGTCTGCCAGCGGGCGTCACTTGATTCCAGCCAGCCTTGCACGGCAATACATCCATCCTTAATGTCTGCACCCAGGATAATATGTTCTGATCCATACTTTTCAAGCCATGAAAGGAACATCTGAGGGTATTTGACAGCAATAGATCCACCAGTAATCATTTGAGCACCGCTCTCAAAGGCAATATGAACATCCTCATCGCTTTTGATGCCTCCACCAAAGTCAACTACAAGATTTGTCTTCGTGGCAATTAATTCGAGAACTTTATGGTTTACAATGTGCCCGCCTTTGGCACCATCAAGATCTACTACATGAAGTCTCTGGATGCCGATTGACTCAAAGTGTTTGGCTACCTCAAGTGGCTCATTGCTATATTCGGTCTTGGTATTGTAATCTCCCTTGGAGAGACGTACTAATTTGCCATCAATTATATCTATTGCAGGGACAAGTTCTATCATGTCTATCTTCTGATTAACAATTGCACATGAAATTTTTCAGGATCAGTTCTCCAACGGAACCAGACTTCTCGGGATGGAATTGTGTAGCCCAGAAGTTATCTTTATGTAGCGCTGCGCTGTATGTTTCGCCATATTCAGTTCGGGCAATAGTATGGTCACAAACAGGAACACGATACGAATGAACATAATAAGCAAAATCACCAGATTTGATGTTGTCAAAGAGTGGACAATCAGCTTCAGGCTCTATCTGGTTCCAGCCCATCTGCGGAACTTTTAAGTCTGTATCAGTAGGACGGAATCTTTGTACGGGAACATCAAAGATTCCCAGGCATACAGTATTCTCGCCATTGACTGCTCCCTCCTCACTCTCTCTGCAAAGGAGCTGCATACCGATACAGATGCCAAGCACCGGCTGCTTGAGGCTGCAGATAAGCTTGTCAAGACCTTTCTCTGTGAGATAATCCATTGCTGCACGAGCCTCGCCAACTCCAGGGAAGATGACACGGTCAGCATTCCTGATTTCTTCCGGGTCATCCGTGATGATAGCCTCTGCGCCTAATCGCTTGCAAGCACAATAGACGCTGTAGATGTTGCCCGCATTATATTTGATGATTGCTACTTTCATATTATTAATCGTTGTACCAGTCAATCTTGTTTGAACGGCTGACGCTGGTCTTTTCGTATTTGAGGTCAGAGAGCATAGAACTCTTGACGGCGATATTCACATTGAATGATGCATATTGTCCCATAGGATTGAGTGATGCTGTGAGGGTCCAGCAGTGCATGTCACGTGAACAGTTCACATTCATATAGGTAACTTTGCCAAGGTTGAAGTCATACGATGCATTGAATGAGAAATTCCAAGCATCGGTAGGCTGGAAGGTACCTGAAAGTGTTGCCGAGTGGATAATCTTGCGTGGGTAGATGCGATTTACTTTGTCAAAGTTTGAATTATCGTAAGCATAGCGCATCGTGTATGAGAAATTAAGTGACCAAGGGAATTTCCAGACGAGATAGCCATCTTCATCATATTTTCCGGTTGCCTGCTTCTTCTCTTTCTTACGTTTGTTCTTCTCCTGGTTACGCTGCATTCCCTCCAGGCTGGTAGGATCAAGGTCTTCTTCTACGTAACCGTCTTCATCCATGTCAAAGTCAGACTTATCGTCGTCATCATCATCGTCCTTGCCTGAACCACGTCCGAACAGCTTGGCAAGTTTATCATTGTTCAGCTGATAGCTCCAGGAATAACCCGTTTCCATCAGTCGAGGCAATCTGCCGGCTTCCCAACAAGTCTGATTGATGTACCTACCGTTATGATCGTACATGTAATGATCAAATCGGGCGGTGAGATTCATGGTAGAATTCTTGCTGAACTTGAAAGTTGCATTGATTGGAATAGTTGTGCTCCAATTCATAGAGTCAGCAGCCATGTTGTACGACATCTGGGTGGTCAGATTATCAATGATTGAGATTTTCTTGACTCCCGTAGAATCTTTGTCCGAACGAATCTTTGCCTCAATATTGTTGGCAAGACCAATATTGATTGAGCCGCTTCGTGGCGAATTTGCACTACCGAACTTATAACCCTGGAAGTAGGAATACTTCTCCTCCTTCATGCCAGTAGGACTTGAAGCATCCGGCTTCATGTAAGTACCATAACTACCATACTTCGGATTAGTAAAATCAGGATTATAGCTGAACGAGATGGTTGGCGTAAGGAGATGACGAACCGTAATCAGCTTGGAATTCTTCCAGAGAGGTGTATAGAAACCGTAGAGTTTTGTACTTGCCGAAACTGCGGTAGAGAAATTGTATGAATTATAGAATCCATAAACGGTATCTTTAGCAATACCACCCATTGAACCGTCCGCATTACGAAGACCTGGATCATAGTATTGCTTAGTCTTATGCGTATAGGTTCTGTCCTGGAAATTAAAGCTTGGCGTAATGTTGATATACTTCAAGGCTGTGAAGGTAGCAGAAATAGGAATAGAATGCTGCATACCATTCTCCCAGTCCTTAATCAGGCTTTTGTTAAGAATCTGATCCTGTTTAGCCGTAATATTATTGCTGAATCGGCCCTGATAGGTCAAGGCAATTTTCTCATACCAGCGTTCAGCTCCTACAGCCACTTTGCGCTTGAACGGATTCCAGCGGCTCATTGACAGAGAGAGGTCTGGCAGAGATACTACGAGAGTAGAGTCCGTAGTACGCTGGGAGATACTGGTTGAGGCAGAAATATTCCACAGCGAGTTAGGTATCTTATAGCTGGCATTAATAGTAGATGACTTAGTGGATTGCGTCATCTCATTACTATAAAGCGAACGGGTATTGCTGCGTTCGAAGCCGGAAGTGGTGTAGTTGACCGATGCCGAGAGGGTCAGGTTCGGATTAAAACGGCTATCCTGCGAATGACTCCAGACTACTCGCATATTATTCTGCTCCATATAGTCATCCATTCCCTTGTCTCCCGTCTTGCTGACCAGATAGCTGAAAGAGAAGTTGCCTTTGTATTTATAGCGGACAGAATAATGGTTGTCAGCAGAGATGCCCCATGAACCCTTGGTGTAAATCTCACCCTTCAGTGAAAGATCCATGTAGTCATTAATGGCAAAATAATAACCACCGTCACGCAGATACAAGCCACGCTGCTGGTCAGCACCATAACTTGGTACAATCACGCCAGAAGAATAACTTTTGGTAAATGGGAAAAATCCGAAAGGAATAGCTACAGGCAGAGGGACGTCTGCCACAACGAGATAGGCAGGTCCAGTCACGATATTCTTCTTTGGGCGGACACGAGCCTTGGTCAATTGGATATAGAAGTGCGGACAGTCGGTCAGATCGCATGTAGTATATTTGCCATTCTCCAGGAAAATATCGCTATCAGGCATCTTCTTGGTGATACCGCCGGTCACATAACCGTCACCTTGCTGCGTCACAACGTCACAGATATAGCCCTTTGCTGTCTTGAAGTTATAAGACATGGTACGAGTCTCATACTCGCCAGAATTATCCTTGAATACTGGTTTGCCCTGAAGTTTACCCAAAGAATCTGCTACACCATTAGCATGAACGAGTGAAGAATCAAGGGAAAGCTGAATGCGTTCAGCATCCAACTGGATATCAGCATAAGTAATCTGTGACTGACCATACAGCCAAGCCATATTGCCCATAGTGAACACTACAGAATCCTTTGCTGTATAATTGACTACTGCGGTCAGACCTCCACCCTCTTTTTTCTTCTTGACAGAATCTTGAGGAATACTATCAGCCGTAGCATTTGCCAGATTAGGCTGGTTAAGCAAACTATCCATCAGACTTTGGATACTGTCAGCTGGATCAATAATTGTCTGGAGGCTGTCAGCCGCATTTATTGTTTTGGGGAGATTGTCAGCGGAATCTATGGCACCAAGCTGCAGGCTATCTAAAAGAGCCTGGCGTATTGATGCAGCAAAAGCTCCCCTGCCAAACCACGAGGGTAGCATCAGGAGGGCTAAAAGAAGAGGTACAAAACCTCGCTTAATAATATATTTTAGATGCGAAAGCATTTACAGTCGTACATAAAAACGGCGCAAAGATACATTTTTTTTTGTTTTTTACCAAATAAATTATACCTTTTTTACTTTTTACGACTGTAAATCACTTTTTTTAAATATTCACTTTGCAGTTATTGTTCTGCAAAAGGCATTCTCCAAGTACAACCTGTGCGCCAATTGGTACATCCGTAGGCTGTTTTTCCCTTAATTACGGCACCTCCACACAGCGGGCAAACCGTAGGAACAGTTACTTCAGCCTTGCTTTTGGGAGCCTCTTTGTCTTTGTCCTCTTTCTTCTTGCGAGGGGCACGTTTCGGCTTCTCTGCAGGTGCTTTCTTACTCTTCTTTTCCTCTTCAGCCTCTACATAAGCTACCTGACGGTTCGTATTATCTTTGAGCACACTCTGGATAATCTCCATTACCATTTGTTTGAGTTCATTCAGGAAGAGTGATGCTTCATATTGGCCTTTCTCAATCATGCGCAGCTTACGCTCCCACTGGCCGGTCAGTTCAGGACTCTTCAGCAGCTCCTCATGAATAACTTGGATAACGTCAATGCCTGTTTGAGTAGCGATTAGGTTCTTTTTCTCTCGACGAATGTAACGGCGCTTAATCAATGTCTCAATGATGGCGGCTCGGGTAGAAGGTCTGCCAATTCCATTTTCCTTCATTGCGTCGCGCAGCTCCTCATCTTCACATTGTTTGCCGGCAGTTTCCATTGCACGGATCAATGCCGCCTCGTTATAAGGTTTAGGAGGTTGTGTCCACTTTTCAAGCAAGGATGGAATGTGCGGTCCGCTCTCGCCGACGATGAATTCAGGGAGTATAGAACCTGACTCCTTGTCATCTTCCTCTTCCTTCTGATCATTATAGATTATTCGCCATCCAGGATTGGTGATCAGCTTACCTGTAACCTTAAATTCGACTTTGGATGCTTCTCCCAGGACTGTAGTGGTATCAAATTGACAATCAGGATAGAATACAGAAATGAATCTGCGGGTAATCAAATCATAAACCTGCCATTCCATCTGGCTGAGAGCAGTAGCTGGCACTCCTGTAGGAATGATGGCATGGTGATCCGTAACCTTACTGTTGTCAAACACATTCTTTGACTTTGGGAGCTTCTTGTTTGAAGTAAGAAGAGGTTGTGTGAAGTTTTCATAACCTCTCAAACCTCTCATGATGTTGGGACATTTCGGATAAACATCATCGGGAAGATAAGTGGTGTCCACACGAGGATAAGTAGCCACCTTCTTTTCGTAAAGAGACTGAATCAACTGGAGTGTCTGTTCGGCAGTAAAACCGAATTTCTTGTTACAATCCACCTGAAGTGCCGAAAGGTCATACAGACGCTTTGGAGCCTCCTTACCAGATTTCTTTTGCACATCCGTAATACAGAATGGTGCCTCTTTGATTGCCTCCAAAGCTGCCTGTGCCTCCTCTATCTTTTCATATCTTCCTTTGGTACTATTAAATGTGACGTCACGGTACGATGTCTTCAATTCCCAATACTGCTGCGGCTGGAAATTTACGATTTCGAAATGACGCTTTACAATCATAGCCAAAGTTGGCGTCTGTACACGACCGATGGAGATAACCTGACGAACGCTTGTCTGTCCGTATCTGAGCGTATAGAGTCGGGTAGCATTCATGCCCAGCAGCCAGTCGCCAATGGCACGGCTCAAACCTGCCATATAGAGGTTTTCATACTTCTTCTGAAGTTCAAGATGAGCAAAACCCTCACGGATTGCATCATCAGTCAATGAGTTGATCCATAAACGGTAAATTGGAATATTCCCAGCCTTTTCACGCTCGGTTGCTCCTGCTTTTTGCATCACCCATCGTTGTATAAGTTCTCCCTCCTGGCCGGCATCACCACAGTTGATGATGCACTCTGCCTGATCATACAGACGTTTGATTACTTCGAACTGTCGTTTGATGCCATCATCCTCTTTGAGCGAAATTCCGAATCGCTGGGGCATGATCGGAAGCCAGACAAGGCTCCACGCCTTCCAGCGCTGGTCATATTCTTCTGGGTTCTTCAGTTCACAGAGATGTCCGAATGTCCATGTTACCTGATAGCCATTTCCTTCCCAGTAGCCGTCACGCCGGGTGTTGGCACCGAGAATCTGCGCTATGCTTTGCGCTACACTTGGTTTCTCTGCGATACAAACTTTCATCGTACTTTTCGAGGATTTTTTATGGATTTTTGAAAAAACGGGTGCAAAGATAAAGAAAAAATGGTAAACTTGTACCATAATTGAGAAAAAATAATTATCTTTGCCGCAAATTTAAGAAATTCTTTAAAATTATGAAATTTACTGAACTCTGTGATGGCATCTTCAAGCAGTCAATTGCCGACTATCACAAGACCGATAATGTAGATACCCCTATTCAGAATCCATACGAGAAGGGTACAATTGAATTTTATCTTTATCTTAAGAACTGGATTGATACCGTTCAATGGCATTTTGAGGATATCATCCGTGATCCCCAGATTGAGCCTGCTGCAGCACTGGTGTTAAAGCGCCGCATTGACAAATCCAATCAGGATCGTACAGACTTGGTAGAGATGATTGACAGCTATTTCCTCGATACTTATAAGGATGTTAAGATCTTGCCAGAAGCTACCATCAATACAGAGTCACCAGCATGGGCTATTGACCGCCTTTCTATTCTTTATCTTAAGATTTATCACATGCAGGTTGAGGTAGATCGTACGGACGTAAGTGCAGAGCATCACGAGAAGTGCTCACAGAAGCTTGCTGTACTCCTCACCCAGCTTGAGGATCTCTCTACCGCCATTAGCCAGCTGCTTGATGACATTCAGGCTGGCCGCAAATATATGAAGGTATATAAGCAGATGAAGATGTATAATGATCCGAATCTGAATCCTGTGCTTTACGGCAACAAATAATCTCATTGAAGTTTCAAAAGAGCGAAACTTCAAGGAATTTTGAGATTGTAGTGACTTTTCTTACTTCTGAAATAATTTCATCAAACGGTAGCAAGAATCCATACCGATGAAAAAAATCAAGAAACTACTGGTAATACGATTGTCTGCGTTGGGCGACGTCTGTATGACGCTGCCTGTCATCGATTCTTTCTGTCGGAAGTTTCCGGAAGTAGAAGTAACCTTCTTAACCAGCAAACCTGGAGCAACAATCACTACTGCAGTACTGAATTATCCCAATCTGAAAGTCCTTCCCATCAACAAAAAGGACTATTCTGGGATTATTGGCATCAACCGGCTCTTCCGAGAGATGAAGTCGAGAGGTTTTGACGGTATTGCTGATTTGCATAACGTGCTTCGTACCAAATGGCTTGATATCCGATATAGATTATCTGGATATCCGATAGCGGTTATTGATAAAGGTCGCGATGAGAAGAAGATGCTTGTGGGTCATCGTTTGAATGTCCAACTTAAGAGCGGTGTCGATCGTTACTTGGATGTCTTCAAAAAGTTAAGTTATGATTTCGAAGTGGATTATGACGGTACGGTTCATCGTTCGCCGGCAAACGCTCTTCCGCTCTCAATAGGTATTGCCCCATTCGCCCAGCATCAAGGAAAGATTTATCCGACAGAGCAAATGTTTCAGGTCATCGGTCTTTTGACCAAAGCCAAACCTGATATTCACATTTATTTGTTTGGAGGTCCAGAGGATACTGCTTTATTACAGAAATGGGCTGAAGTTTTTCCCGCACAGGTGGAGAATGTGGCAGGCAAGCAGACCTTTGCTGAAGACTTGGCGCTGATGTCCCGTTTGCGACTCATGGTTTCAATGGATTCTGCTAATATGCATCTGGCATCACTGGTAGGTCTGCGCTGTATTTCCGTTTGGGGAGCCACTCATCGTTTTGCCGGTTTTTTAGGTTATGGTCAGAAGGAAGATGACTGTATTGAATTGCCACTCCCCTGCCGTCCGTGTTCTATCTATGGCAATAAGCCTTGCAAGTTTGCCGATTATCGCTGTCTGAAACAGATTCAGCCAGAAATGCTCGCTAACAAAATCATCCAATCCCTATGAAAATATACATCGCTGAAGACGAACCACTGGCAGCAGCCAAACTCAAGCTTTTTCTTGAGAAGGCTGGTGTCGGCGCGGATGTTACGCATTTCAGCGATGGAAAGCAGTTGCAGGAGGCGCTTCTTTCTGGCGAACTTCCTCAAGTGATCTTTTTGGATATTCAGATGCCTAATCTGACCGGACTTCAGTTCCTTGAACATCTGCAGTCTCTTGAGACGGAGGGATCTCTTCGTCCGGATATTATCATAACGTCAGCTTATGATCAGTATGCTATTGATGGTTTTAACTACGGCGTGACTGATTATCTATTGAAGCCTTATACGCTCGACAGATTGAAGCAGTCACTTGCAAAACTTCGGAACCAGCCGTCAAACTCTACTCCTACCTCAAATCGGGAACCGGATCATGCCACCATTACACTTCGATGCGATGGGCGGACGGAGATGGTTCATCTTTCAGATATTGTTTGCATTGAGGCGGTGAAGGATTATACGACATTCATACTTGCTGACCAGCGCCGACTGACTACGCTGGGTACCATAGGAAGTTTCGAACAGCAGTTGCCGGTTTCAAATTTTCTTCGTGTACAGCGTTCATACATCATTAATCTGCACCATGTAATTAGCTTCACCAGTTTATCGGTTCGTCTGACCACAGGAATTGATGTCCCCATCGGTAAGACTTATCGTGACTCTTTTGAGACAGCGATACGCGCCATAAACAGGTAATATCTTAAATACAATGACTTTGATTGACATTCTCACATTCGTCGGTTCGATAGGACTCTTCCTTTATGGAACGAAGTTGCTGAGCGAAGGTCTTCAGAAGATAGCAGGCGATAGCTTCCGTGATATTCTGGCACGTATGACCAGAAATCGTTTTACGGGTGTGCTCAACGGCTTCTTTCTGACTACTCTCGTGCAGTCATCTTCTGCCACTACCCTGATGATTGTAAGTTTTGTTAATGCAGGTTTTATCTCTTTGGCAGAGGCAATGGCAGTTGTTATGGGAGCCAATGTCGGAACTACTACAACGACGTGGATCATTTCTGCCTTGGGATTCAAGTTCGATGTCTCCCTATTTATCTTTCCGCTGATTGCCTTATCACTTCCTTTGTTTCAGAGCGGTCATTCCAGACGTAATGCTTGGGGCGAACTGATAATAGGTCTTGGATTACTGTTCTTGGGTATCGATATCCTGAAGGGGATTGTTCCGGAGGCATCCCAGTCCGCAGAATTATTCAGTTCGCTTTCTGGAATCGTCTCTTCCGGAATGCTTTCCGTCCTGCTATTCGTCTTCTTGGGTATCCTGCTCACTATGGCTATTCAGGCATCAAGTGCTCTGGTTTTCCTTGCCATGCTTCTTTGCGTATATGGCTGGATTCCCTATTATGACGGATATGCGCTTATCATAGGTGCTAACATTGGTACTTGTATTATGCCAATGATTGTATCTCGCTCTGCGCATACGATGGCAAAACGTGTTGCCATGGGACATCTTTTGTTCAATGTATCCGCTGCTATATGGTCTTTGCTTTTATTCTGGCCTTTCTGCCAGCTGATTGATACCATTTGTATAGGACTTGGCATCGGCTTCCCAGAAGATCCGGATAATGTGGCTATAGGAATGTCTCTATTCCATACATTATTTAATCTTATTACTCTTTGCCTGTTGCTGCCACTGACCAAACCTTTTGTCAATCTGATTACCCGCATTGTGGCAGAGAAGGAGAATCAAGAGGAGTCATTCAAACTGCAATTCATCTCCTCCGGCATGATTTCTTCTGGTGAAATGTCTTTGGTACAGGTTTGCAAGGAGACAGCCCGCTATTCAAAAGAGACTTACAAGATGTTCACCATGGTTAGTCAGATGCTTGCCGAACCGTTGGGTTCAGCTCACCAGCTACAGCTCAATGATCGGATTCGTGCCATGGAAGAAGAGAGTGACCGTGCAGAGATGGAGATAGCGGACTTCCTGAATAAGATTTCTCCCAAGACTCTGTCCATTCAGGGCGAGCAGCAATGCCGTAATCTGTACAAGATTGTTGACGAGCTGGAATCTATTGCCGATTCTATCTATCACCTCTCCGCCACACTCTATGCGAAGAGTGAACAATTGGTTCGTTTCAGTCCCGAACTGAATGAAAATGTCAAGAAGATGTTTAGCCTTACGGATACTGCCCTCACCCACATGCTGAATGTGCTCGAAATGGATGAAGTTCCCACAAATGCGCTGAATAAGGCCTATAATTACGAAGACGAAATCAATAATTTCCGCAATCAGTTCCGCAATGCTGTCCTTGATCAGTTCGATCGTCAGGAAGTAGAGTATCATCAGAGCACTTTCTTCATGATGATCATCAACGAATGCGAGAAGATAGGTGATTACGTCATTAACGTAGTTACAGCAGCTTGTGAGAAATAGTTATTCATCAATCCCCACGCGTTATCTTATTATATTTATATCATGTATTTTGAAAATAGTTTACCTGTCAACTCTGACAAACCAATAGGAAGCATTGAGATCATCTGCGGATCCATGTTCTCTGGTAAGACCGAGGAACTGATTCGCCGAATCAATCGTGTCAAGATTGCCCGTCGCAATATCATGATCTTTAAGCCTTCACTTGATTACCGTTATAGTGAACGTGATATTGTTTCGCACGTAAAGAACAGCACAGAGGCTATTCCAGTCCAGTCATCAAGAGTAATACTCAATAAAGTGGATGAGGATGTTGATGTAGTTGCTATTGATGAAGCACAATTCTTCGAGCATGACCTTGTACACGTTGCTAACACTCTTGCTTCTCAAGGCAAGCGTGTGATTATCGCAGGTCTTGATATGGATTATATGGGTCAGCCTTTCGGTCCGATGCCTGATCTGATGGCTATTGCTGATGATGTCTATAAGTGCCGTGCCATTTGCATGAAGTGCGGTCATCTTGCCAACTACTCTTACCGTATTGCCGAAGGTTCAGAGCAGGTGCTTATTGGCGAGAAACAGGAGTATATGCCCCTCTGCCGTTGCTGCTATGAGGGTATGATGCAAGACAAGAACCGATACTAATGAAACATCTCATCATCTTCCTTAATTACTGTCAGTCTCGAATCCAGAATCCTGTTTACCGACAGTTTGCTGCTACCTCATTGGCATCACGCAATGCCACTTTGCTATTCCTCAGCAAGCCGCTTGAGGAACGTGAGCTGTTGCATGAAGTCAATGATCTGCGTCGTAAGGAAGAGGTCCAGAGTGACATTGCTTTCCATATCTGTGCCACTTTTGATCATGTTGATATCGGTCGCCTGATGGTGCAGACGCTTACGCTGATCCGAAAGAACTATCCTGTCAGTTCACAGTTCACATATCCGACTTTTGGCTATTGCCTTCTGCCTGATCTCCAGCATTGCACGGAGCTGGCACGTAATGCCGCGTGGAAAAGTCTGGTGAGCGTCAACAATGCTGTGACCGATTACGCTGATGTTCAGCTCTTGCAGTCCTGCTTCTTATATACTGACGCTTCACAGGCAAGTCTGGCACAGTTTATCTTCAATATGTCGCAATATGATGAGGTCGTGAAGAGTCTCAATGCTCCAGCGGCAGAATCATCTGACTTCCCTCCTGTCTTTGCTACATTCAATGCCTCTGGTATCAGTTATCCTGATGATGAAGTTCGTTACCATCTTCATCAGACGTATCTGAATGCTTTGCTCAAGCTTACCCAGGTTCAGTACAATCCTGTAGATATGGAGGAGTGTAATCAGCAGGCTGATGCCATCCTCTCTAACGTTCCTCTATCCAATGGACGTGTTTGTCTTCAGGAAGAAATGTTCATCAACCTCACTCCTGATACCGAGATTCATTGGGATATCCCCTCTGACTATTGGCAGCAGGCAATTGATTTGTCAGGAACGGGTATTAATGATCTTCCTCGCGAAGAATGGTTCCGCCAGTTGCGTAATCGTGTAGAGGTACTTTTCCAGAGCCGTTTCCGTGATTTGGGCGTTGATTTCTTCTTCAGTCTTGAGCAGAAGAAGACTTCTGACTATTGCCGTGTTCTCCTTTGCATTATTCAGGAAGGATTGGAGCAGATTATGCTCAAATCGCCTTATCCTCCCTCTGTGCAGAAGGATATTGTTCATGCTGTAGTCAACAGGCTTCAGCAGAAGGTTCTTGAGATTAATCAGATGATGTCGCAGGCTCAGCAGCAACT
Source organism: Bacteroidales bacterium (assembly GCA_045617885.1). GTDB lineage: Bacteria > Bacteroidota > Bacteroidia > Bacteroidales > UBA3663 > Liminaster. Next base: position 43,830 of record JAZLJN010000050.1, on the reverse strand, counting down.
CAAGTCACTGCATACCGAGTTGGAGCATCTGAATGAGAAATGGAATAATCTCGGACTCTTTGACCGTCTGCGTGGCAAAGATACACTTCTGCTTACTGATTATAAGAACCGGCTTTGCCAGCATTACGTACTCCGCACATTGGTTCCTGGCTGTACTTTCGCCACAAAGCTGCTTAATGAACTGATTCCTCAGGTTGCAGCTCTTTCGGATGGCAGTGACAGACTTACTGCCGCTTGTAATGAGGCAATTCTTGCCACTCAACGGAATGTTCAGGAGAGTGACCCCTCTTCCCTCTGTGGCATCTTCCCGGTTGAACCTGTTCATCAGGCATCACAGGCTATCGGATTAGATCAAGAACACCTCGTCACTCAATATCTCCAGATCTTGGATAGTCTCTATAGCAAGAGCCAGATTCTTGATGGAGAGGATCTGCTGCAGCGCATCCGTACCAAGTTGTCTGATAGCATTGACCGCTACCTGAATCAGCGGATTGAGGACGGTACGCTTCCGGCTGTGCTTGACGTTACTATTATCAACCGACTGGCTCGTTTGTACGATGACAAGGGTGGTATGACCCAGTTTGTTGATGATCTCAAACAAGAAACCACTCTCACTCTTCAGATGAAGGATGAAAGTGGTCAGGATGGTTACCTGCTGATTGCGCCTGAAGGAGATGAATTAGGGTCACACATTATCTCACGTGACGGTTCCCATCTTCAGATGCTCCATTATAGGCTTGGCATTAGCCTGCAGGATTTAGACGGCTTTGCCGGAAAGAGGATGTTTGTTGAGCCATCCCTCTTCTGATAAGGTTGTACTCTCTCCGTTAGTAATTGCTGGACTGATAGTCTTCGGATGATAAGTGCGTGCTAATAGTTGCAAGGCACAGATTGTCTCCTGACTCGGTCCGGCATTATTTATTTGTTCGTCAGTAACTGTCGGAACTGCCAGACTGGCAAATACAAGGGAAGAGATGATAGAAGATGTAGAGCGATGCTTCATAGGCAAAAACATTATTGATTTTACTTATAAAACGCATCGTTTTTGTTTTTATTGCGCGTAGCCTCCGATTTTTCTTATTCTTCTTACGGCCTTACTGTAATGTGGAAGCAAGGCTGTTTCACCTCATATTTTACATAGCAGTAGCCACGCTCCTGCAGGTCATAGAGCGCTTTGGCAAGATCCTCTTTTAATTTGCCTTCCCAGGTATTGCCGTGGATGTCAAACCGGTTGTAGGTAATATCTACCGTTGTTGCATAGCAATGCGTCGAGTTTTCTGAGGCATTGCCATTCCTGCGACGCAGGGATTTCACATCAGCCTGTGTGCGTAATACACTCGTTACAATGAAGCGTGATGTCGTTCCGTTATATTCCTGCATCAGTCGTCCCACGGCAGTCAGGAAGTCTGCAGCCTTGGGTACAAGATAAGGCACAGAACTTGTTAGCGGGTCAATCTTATAATATCTGGTGTTATGCAGTTCCACCAGCTTATCCTTTGATTGCTGCAGAGCCTCTCTGTTAGCGAGCGGACGGATACCAAGCCTGCGAGCTGCTCCCATGTGGACATCATTGATATAGTCAAAATCCTTACGGAAGTTTGGTCTGCGCTTCGGATGCCGTTCGCTCTCATTCAGAGGAAAACTGAAGTGGTTTGAGCCTGGACGGCTGTACTCATCCTTATCACTTATTCCGTCATCTATCTCGTTTGAAGAATTGCCCATATTGAGCAATTCGGAGGCATAAACTACAAGCGAACGCACTCCGCTGTATGTTCCATATACAATGCCGAAAACGCCGGCAAAGACACAGAAGACAAGACAGAATCCGACAATATGGCGAGGCCAGTAACTCAAAGCCCAATACCTCTTTCCCAGCTTTGAGAATAAAGTAGCTATATATTGATTAATCTTTTTCACGACGTCAAAGTTACAAATATTTTTCGATATGACAAAGCAATGCAGCAAAAAGTTTCCAAATTTGTTTGTTTCACGGTACAAAATTCGTAATATTTTCTAAATGTGACAAAAATAAAGAATGATAATTTGGAAAATTGTTCAAATTATATTAACTTTGCAGCGTATTTAATATATATATAATGAAAGAACTGGCACTCAAATACGGCTGTAATCCTAACCAGAAGCCGTCTCGTATTTTCATGGAGGGCGATCAGGAGCTTCCTATCACTGTGCTCAACGGCCGCCCAGGTTATATCAATTTGCTTGATGCTTTTAATTCCTGGCAGTTAGTCAGTGAGCTGAAGCGTGCTACAGGTCTGCCTGCTGCTACCTCTTTCAAGCATGTCTCTCCTGCAGGTGCAGCTGTTGGTCTGCCACTGAGCGATACTCTCAAGAAGATTTACTTTACTGATGATTATGAGCTTTCTCCATTGGCATGTGCTTATGTTCGTGCTCGTGGTGCTGACCGTATGTCAAGCTTTGGTGACTTTATTGCATTGTCAGACGTTTGTGACGCCGCTACAGCAAAGCTTATCAATCGTGAGGTAAGTGATGGTGTGATTGCTCCAGGTTATGAGCCAGAGGCTCTGGAGATTCTTCGCAACAAGCGCAAGGGCACCTACTGCGTGATTCAGATGGATCCAGAGTATCGTCCAGCTCCAGTAGAGCGTAAGATGGTGTTTGGCATTACATTTGAGCAGGGTCGCAATGAGATTGATCTCAATGATGATGCTCTCTTTGCCAATATTCCTACACAGAACAAGGAGATTCCAGAGGCAGCACGTCGAGATCTTGTGATTGCACTCATCACCCTCAAGTACACTCAGTCAAATTCTGTATGCTACGTTAAGGATGGTCAGGCTATCGGTATCGGTGCTGGTCAGCAGTCACGAATCCACTGCACACGTCTGGCTGGCAACAAGGCAGATATCTGGTGGCTCCGTCAGCATCCAAAAGTTATGGCTCTTCCATTCAAGGAGGGTGTGAAGCGTGCTGATCGTGATAATACCATTGATGTTTACATCAGCGAGGAGGAGCATGATGATGTACTCCGTGAGGGTACATGGCAGAACTTCTTCACCGAGAAGCCTGAGGTTCTTACCTTGGCAGAGAAGAAGGAATGGCTCAGCAAGCTTTCGGGTGTCTCTCTGGGGTCAGATGCCTTCTTCCCATTCGGCGATAATATTGAGCGTGCTCACAAGAGCGGCGTTCAGTGGATTGCAGAGGCAGGTGGTTCTGTCCGTGATGACAATGTCATTGCCACTGCTGACAAGTACGGCATGGCTGTAGCCTTTACAGGTGTCCGCCTCTTCCACCATTAATTGGGGCATCAATTTTTCTGAAGAGATACTTTTTATCTTCGGTCAAAAAAAGATTTCACTCCATCAAAAGAAATCAAACAAAATCATAGTCTGTATGCAATGATTGATTTCTTTTGGTTTCCTTTGATGGATATAAAATGCATAACAATCATAATTATAAATTTTCATTATGGAAAAATCAGCACTTCAAATTGCTCGTGCTGCCTATCAGCCAAAGCTTCCAGTAGCTTTGCGTGGCGCACTTAAGGCTGTTGAGGGTGAGCCAACCCAGTCAGTAGCCGATCAGGAGGAGGTACAGAAGCTCTTCCCTAACACTTATGGTATGCCATATCTCAAGTTCGAGCCTATCGAGGGTGAGATGACAACTGCACAGATGAACGTTGGTGTTATCCTTTCAGGTGGTCAGGCGCCTGGTGGTCACAACGTAATCTCAGGTCTTTATGACGGTATCAAGAAGCTCAACCCAAACAACAAGCTCTACGGTTTCATCCTTGGTCCTGGCGGTCTTGTTGATCATAAGTACATGGAGCTGACCGATGAGATTATCGACGAGTACCGCAACACTGGTGGTTTCGATATCATTGGTTCTGGTCGTACAAAGCTTGAGAAGAAGGAGCAGTTCGACAAGGGTCTTGAGATCCTCCAGGCTCTTGACATCAAGGCTCTCGTAATCATTGGTGGTGATGACTCTAACACCAACGCTTGTGTGCTCGCAGAGTATTATGCTGCTATCGGTGCAGGTGTACAGGTTATCGGCTGTCCAAAGACCATTGATGGTGACCTTAAGAACGAGGCTATTGAGGCTTCTTTCGGTTTCGATACCGCTACTAAGGTTTACTCTGAGGTTATCGGCAACATTATGCGCGACTGTAATTCAGCTAAGAAGTACTGGCACTTCATCAAGCTCATGGGTCGTTCAGCATCACACGTTACCCTCGAGTGCGCTCTTCAGACTCATCCAAACATCACCCTTATCGGTGAGGAGGTTGAGGCAAAGAACCAGACCCTCGATGACGTAGTTACCTACATTGCAGAGGCTGTTTGTGACCGTGCAAACCTCGGTTTGAACTATGGTGTTGTTCTCGTTCCAGAGGGTCTCATCGAGTTCATCCCAGCTATCAAGAAGCTCATCGCAGAGCTCAACGATATGCTCGCTGCTAACCAGGCCGACTTTGATCTCGTTGCTGATGATCACAAGATCGATTATGTTCTTGCTCATCTCTCTGACGAGAATGCTGCTATCTTCAAGTCTCTCCCACTTTCTGTTTCACGTCAGCTTGCTCTTGAGCGTGACCCACACGGTAACGTACAGGTTTCTCTCATCGAGACCGAGCAGCTCCTCGCTGAAATGGTTGGCAAGAAGCTTGCACAGTGGAAGAAGGATGGCATTTACAATGGTAAGTTCGCTACCCAGCACCACTTCTTCGGCTATGAGGGTCGTTGCGCAGCTCCTTCTAACTGGGATGCTGATTACTGCTACAGCCTCGGCTTCAATGCATCTATGTTGATGGCCGCTGGTAAGACCGGTTACATGTCATCTATTAAGAACACTTTCCGTCCAGCTGACGAGTGGGTTGCTGGTGGTATTCCTATCACCGCTATGATGAACATGGAGAAGCGTTCAGGTGAGATGAAGCCAGTTATTAAGAAGGCTCTCGTTGAGCTCTCTGGCAAGCCTTACAAGTACTTCGTTCGTCATCGTACAGAGTGGGCTCGCAACACCTCATTCGTATATCCTGGCCCAATCCAGTACTTCGGCCCAGCAGAGGTTTGTGACCGTCCAACCATGACCCTTACCCTTGAGCAGGAATAATTAGAATCCTCGCTATAATAGAAAAATCCCTCGCTACATGAAATAGCGGGGGATTTTTTTTGGCTTGTACGATTAGATGCTGCACATTTCACTCCATAAAAACACGGATCGAACGGATTGTTTTCGGTATTTACTTTTTCTTTACTTTGATCGTAATGGAATCTTTCACGCCATTATCAGCCACAACGCGGATGGTAGTCTTGCCCTCTTTGATGGCGGTGATCAAACCATTCTGATCTACACTGACAATGTCGGGGTCATCGCTCTTCCAGGTTACGTAGGCTTCAGCACGCACTGGCCAGATTTTCAGCTGCGCCTGCTCCATCTCACCAGGTTTCAGCGTTTTATCCTCCACCTTGATGTCAATGTCCTTCAGTTCAGGAATCTCAATTACCACGCGTGTTTTAGCTTTCAGTCCATTACCGGTTTCAACGTAAAGTACCGTCTCTCCTACTTTTCGTCCAGTAATACGCATACCATCAGAAGCCTCGTCAATGTCGGCAAACTTGGGATCATCCAAAGTCAGATATACCGGACTCTCAGAGAAATCTGGCAGCATGTGAATCTTGTTCTGGAGATTCTCGCTCATATCCCATCCGAGGTAGATAGTAGATGGCAGAGAGACTACTTCTGGTTCTATGCGGTGGATGCGAATAGTAAAAGGATAGGATTCTGTAACCTCTCTTCCCTCGCGTACAATCTTATATTTATAATTGACTACGGTAGATCCTGATTTGAGCAGGCGGATGCTTGCGCTCGAACCCGTATGGTCAACCATACTTACGCGATGTGGCTCCACAATATCCCACCATCCCTTGGATATCGGCATGTCCAGGATTCGTTGAGGCAGAACTATCCCTATCAGATCACCTGCCAGACCCTCCAGATGTGACATACGGTATTCATCCTCCATCTTTGGGTCACGCTTTTCATCCCTACGGTGTGACTCCGCAGTTCCTCCAGTGTTATGAGGACGCTGTGCCATAGCATCAGGATTCTGAATCAGAAACAAGGCAGCCGTCAGAAACAGGCTTGCATAGGAAGTGAATACTTTCATAAAGAATTAATATTTACAGGTTCTTCTTGATCAACTCTATCATTTCAGCATATTCTGCATCTGAAAGATATACCTTGCCCGGATTCATCTGGAAGGTTCCGCCATAGTCAGGGCCATCCACGTACTTTGGAGCCAGATGGAAATGCAGGTGCGAGAGTTTGTCACTGTAGGCACCATAGTTAATCTTCTCAGGGTTGAAGGCTTTCTGCATAGCACGGGTAGCCTGTGCCACATCAGCCATGAAGGCATTACGCTGCTCATCAGAGAGCTCATTCAGATCATTCACGTGCTCATCATAACTTACCAGGCAGCGGCCATGGTAGGTCTGCTCCTTAAAGAGGAAGAGGCGAGAAACACGAAGGTGGCAAATCTCAATCATGAGATTGTGCAGGGTCTCATTGTTGGTGCAATAGAGACATTGTTTTGGGTCGGAATACATGATATAAAAGTTAGAAGTTAAGTGTCAAAGTCAAGTGTTAGCTGCTGGTCCTGAATGATTCTTTTGGGTGTGCTCGTACCATCAGATGGCAGCAGGTTATATACCAATGATGGGCTGTTACGCATCAGCACGCTTAGCACAATACCCTCTCCCACCTTGGCACCTTCACTCTGCAGCGCCTTCGCAGCCGAACGGTATGCCATATCCGGGTCATTGTTCTCATGACTCAAGTGGCAGAGAAAGATGTGTTTGAGGTTCGCGTGAAAGATGTTATGTATCAGTTCGGCGCATTCCTTGTTGCTCAAGTGCCCGCCCTCTCCGCGTACACGCTTCTTTAAGTATTGCGGATAAGGTCCGTTCATCAGCATATCCACATCATGATTACTCTCTATCACAATGTGGTCACTCTGGGAGAGGTAGTGTATGATGTCAGGGGTGACAAAGCCGATGTCCGTGGCGAGGCAGAAACGGACGGGATGATCCTCCGCACCGAATTCGATATAATAACCTACGTTGTCCGTAGAGTCATGCGGTACGGTGAATGGAGTCACGCGGAACTGTGTGCCTGGGATTACGTACTGAACGTCACGCTCCAGGAACCGGCGTGAAGCGGAGGTAAGTTTTTTAGCCATACCGTAGTTTCGTTCCATTCCGCTGTGTACCTCCTTTGTACTATATACAGGAATATGGTAGAGTTCGCCAAGGCTGCCAGCCGAGCGAATATGATCCGTATGGTCATGAGTTACCAGCAGAGCCATCACTTTGCCGAAGGAGAGCCCATTCTCACGCAGCACCTTCTGGATAGTGCGCACAGGGATGCCGGCATCAATCAATATGGCATATTGGTCGGTGCCAAGGTAGTAACAGTTACCACTGCTTCCGCTGGAAAGACTTAAGAACTTTAGCATTTTATCTGTATATCAAAAAAATGGAAGGTACACGGGGTATGAGTTGTTGTTTCTCCTCCTCACTCTTGGCTTGAGCAAGGAGTTTGCGCCACTCGCTGACCGAATGGGTATGGATCTGCTCATCAGCGCACGTAATATCCGAAGCCAGGCAAATCCTTGTTTGTGGGCGCAGCACCAGTAGCAGCGTCTGCATCATCTTCTGGTTGCGGTAAGGTGTCTCAATGAAAAGTTGCGTCTGATCTTCAGCATAGGTTCTTGCTTCGAGCTGTTTCAGTCGCGTAGCCCTCTGTCCCTCATCAATGGGCAGATAACCGTGAAAGGCAAAGCTCTGTCCGTTGAATCCTGAAGCCATTACACTCATGATGATGCTCGATGGTCCCACCAGCGGCACCACTTTCAGCCCCTTTCGCTGTGCTATTGCTACTACATCCGCACCAGGGTCAGCCACGGCAGGGCATCCAGCCTCACTGATCACTCCTACCGGTTCGCCTTTAATCAGTGGATCCAGGTAGCGGTCAATGTGAGTCCGGTCAGTGTGTTGGTTCAGTTCAGAGAAGGTAAGGTCATCAATACAGATGCCTGCATCCACCTTCTTCAGGAAGCGGCGAGCCGAACGCACATTCTCCACGATGAAGTGCCGTATGCCGAGTATCACCTCACGGTTGTAAGGGGGCAATACTTGGCTGATGGGCGTGTCACCAAGTGTGACGGGAATCAGATAGAGTGCAGTTTCAAGCATCGAAAAGGTGTGTAGAATGAATTATTGTGTAGCAGATTTCTAAAATCCGTGCAAATTTACATAAATTATTTGGATAATCCAAAATTATGCCATAAATTTGCACGGATTAAACCAACTATTATCCCAAAAGCAGCCATTATGACCCTGCCTGAAGCATTTCTGCAAGACATAAAGCCTTACCTGTCTTCCGTTGAGCTGGAGTCTTTTATTCATTCACTCACCAGCACCGAAGCCAGTACTTGCATACGTCTCAACCGTACAAAGCTTGAGTATCTGCACCGTAGTGATTCTGAAGTGCTCTCATCCTCTAACGCCCTATCATCCCTCACTCCTATTCCCTGGAATCAGCATGATGGATTTTATCTGGAACAACGACCTGGTTTCACCCTTGATCCCCTTCTTCATGCAGGAGCCTATTATGTGCAGGAGGCAGCTTCACAGTTTGTAGCCCATGTATTGCGTTCGCTTTTGCCTGCCAGAGTGCCTGTCACCATGCTTGATCTCTGTGCCGCTCCTGGAGGCAAGAGTACTGCTGCCTTGTCCGCACTTCCGGCTGGCAGTCTTCTGGTGAGTAATGAGATTGATCGTCGCCGCTCACGTATCTTGAGCGAGAATGTCACCAAGTGGGGTCACCCTAATGTCATCGTTACCGGTAATGCTCCGACAGATTTCTCCTCCCTTACGCATCTCTTTGATGTAGTTCTTACCGATGTACCGTGTTCAGGTGAAGGAATGTTCCGAAAGGACGTGGGCGCAGTTGCTGACTGGAACCCCTCCAAAGTGGAAAGCTGCGTGAGCCTTCAGCGTCAGATCTTAACTGATATATGGCAAACTCTCAAACCTGGCGGTCTGCTTATCTATGGCACCTGCACTTTTAATGTCCATGAAGATGAAGAGCAACTGCAGTATATTTGCGAAGAGCTTGGCGCCGAGCCAGTCATGGTTCCAGTATCTCCAGATTGGCAGATTCACGAACCGCTGATCGGCACGCTGCCCTGCTATCGTTTCATGCCACATCAGACAAAAGGCGAAGGTCTCTTTATGGCAGCCCTACGCAAATCTGATGATGAAGAATGCCTCACCACTCACCGTAGTCATTCTGTCTTCAAATCAACCAAAAAGGGAAAGAAAGATTCTTCTCACGGCAAGGGAGACAAGTCTGCATCCATGAAGGAGGTCAAAGTCATGGTTCAGCAGTTAAGCAAATGGATAGATATGGATGGAGAAGTTGAGATGGCATCGGATGGATCTTTCCGCTTCATCCCTTCTGCACTGGAATCACTTCATCACATTATTTCCTCTCAAGGGTTATTCATCCTGCAGAGTGGCATCCAGTTAGGAGAACTCAAAGGACGTGATATCATCCCTGCCCATGCTCTTGCCATGAGTATAGCCAGAAATCGTGAAGCCTTTCCGATGGTAGAGATTAGTTTGGAGACAGCCCTTCAGTACCTGCGCCGAGAGGCTATCGTTCTGCCTTCTGATGCACCTTCCGGTTACGTCATTGTCAGCTATCAGGGTTTCCCCCTTGGTTTTGTCAAGAATATGGGTAACCGTAGCAACAATCTCTATCCAGCTGAATGGCGCATTCGTAATGCCTAGTAGTGTTTCTTAAACTCCCAAAATCACTTTCAATGAAAAAATACTTTTTCTTCTCTTACCTATGCCCCGAGTGTTTATATGCACAAGGATGCAGGCGGCAAGATGGTAGCTGGGCCTGTGTGAAGCTTTGCGCGAAAAGATAGAATGGATGGATGCTCATCTCTGATTTCCGTTAATTTTTCACCCAACGTGTTCGACAGTTGTCCGAGACCTCGGATTGTCTGTCAAACACGTTGTTTTTTTCATACTAGGCCTCGGATTGTTTGCCACAATCATTAGATGTCTCTTCCTAGGTCTCGGATTGTTTGTCACAATCATTAGATGTCTCTTCCTAGGTCTCGGAATGGTTGCCAGCATTACGTGGCGTCCATTTCATAGCCGTGAAATCCTTGCCAGCACTCTTGGCGTCCATTTCACAGTCATGAAATCCTTGCCAGAACTCTTGGCGTCCATATCACAGTCATGAAATCCTTGCCAACGCTCTTGGCGTCCATTTCACAGTCATGAAATCCTTGCCAACACTCTTGGCGTCCATTTAATGTATATTAACCCACACCAAAAGTACCTTTTGTGGCTCGACATGTTGTTTTTTCCAAATCTGGTGATCTATTAAAGTGTCGAGATATTAGCATGAGAAAATTTAGTCCAACTATTACAGAATAACACAATAATCAAATCCATTTATAGAAAAGTAGCATAGTGGTGACATCCTCTGCAAGTCGGAAGTGCCTTACGTGTAGGCAACTTCTCCCCTATCCATCAGCATTTTCTCCACCTCTGGAGAAGATTTTGCCAAAAATCATGCGAATTATTTGGAAATATCCGAAATAATTCGTTCCTTTGCAGCGATACTCTGAAACAATTCCCTGTAACAATGACTGAACAACAATTACGATCATAAAGCCCCTTACCCTTTATTACCTGAATGGATATACAAGAGATTCTACATCTGATACAATCAAACGATTCTGAAGAGTCATTCCGTACTCTGTTTGACATGCAATACGAACGCATGTACCGTATTGCGTATTACTTCTTGCAAAATGACGAATGGGCTGAAGATGTAGTGCTGGATGTGCTTGCCGAAATTTGGACTAAACGCAAAACGATGGTTATCCCTAATGACTTCAGACATTATAGTTTTGTTGCTGTCAAAAATAAAGCACTCAATCTATTAACGAGAGAGGAAAAACATAGAGCGTGGCAATCTGATATGAATATAACAGATGCGGGCTCGATAACAATAGAATCTCCAGATACCTTGCTGGAACAAGCAGAGTTATTTGAAACCTATGAACAGCTGCTGTCAGAACTACCTGAAAGATGCCGTGAGGTATTCTGCCGTATTAAGGAAGATGGGGCATCTTATGCTGAAGTGGCAGCACAGATGGGTATTACGGTAAAGACCGTGGATGCTCAACTGCAAAAAGCGCTGAAATATTTGCGTGAAGGATTGCAGAAATATCAGCATAGAGAGAGCGGAAAACGCTTTTTTGCGCTGTTTTTATAATTATTTTGTATTTCATCGTAGGGATTTTTACAATTAGGATTGTCTTCTGTCTGAAATAATCCTAATATAAAAATATATGATAACAAAAAAATTGATTTTCTTTCAGTGTTTGCTACTCCTATTAAATACAGGATTGGCACAGAGCTATTCCCAAGATAGGAGTCTTGAAGGACGTACGTTAGTCTATGGTCAGGACGTCCACCTCAATCATCCTATACAGATTGATCCAGATGATCCACGTCCGTTGAATCAGATACTGGATGAGTCACTGAAGGGTACTGGTATTACCTATCGCATCACACGAAACCACATCCTACTATTTGCTCCATCGGAAGATAATAAACCTAAAAACATTTCTCATACCCTATATGGGTACGTAATAGATCAGGAATCCAAAGAGAACCTGATTGGAGCCAACGTTTATGTGCCCATTTATCTTAAAGGAACAAGTTCAAATGAATTCGGATATTTCAGTATCACACTGCCAGAGGGAGAATCCCTGATTGAGACCTCTTATATAGGCTATCAGAAAGACTCCCGTATCCTTAATCTCACAAAAGATACACTCATTACTATCCCATTGAGGCTCAACCACTCTTTAGGAGAGGTTGTTATCCAATCGGACCGACCTGACACAGGATCACATAGTAGCAGGTTGGGTGCTATGACTATTCCTGTGCAGCAGATCCAGAATACGCCTACTCTATTGGGCGAAGCTGATGTAATTAAGTCACTGCAGTTACTTCCTGGCGTTCAGCCAACGTTCTCGGGTCAATCAAATATCAGTGTACGTGGTGGTGATGCGGACCAGAACCTATTCCTGCTTGATGGTATGATGCTGTATAATGTGGAGCATACCATGGGATTTGAGTCGGCATTCATGCCTGATGCTGTGAAGCATGTCGATTTCTATCGTAGCTCTTTCCCGGCACGTTACGGCGGACGATTGTCTTCCGTTACGGATGTAAGAACCAAGGATGGAGATATGCAGCATTACCACGGTCTTTTTTCCATTGGCTTGCTGTCATCACATCTTTCATTCGAAGCCCCTCTTGTCAAAGATAGGACAGCTTTGATTGTTTCTGCCAGAAGGTCGTACGCTGACTGGCTGATTAATGCCATGAAGAATCCTCTTGAAATAAGTCTTGACCGCTTGGGTTTGTTCTTTTATGACTTCAATGCCAAGGTCAACCATAAATTCGGTGACAAAGATCGTCTGTATTTGAGTCTTTATCGTGGACGTGACGAGATACGCGCCCGCGATCGTCAAACGAACGAATACCAGTCGTACAAAAGTACCGACCTGACCACTATTGACTTGCATTGGGGTAATACCTTGTATAATCTGCGCTGGAACCATCTGTTTTCTCCTAACTTATTTGCAAATCTCTCTGTGGGCTATAACAGATTCCAGCTCTCAAACTTTTTTGAGTTGAATAATCGTGAATACAAGTCAGGGGATCTCTATAGCGAGCAATTATCGAACATGCGGTATAAATCTGGAATTGATGATATGACGGCTAATCTGGATTTTGACTATCATCCTCATCTCGGTCACCATATTCAATTCGGAGCTCAATATACTTTACATCAGTTTCATCCCGAAGTGCAATCCAGTCAGGTAAAGACCTTCGTATCAGACAATGTATCTACAGACGAATTTTTCAAAAACAATAACCAGTCGATTTCTGGATATGAGTTTGCTCTCTATGCAGAAGATGATATGAACATAGGCACACGATGGCAGATGAATGCAGGTCTGCGTGCTTCTGTATTCACTACGCAAGGGAAAAGTTTTCCGGCGCTGGAGCCACGTATCTCTTTATGCCACATGATGGACTCGGATTGGAGAGCCAAACTCTCCTATTCGCTCATGCATCAGTATGTACATAAAATTACTTCATCACAAATTGCTTCACCCAGCGATCTGTGGGGTCCCGTTACAAAGAATATGAAACCCATGACAGCTCATCAATGGGCTACAGGGATGAGTTATGACGGACTCCCAGGTTGGGAATTTGATGCCGATGCCTATCTGAAGGAGATGTATAATGTGATTGATGTAATAGATGGTGCAAACTTCTATGGCAACTCAAAGGCGTGGGAAACCAAGGTAACAAGTGGACGAGGCAGAGCCTATGGAATTGAATTAAGTGCGCAGAAAACAACTGGACGAATCACAGGAATGCTCAATTATACATTGGCGAAGACCGACCGTTGGTTCCCTAATGGACTGGTGAATAGCGGGCGGAAATATCCCTACCGCTATGACCGTAGGCATGTGGTTCACTTCTTCATGCGATACCAGCTCTCCCATAACATTGACCTGAATGCCTCCTGGAACTTTGCCTCTGGTGCGTTGGTAACGGTAGCTAAACAACAGACAGCATACATTGAGCCAGATGGAAATATGTTTGAGGAAAGTTATTATAGCGGACGAAACAACTATAGGATGGAACCAACGCATCAGCTGGATCTTGGCATTAATTTCCATCACACGACGCGACATGGTGAACGCATCTGGAACATCTCGCTGATGAATGCATATCATCATCTGAATCAAGACATGATATTCACTTCAATCAAGACAGAATATGAGATTAAGGGTTATAATCCTGACGGTATGCCGATAACAGAGCGTAAAGAGAAGCGTATCTTGAAGCAGTTTACAGTAATTCCTATTCTTCCATCATTCACCTATACCTATAAATTCTGAAATGAAAAAGATCATATATTTTCTGATGATTTCTCTTCTCCTTACTTCATGCGAAAAGGAAATCGGACAACTCACAGATTACGAACCCAGCCGTCTGGTAGTGAATGCACTGATAACGGCACAGTCAGACAATCAGTCATTATGGATCAGACAGACAGGTGTGACACAAGTGCAAGAGGTGCATGATGCAGAGGTAACATTGTCTCTTAATGATGTAACCATTATGCAACAGACAGGTACATTTGCCGATTCTATTCCTGTACCAGCGTACAAATTCCATCCTGGTGACGTAATTAAACTGGCGGTCTGCAAGGATGACATGAATGCAACGGCTTCGACCATCGTGCCTAATCCTGTACGGATAACAGGTATAGACACGCTGACGGTAAAGGCAAAGAGATATAGTTACTCAACGGTTTATGAACCACATACGCGCTATTTCGTCCACCTACAGCTCCCCGAAAATAACATTGAAGAAATGCAGTACTTCAGGGTGACGATACAAAAGAGAATAATCACACCTTCATCTTGGCAAGAGACTGATGGTGTCATATCTAATGTCACTTACAAGGAGGATAATGATCATATACTCTTTGGCTACTGGAGTGATCCAGCCCTATGTGAAACAGAAAATGCAGATCAGGAAAACATGTCTATAAGCTTCGATTGGCTTGAAGGCATGCAGAATATCTATCATCTGTTCCGCAGTACCTATTTTCAAGATGGACAATATACTCTTCGCCTTGATCTGCCCTCACCTATCGTATCTCACGGTTGGGCGCAGGAGGTACGTATTAAGGTCTATACCATCAACAGAGTAGAATATAACTACCTGCAGGCAATAGCTGCTATGAAGACACTTGATTCGGGTACTCTCTATGATTCCGAGCCTGGGGTGACTACAAATATTACTGGAGGTGCTGGTATCTTCAGCACTTCGTCAGTGACTGAGATATCATTCTATGAAGATCATAATCTATTGAAAGCAAAATGAAAGAACAGAATCCCGACAGACTCATTGAGTTTTTCAGCCAGCATACCCATTCGCCCGAAAGAAATGATGAAGCGATGGAGCAGACCTATCAGAAATTGCTCTATAGAATAGATGTATCCCAGCCGAAAGTGGTTAAGTTTGCTACTCGCCACACTCCATTCGTACGATGGAGCGCTGCAGCCGGTATTATCCTGCTGGTGGGTATCGGTTTGGCAATAGCGGGAGTTCTATACTATAATTCATTGGATATACCTCTTGATAGCGAACAATCTGCTACTGAGAGGACTGAATCTGATGATGTCAGGTATCTTCAGTATGACAATACTCCACTCAACGTGATTGTTGCAGATTTGTCTGAAATCTACAATGTGCCTATAAACATAAAAACTGAAGGTCTTGGTAAGTATAAACTTACTGCAACCTTCAGTTCAGATGAATCATTGGAAGATATCCTGTCAGTCTTGGCAGAGGCAGGAGGCTTCTCCGTATCTTATGTCAATGGTGCTTACTTATTAGAGTAACTCAAGAATTCAACAAGAGCTCGGACAGCTTTGCCGCGATGGCTGATGAGGTTCTTCTCCTCAAGGGTCATTTCGGCAAAGGTCTCCTCCTTGCCTTCTGCACGGAAGATAGGATCATATCCGAAACCCTCACGGCGGGAATGAGGCTCATGGGTGATTGAACCACGGCAGATGCCCTCAAACTCTGTAATCTTCTCATCCATGATAAGTGTGATGACCGTGCGGAATTGGGCTGTTCGGTCACTGATATTCTTCATATTGCGGAGCAGCTTATTATTGTTGGCTACTGCATCATGGTCAAAGCCTTCATCGCACGCATAACGTGCAGAGCGAACGCCTGGCTCCATACCGAGGGCTCGCACCTCAAGGCCTGAATCATCGGCAAAGCAGTCAACATTGTAATGGATGTGTACGTATTCTGCTTTCTGAAGGGCATTGCCCGAAAGTGTAGTAGCTGTCTCAGGAATATCTTCATGGCATCCGATCTCATTAAGCGAAAGGATCTCATAACGCTCGGCTACTTCTGGACCACAGGCTTCAAGCAGCGCCTTGACCTCTCTGATCTTGTGAGCATTGTTGGTAGCAAAAACTAATCTCTTTTTCATATTTATAAATTTGTATTATCAGTATTTATTGATTCTTGATGCATCCATCTTAAGGAAGATGAAAAGCAGAATAGTGAATGACCAGAGGCCGGAACCTCCATAGCTGATGAACGGCAGCGGGATGCCTATCACCGGGACAAGTCCAATGACCATGCCAATATTAATGATGACATGGAAGGCGAAGATACACGCCACGCAATAGCCATATACTTGTGCAAAGATGGTGCGTTGCCGTTCAGCCAGATAAATCAGCCTACATATAAGGATGGAATAGAGGATCAAGAGCAGTGAACTGCCCAGGAAACCATGCTCCTCACCTATTGTACAGAAGATAAAGTCGGTCTCCTGTTCGGGCACGTAAGCCAGCTTGGTCTGTGTGCCCTGAAGATGACCCTTGCCAGTCAGTCCTCCTGAACCGATGGCAATCTTTGCCTGGTTGACATTATAACCAGCGCCTCTCAGGTCTTCCTTCATACCCAAAAGCACCTCAATTCTGCCTCGCTGATGATCCTGCAGCTTATGGAAGGCAAAGTCGACGGAATAGAGGAATCCGACAAACAGCACGGAGAAGATGGCTACGGTGAGGTAATCCTTATGCTTGTTGAGCAGATAAAGCCACAGGCAATAGCCTACCGTAAATGTGCAGATCACCCATCCTACCCAACGATATTCAAAGTGGAATGGCAGGGCAACGTAATGATTGATCAAGCCAAACACTCCATAACCGATAACCGAAACCATTGTGACTAGGCCTGCAGCATTGAGGTTGTGGGCAAAGACTGCAAGCATAGCAGCCACAAGGAACGGAATGATGGTAAGCACAAGGCTTTGACCAAAGAGCGATGCTGGTGCGCTCTCGCCTGGAGGAAGCACCTCTCCCGGCTGCGGTATTTCGATGCTGTATTTAATACCGAGCACAAAGATCAAAATGAAACAGAAGCCTGCCCAAAGCACAATGCCCGACATACCTTGACGATAAAAGAGTAGGATAAGCGAGAAGTAAACAAGTGCAGAGCCTGTCTCATTCTGCAGGATGATGAGTATCACCGGCAGCAGGATGATGGCACAAGCCTTCAGGAAGTTGGCGGGCTGGGTGAACTTGAAGTTATAACCATTGAAGAGCCAAGCAAGCATCAGTGCCGTGGAGAACTTTCCGAATTCAGCCGGCTGGATGGAGAAGGTGCCGATCTTGATCCATGAATGTGAACCGTTAATATTGGTACCGATGAAGATGGTGACGAAGAGCAGGATCATCACCGATATGTAAATGACGGGCGCATAAGTCATATAAGTGCGCACATCCAGACAAAGAATGGCGATGATAAGGAAAATGGAGAGGGCAAACCAGACAATCTGCTTGCCTCCCTGACGGTCAAAATTGAAAAGGGCATCTACCTTGTCACCATCAAACTCATAGACGGCAGCACTGATAGTGATCCATCCGATGAGAGCCAGAAGGATGTAAATGATGGCTGTGAACCAGTCAAAGTTTTTGAAGAAGCTCATAGTCAAATGCTTTATTTCTTTGCACCCTCGCTGAGGGTAGAACTGTTCATCATATTGATCTCCTGATATTTTCGGCGGTCAGATATCTTACCGTTCAGATACTTCTCAATGACCAGCGTACCGATGGGAACTCCGTAAGTAGCACCGAAACCACCGTTCTGGATGTAACAGCAAACGGCAATCTTCGGTTCATTCATTGGAGCAAAACCCATGAATACTGAGTGATCCTTACCATGAGGATTCTGTGCCGTACCCGTCTTACCGCAGAGTTCGATACCTTCAGGGTCAAGGTTGCCGCTACGCCATACCGTGCCGCCGGTTGCTGCTGAACGCATACCCTTGACAATCCAGTCATAATGTTCAGGGGCAATCAAGGTCTTGTGCTGGATATTGAAGGTGTCAGGGATAAGCGTGTCCTGAATAGCCTTGATGACGTGAGGCGAATAATAGTAGCCACGATTGGCAATGGTTGCTGCCAGATTAGCAATCTGTAGCGGTGTGGCACAGATCTCTCCTTGTCCGATGGAGATGGAAATGATGTTGATTGGTTTCCAGTTCTCTGTACGGAACGCCTTATTGTAGTAAGCGGCATTCGGGATGAATCCGCGGTTTTCGCCCGGAAGGTCAATGCCCAGCTTGTAGCCGTAACCCATTGACACCATGTAGTTCTTCCAAGCCTCAAAGGATTCTTGAATGTTCTTGTACTTCTTATTATTAAGAATGTTGACCAGACACCAGCCGAAATAGCCATTGCAAGAGCCAGAGATGGCAGGTACGATGGTCCATGCGGCACTACCATCATGGCAACCCATCCTGAATCTGCCCATCACGAAGCCTCCGTGGCAGGGAAGAACGGTCTGTGGGGTAATGGCACCATCCTGCAAACCAATAAGTCCCTGTGTCGGCTTAAATGTGGATCCTGGCGGATAACGGGCAGAAATGGCTCGGTCATAGAGGGGCTTAAAAGGATCCTTCTCCAATTCCTTGTAGTTCTTGCTTCGCTGGCGTCCGGTAAGAAGACTGGGGTCGAACGAAGGGGCTGACACCATAGCCAGAATCTCGCCGGTGGCAGGTTCGATGGCTACAAGAGCACCGACCTTATTGACCATCAGGCTTTCGGCATAGGCCTGCAAGTCAATGTCAATGGAGAGGGTCAGGTCACGTCCGGCTACGGGATCAACATCGAATCTGCCATCCTCAAAATGTCCCTTGATACGGCCGTGTGCATCACGGAGAAGAATCTCCTTGCCTTTGATGCCACGGAGATAGGTCTCGTAGGTCTTCTCAACGCCCAAATCACCCATATCATCACCTCGGCGGTAATAAGGATCTGCTTTCATCTCCTTGGCATTCACCTCTCGGATGCTTCCCAAGATGTGAGGTGCAATAGGGTATTTGTATTGTCGGGTGGTACGAGGTTCAATCTCAAAACCCTTATACTTGTAAAGCTTCTGCTGTAACCGGGCATAATCCGTAGCGTCCAGGTGGTTGGCAAAAGTCTGCTGGGTATAACTGCTGTAGCCAGGATTCTTGGATCGGTCCTTGATTTCAGCCATTCGCTCATCAAAGATCTGACGGGTGATACCGAGTGTGTTGCAGAAGTCGAGCGTATCCAGTTCCTTCACTTCACGCATGGTGACTACCAGATTGTATGATGGCTCATTAAACACCAGCTCCTTGCCGTTGCGATCATAGATAATACCGCGGGCAGGCACCTTAATATGGGTATAAAAAGCATTGTCCTGAGCCATAATCTTATACTTATCGTCCAGGACCTGCAATGTAAATAGTCGTATGATGTAAATAAGGAAGATCAGCAGGACTAATCCTCCTATCACAAATCGGCGTTTCTCTAATTCAAAATCATGCTGCATTTAGTTTCTATTTCTTCAATGTGGTAAACTCCAGTGCAATAGAGACACAAAACGTTATTATTGTGCTGATAATAATCTTGAGTAGGATGACCAGGATATTAAAGAGGGTGAATGCCTCTATAAAATATAATAAGATGCTATGCAGCACTATCATGGTCAGAGCAAATCGGATGTATTCAGGCATTCCTATGCGGTTGACTCCAGGAATACCATCCTTAACATCCTCTGCATTGACATAAAGATGCAGTACAGGAATACGCAGCCACATGATGGTGGTGGCAGCCAAAGCATGCATACCCATGGTATTGCAGAAGATGTCGATAATCAGACCTGTCAGAAAACCAACGAGTATCTGAACGTTGCGGTTGATCTCAACCGGCATCTTGATCAGCGCAATAAGATAGACAATGGCAATGCCTCCGAGAATGGATAGATGGTTGAAGAGAACCACCTGAAGCAGCACTGCCAGTAAGATCCATAAAAGACTATACAATGTATTCATCGCTTACTTTCCTGATGGGTCAATCTTCTCAATCTCCAGTTGTTCTTCCTGCTTGTGGTTAATGATGACGTGCACATCGTTCAGACGGTCAAAGTCACTGAACAGTTCAACTTTGAGCGTAAGGAAGTTGCCGCCGTTGTCAAAAGACTTGCTTACACGTCCCACAGGAACATTCTTCGGGAATGAGGTAGTGAAACCGGTGGTCACAATCGTATCACCTGTCTCGAACTTAACGTTACGAGGCAAGTCCTCAAGCAAAGCATACCTTGGATCAACACCATCCCAAACAAGTGAACCCATTGACTCCGTATTCTTGATCATAACAGAGAGACGAAGCTTGGGATTGAGCACCGAGATAACCAGCGAATAGTTCTCGCTGACTTTTGAGATGATGCCAATAACTCCATTCTGGTCAGCCACACCATAATCCTGACGAAGTCCCTGACGTGAGCCTTTGTCAAGAGTTATATAGTTTTCAGCCTGTGTGATGGTGTTGCCCACCACATGTGCAATGGTGTAGTCATACTGACGAATGGTATCACTGGCAGTTGCAATCTGATCCTGATAGTACTGTAACTGCTGCTGAAGGCGAAGGTTCTCTGATTCAAGCTGACCGGTACGAACCAACAGATCTTCGTTGATAGCACGAAGATTGAAGTAGCCGGTTACATTGCTCTGCAGATCATAAACACCCCCAGCAACTGCATTGGCACTACCAAACCATATACTGCGGTGATAAGGATTGGTCTGACAAAGCAGTACAATGCTTAGAATCGCCAAAACCAGCCATGTGAAAAATGGACTGTTTTTGGCGAAGAAATGGATAAGATTCCACATTTATCGGATAAGGAATGGGAAACGGTCAATATTCTGAAGGGCAATACCTACACCCTTTGCTACAGAGAGAAGCGGATCCTCTGCCACATGGAAAGGAATACCAATCTTATCCTGCAGACGCTTGTCAAGACCACGAAGCAAAGCACCACCACCAGCGAGGTAGATACCGTTCTTCACAATGTCAGCATAAAGTTCAGGTGGTGTCTGCTCAAGACCTGTGAGGACAGCTGTCTCAATCTTGGAGATAGACTTCTCAATACAGTGGGCAATCTCCTGATAGCTTACAGGAACCTCCATAGGAAGCGCAGTCATACGGTTAGGTCCACGTACTACGAAGTCTTCCGGTGGATTGTCAAGCACGGTAAGAGCCGAACCTACATTGAATTTGATCTGTTCGGCAGTAGGAACGCCAACGCGAATGTTGTGCTGACGGCTCATATACTCCATAATGTCCTGTGTGAGGTCATTACCTGCAATGCGGATAGAGTTATTGGTAACCAAACCACCGAGAGAGACAACAGCAATCTCTGTAGAACCACCACCGATATCAACCACCATGTTGCCTTCAGGAGCCAACACGTCAATACCAATACCAATAGCAGCTGCCATTGGTTCATAGAGCATATAGACATCACGACCACCGGCATGCTCGCTTGAGTCACGAACAGCACGGAGCTCAACTTCAGTCGAACCAGAAGGAACGCCTACTACCATACGAAGCTGTGGAGTAAAGAGCTGCTTATTGCTGAAAGCCATCTTCACCAAACCACGGATCATCTGCTCTGCAGCATTAAAGTCTGCAATTACACCGTCACGCAATGGACGAACGGTACGGATATTAGCCGGACACTTACCCTCCATCTGCTGTGCCTTATGACCCACTGCAATCATCTTATCACCTTCAAGGGCAACGATTGATGGTGCATTGACCACAATCTTGCCATTATGAATGATGACGGTATTTGCTGTACCGAGGTCAATAGCGACCTCTTTCTGTAAATTCCAAAATGCCATGTATCAACGGAGACATTAAAGATTCTTACTTCTGCTCAGCAAACCATGCGTGAATAGCGGTATCATAGTGTGAAGATACACCAAATGCCTGCTCTGCAAAGCTCAAACGATCCTCATAATCGCTCACAGCACCCTTAGCCTTGAGCATGTCAGCGAGCTGCTGATACTGTGCCTTGCTTGCAACGATGATAACATCCTTGAAGTTCTTGGCAGCAGCACGGATAAGAGAAATACCACCGATATCAATCTTCTCAATAATGCTCTGGAAGTCAGCACCACTGGCTACAGTCTGCTCGAATGGATAGAGGTCAACGATAACGAGGTCAATCTCTGGAATCTCATATTTTGCCATCTGCTCCTGATCACCCTCATTGTCACGACGACCGAGGATGCCACCGAATACTTTAGGATGGAGTGTCTTTACACGACCGCCAAGGATAGAAGGATAGCTGGTCAAGTCTTCTACTGCATTGCAAGGAATGCCAAGTTCCTCAATAAACTTCTGGGTGCCACCTGTAGAGAGAAGGGTTACGCCGTTGGCGTGAAGCATCTTGATAATCTCGTCGAGACCATCTTTATGAAACACTGAAACAAGTGCAGTTTTGATTTTCTTCTGATCGCTCATATCTGTAGTTATTGTTGTTTAGTTGTTATGAATTCTCGAATTTAATGAAACTTTTACTTTGTATTTTTAATGATTGGCTGCAAAGATAGTAAAAATTTCTGAAATACAATCATTTTTGCAGCCAAATTTTAAAATAAATTTTTTGTTGCCTATTTTGAGCATAGCTTCATTGCCTAATTTCAGCTCTGGATGCAGGAGTTTTTCGGGATGAGGATTGGAGTAACGTGGACATTGTCCGAAGGCATACTTCAAGCAATGTATTGTCTGCATTACCTTTCCTTGCTTATTCTTTTGTAATTCAAAAGCATCACTTGTATTTTCAATTTGCAACTGAGCATACGTTTTATGTGCCTCTCCATTCATCAGATTTGCCAGAAAATCTGACGGTAAAATACCCTTTGCATCAAGCTTTGTGGCGTTACTTGCATAATCAGGTGCACAGAATGCTGTGCGAAGTGTACTTTGCACTTTTAAACATGCCTCTGACAATTCGTTGCAAAGCTGACGTCTTATTTCGGACAAAATACTTGAGGGTACAAAATGATTCTCACCTGTATAGTCAAGCTTCTGGGCTACGAATGGGGTGTCGCCCAGTTTCTGCAGCTGCTTCTCAAAATTACTGCCCTGTTCCTTCTGTGCTGCGGGGAAGGATCCTGCTAATGTCACTTCTGCATGGATTGCAACATTCTCTAAACATCGTGCAGAGAGAGTCAACAGGTCGGATGTAGCAGTAAAGTTCAGAGCTATTGGTATCTGACGCTTGGCTGAAGTTTTGAGCAACTGCTGCTCGAATACCATGTCAAAATTACGCCAGACTACCTGCCCGCGATGCAGTTGTGAACATACTTTTTGCCCATCAAGCGGAAAGCATGTCTTCGTATCTTTGTCAAAGCGGTTCAGTCGGAAACCGAGAGCACCTACGGACAAGCCATCTCCGTTATGGAGTTCGATGCACGATTTGCCGGTTTGTTCCAGGCGGATTGTAAAGTGGTCGCGTGTTATCTGCTCTATAATTCCGACCCTCTCTCCTATTGCTTTAGGGCTTTCAAAGTTCCACATTGGTTCGCGTTTCCCTTCGGCAAAATAGGAAGTGAATCCGCGATTGAAACTCTTCTCCAACGCTGGCTGGAAAGTGTATGTGCATCTGCCCATGCTGGCAGGTCTCCACTTATGAACAACGTCGGTCATAAGTAATGACTGCTGCCGGTCATAAATAGCGTCGAGCAATTGCCGATAGTAAGCCACCACATTCTTTACGTAAGTGACATCCTTTAGGCGGCCCTCAATCTTAAGCGAGGTGACCCCTGCCTCAATCATTTGTTCGATATAGGCAGATCTGTTCATGTCACGTAAAGAGAGCAGATGTTTCTGCTTGGCTTGAAGCACATCGCCAGCATAAAGATCCATCGGAAGACGGCAAGGTTGTGCACATTCTCCACGGTTGGCACTACGACCTGTCAGTGCAGCACTCATATAGCATTGACCGCTGAAGCATACACAAAGCGCACCGTGGATGAAGCATTCCAATTCGACATCAGGAACGGCTTCATGAATAGCTCTTATCTGTTCGACACCTGACTCACGGGCAAGAACTACACGAGTAAGTCCTAAATCACGGAGCAGTCGGGTCTTCCCAGCCGTGCGATTATCCATTTGGGTGCTTGCATGCAGTTCAATGGGAGGCAGATTGAGCTGGAGCAATCCGAAATCCTGAATTATCAGAGCATCCACACCCGCCTCATACAGTTGCCAAGCGAGACGCTCTGCCTGTGGAAGTTCTGCATCGGTCAGAATTGTATTAAGCGCTACAATTGTGGAGGCACCATATTGGTGTCCGTATTTGGCAAGCCGCTCAATCTCCTGCACAGAATTACCTGCAGCAGCACGGGCACTAAAAGCTGGAGATCCGATATAGACGGCATCTGCACCGTGATTGAATGCCTCTATGCCGATGTCAGCGGTTCGTGCCGGAGCAAGGAGTTCAACTTTTCTCATGATCAGCCTTACTTATCTGAACCCATTACATTAAGAGCAACATCATGGATGCCTGGACCAAGGATCTCATAGGCTTCATCCATGCGTTGATTAAGCATTTGGACAGCCTCCTCATCGAACACTCCATAGCCATCAAAGTCATCGTCCGGATTAAAGTCAAGACCAAGGTCAAACCAAAGCAGGCGGAAGAAACGACGGGCATCAGCCGAATTCTTAATGGGGAGTTTGTATTCTGGTGTCTGGTGTACACGCTGGTTCATCAAGGCAATTTCCATCTTTATTTTATTTTTATATGTAAATAATCAGAATTATCTTATATCATCCTTATTTCACGGTGTGGAGCGGCAGCATCGCACAGCGGAAGTTATAGTAAAATACTATTTTGAATGACAACTTATGTAAATATGGGTGCAAAGATACTGATTAATTTCGATAATTATGGATAAAAAAGAAAAAAAAGAGGCAGAAATCTGAATTCTGCACTCTTTTCTTTGTGTAATAGCTGATCATCTGTTATCTTTAGCCATTATTCTGGTGTTTCAACTCTCTGTAATAAACCCAACAAGCCGAGATAAAATACACAAGACATTGTATCCAAAGACCAACGTACTCAAAGTGTACGTGTGATAGTTCTGCACCCATTCCCTGAATTCGGACATAACCATGCATACCGAAAGTAGATGGGAATAGCCAAGAGAGGTAACGCCAGATCATAGGTTCAGAAGCTACTGGCCAGGACATTCCGCTGAGGAAAAGTAAAGGTACGGACATGAAGATAAATACCATCATGGCATCCTCACTCCGATAAATCAAAGAGGAGAAGGTAATACCCATGAAAATACACGCCAGAATGTAAGGCAGAATGAACTGCAGGAAGGTGACATAATCACCTAACTGCGGCAAGCCAAACCAAGCAGTAACGCCTGCATACATATAAACAGCAATCAGCAGGAAGACGGGCATATAAAAAAGTGTCTTACCAATGACGATACAAGAGGGATTACTGAAGTTTGGATCACCAGCGGGAATTCCTACGCCTTGGTTGCGTTCTCGGATTCGTCCCATAGCTGTACCGATGGTGAGAAATAGTAACTGCTGGATCATCAGAATCATTACAGCCGGAATCAGGAAGCTTGCCACACCACTCTGTGGATTGTAGAGCGCTACATAACTATTAGTGACAGGATTCTTGAGCACCTCCTCCTGTCGGTCAGTTGTGCCTTTAAGATAACGGCTTACTTTGATATCCGCATTCATATCGAGCGAGACGTTTGAAGCCGCAAGAAGGGCTGCCTTGTAATAAAGCATGCAACGCATGTCACTATAGAGGGCAATGTACGTCTGACGTCCTTGTGACAAATCCCGATCGAAGCTTGAAGGAATGCGAAGGATGGCATAAACTTCCTCCCGCCGCATCAACTCCTGTGCCTGCATCAGATCAGTATGATACATTGCCTGAACCTCCGTGCAAGCATCAACTTTACGTCCAAACTCTCGGCTTAAGGAAGAGTGACATTCATCAACGATGGCAATAGGCACTTCACGTACGGTCTCATTTGTATAAACAAAGGCATACAGCAAAGGATAAGCCAGCGGCACCAACAGGCAGAAGATGATAAGTCCCTGGCTGTGGAGCACATGATGAAGTTCGGCGTACCAGACGTGTAATATGTTATTGATATATTTCATTTTATTCTTCTTTGTACAAAGTCAGCAAGGAGACAATCATTCCTTGTATTCGATCTGCAGAAATGCCTTCTGATAGCGAGGGATTACAATGAGCGGAATGAGCATAAATGCCAGCAGCATCAGCACATTGACCCAAACATAACCGATGGAATAACCATTCAATGCCTGATTGACATAAATCAGATAATAATGACGCAAAGGGAAGAGATTACAAGCATACTGCAATACAGGATGCATGGCAGAAACAGGGAATGTAAAACCAGAAAGAGACAATCCCAGAATACCCCAAAGCGAACAAACGCTCATGGAGAATCGCATCTGACCTGCAAAGATTCCGAATGCCAGAATAGCCAATCCTTGTGAAGCCATCACGCCCATTACGCCCCAGAGCCACATGGGAAATACTCCGCAATGGCACGGAAACTCAAGGAACTTGTAAAGATAAACATCAATAAACAGAATAAAGAGCGAATAGATGAGTGTAATAGGAAGTAACTTTCCCACCAAAGCAACTACGGCAGAACACCCCGCCTCTTTGAAAGTCTGACGCTGGCGACCCATCTTCCACTCCTCACCTATCACATAACTCGAACAGAGCATTGTGAGGATGAAGAGAATACCTGGAAGAATAATATTGCTCAAATATACTGAATAGTTAAGATAGGGATTTCCCAAAGGATGCTTCTCGATGACAATTGGCTGAAGGATGCCCATTGCCTGATCAGGCGTCAGACCTCTGCCATAAAGAGATTCACGTGTGATAGCAATGCCAAGCATTTCGGCAGCCATTCGCATGTCTTTCATCAGGAGCGCACTCGGAATGAAGTAAGTCTCGTTGGTATAGAACGAAACATGTGGCTGTTTGCTTGATACAGCATCCTCTGTCAATCCTTTTGGAATATAGAAGAAGGCATAGATCTGCCCCTTCTGCATCACCTCACGAGCTTCAGAGAAAGTATGGAAGTGCGCTACAATTTCAGTTTGCTCCATGGCATCCATGGTGCGGATGAAGTTGCGCGTCACCTGCGTATCGTCCATATCTACTACAGCCGCCGGAAGGTCTTTGGGAAGACCGCCAGACATCAACGACGTAAAGAATACGATAGTGATGATTGGAGCAACCAGCAGGCAGAAGAGAAGAAGCGGACGACGCAGATATTGTCTGAATTCACGCAGGCTTATTGTGATAATCGGGTGATTCATACTCAAAAAATCTGATTATTCCCTGTTTTTGAGAATGGCAGACATACCTGAACGGACATCTTTCAGATCTGTACCGTCAGCAGGAACGGCACGAACTTCAAACATCTTCAGATCATAGCCATCAGAGGCTTTGGTAGCTTTCCAAACGGCAAAATTGCCAACACTCTTAATGCGGGTGATGCGGATGCGGATGGTCTTGTCAAATGCAGGAAGAAAAGCATCAGCTTCTGTGCCGACGGTAAGACCAGGGAGCAGATCCTCACGAACATTAAAGAGAATGCTGACTTGACCAGTCATTGCCACGTTCATAACTGGTGCTCCACTGCCTACCAATTCGCCAAGTTCGGGGAAAATCTCTGTTACCTCACCATCTGCCATTGCTGTTAGGATAGTCTCATGAATGTACGAATTTACTTCGCTCACAGCACCCTGTGCCTGCTTGACTTTTGCATTGGCAGCCTTCTTATCCTCCTGACGAGCGCCATTGAGCGCCATTTCATACTGGGCTTTTGCTGCCTTTTCGGTAGCAGTCATAGCATCATACTGAGCTTTGGCTTCGTCACGTTTCTGTTCGGAGATTACTCCTTTATCAAAGAGATTGACTACACGCTTGTAGCTCTTTTCTGCCACTTCAAGACCTGCTTTAGCCTTCTGCCACATTTCGTATGCGCCGGCAATCTGCTCTTTTTGTGCACCGTTACGAGCCTTCTCGTCAAGTGCCTGTGCTGCTTCGAAAAGAGCATTTGCCTGATCAAGTTTTGCAGTTACATCCGGAGCTTCAAGGATGGCAAGTGTGTCTCCCTTGTGTACAAAGTCACCCTCTTGTACACGGATTTCAAGCACACGGCCAGGAACTTTGCTCGATACTCGATAATCTGTAGTTTCTACCTCGCCCTGAATGGTTTCGGCACGCTCTGGCAAACAAAGACCAACTACTACTATGATGATCATGGCTAATATGATTACGGCAGCGAAGATTGTGGCTACCAAATTACTGTTCTTCTTCATTGTTATATCTCTATTATTTGATTAATCGGTTGAAAGTTCAAATTCTCAAATGAACGGAATGTATTTTTTTTGATTTCTGTGCAATGATTAATAGTTTAGAGTACCCATCGCACGTTTCAGATTGACTTCTGCAAGGCAACGGTCAATTCGAGCACTTATTACGGTTGATTTTGCCGAAAGCCATGCGGTTTGTGCCATCAGGACATTACTGATTGGAATTACTCCTTCATTCATGCCGAGTGTAGCAAAGCGGAGATTCTCTTCTGCCTCTTCCATGCTTCTTTGTGCAGTCTCTTCACGATTGGAAGCCTCAATGACACGTTGGGCGCATTGTGTCGTTTGCAGTTCAATCTTCTCTCTGACCTCTTCAAGGTTGGTTTCTGCAATTCTGGCCTCTGTCTTGGCAGCTTTTACCTTATAATAGCCCTCGCCCCAATTAACCAGCGGGATATTGACCATCAAACCTACTGCCCACATGCCTTTGAACTTTTTCTCAAATCCATTGAACATAGAGGGGTTGCTCCAAAGATAATTGGCATTGAAAGCAAGCTTGGGAAGATAATCAGATCGGACAATCTTTACTTTCTCATTTGAAATCTTGGCAAGATAGTCAAGAGAAGTTATTTCTGGGCGGTTGGTCATAGCTGACTCAATACACTGGATGGCTGAATGTTGAGATTCACTTAATGGAATACTCAAGACATCATCCACAGGGTGAAGATCCGTATTGACATCCAATCCGCATAACTGACAGAGCAGCATTCGTGAAAGTGCCAAACCGTTATCAATCTGAATAAGTGTGACATCAGCTTCATTCTTCTTAACCTTAACACTAAGACCATCGGCTTTTGATGCCATTCCCTCTTGAATTAATTGCTGAACGTTAAAGTCAAGTGTGTCAATCAGATTTTTGTATCCAAGCGCCAACTCGCGTTTACTTTCGAGCGAAACAATTTGCCAATATGCCGTCTCAACCTGTACGATCAAATCCTGCATCTTCTGATTGGATTGAGCCTTTGCTATCTGTTCTGCATAATTTGTAATCTTGTTATAAGCTACAATCTTTCCGCCCATATAAAGTGGTTGAGTCAGCATAATGGCAGCAGCAGTAACATTGCGTGAATCGGTACGCAAAGCATCTACAAGTCCTTGCCCTAAACCATTCATTGCAGGAACTAAGTTAGTTGCCATTCCTCCGATTTGTTGAAAGAGAGGAGCCATTTGTGGATTCTGCTGGGCGGCTCCCTGAATGATTGGACTTAATTCGGTACCAACTATAGTACCCAGATTACTCAATTCATTTTTCTGTTCGTCGCTGATTAGGGAGAGTTCTTTCTCTGTTCTGAGATAGGCACCAGTGGCTTCGATGCGAGGCAGATAATGTGTAAATGCCTCTTTACGGTTCAGAGTAGCCACCTCTTGTTTCATTTGAGTAATAGCAATCTCCTTATTGTTGTTTACGGCAAGAGACAGACAACTGTCAAGGCTCAGATAGACACTTTGTGCCATCGCTCCGGCGCTCATTGTCAGAATCAATGCGGATAAAGTTAGTTTCTTCATAAGTCGTTAGTCAGAAATATTTGAATAATGAATTATCAAAGATTATATATTAAGTAATGGTTATATCCATTTTTCGGCTGCAAAGGTAGTGTTAAATAATGAGTGAAAAAAGGAGTAAATTTCGCTTTTTTTTGCTGATATTTCAGTTTTGGGCAATTTTTTGACCCTTTTTATTGCCAATATTTCCTTTTTTTTGTACTTTTGTGGCCTAAATAGTTAGATTTATGAAACTAAATAAGATTACAATTGGCCAGCTATGTAGTAACAGGCTCTCCACGGTGCTTGATTACAAAGGCAAGATGATGATCTCTGACCATATCGGACAGGAATATCTGTTTGAGGAACCTTGTCGCATTGATGCAATTACCATATTAATAGTTGTAAGAGGGAAACTGGAATATACTGTCAACCTTGAACAGAATATGGTTGACAAACCAAGCATCCTGGTCAATATGCCAGAAAATATCATTCAGTTTCTTGGTTCAGAAAATTTGGATGCCTATGCCATCCTTATCTCCAGTGAACTATTGGATTCGATGCCGTATGATATGATGCAGAGAGCAAAAAGCTTTCTTCCAGTTAAACAACATTTTCATGCGCCTGTTCCTATAGATCAGCTTTCTTTATTGATTCCATTTTATGAATTGATTAAGAGTTCTCTTTCAAAGAACACTCCAGAAACAGATGAGATCGTGAAAAGCCTATTACAGGCATTTCTATTATCTGTCTTAGGTTTGATGCGCGACAATAAAGCGGAGGATTTGGACATTGACCATACAGTATCGAGAGGAACACAATTACTCTTTGAACGCTTTATGGAAATATTGGCAAAGTATCATCAACATGAACGGATGGTTCAGTTTTATGCAGACAAATTGTTTGTAACTCCAAAATACTTGTCTATGGTAGTGAAAGAGTATAGCGGAAAGAGCCCTTCTGACTGGATAAGTGAATATGTGATAGCCGAAGCAAAGTCACTGCTCCATTATTCGGGATATTCGGCACAGGAAGTAGCCTTTCATCTCAATTTCCCGTCACAATCCGCATTCGGTAAATTTTTTAAACAAAATACGGGTCAATCACCTCGACAATATATGCTTGGTGATAGGAATAAATAACATAATTAACACTAATTTGCAAAAAAACAAGCTGATTTATTAAAAATATAGACAAAATTTGTTTATAACATTATTAATAATTATATTTGCACGTTAATTTAATTACATCACATCTTACGACAACAGAAAAACAATTAAAATAATGAAAAGTACAGTACTCGGTTTATTAATGCTGGCTTCAATGCCAATCATTGCACAGAACAAGACAAATCTGCCTAAATGGGTAACTACTCCCCCTCAATCTACTCCTACTTCTCAGAAAATTGTTTCTACCGGAAGTACAGTTAGTGAGGCACGTCATAATGCGATCAATCAACTTATTGGTCTGACAAATTTGACCAAAGAGGAGAATTCATATCAGAAACGTCTGCTTGATGAGGGTCGTGAACCAATCAGCCAGCATCAGGTACTGGTTACTGCTGCAGAAAACAGTTCATTCTTCAAAACTTTGGAGTCATATTCCCAGGATAATGAATGCTGGGTACTTTGTGAGATGGAGGTAAGCAATCTCAAAGCTTTCAGCGATTCCCTTTATAGTGCCATTACTACTAACACATACGAAAGTATCAAGAAGGCTCGTTCACTACGCCAGAGTGGTGATTTATACGGAGCTGCTACCGAGTACAGTACGGCTCTTCGCGGTATTATTCCTATGATTCATAAGCCGCTCAGTTGTGATGAAGGCGACCTCGTGGACATTCTTCACAATGAGTTTGTACATAGTCTTGATGATATCGTCCTGAAGTTGGACAGAGATAATTGTCCGATGGTAAAGGGTGAAGAGGTGCCTCTGGATATCATGGTGACCGCTACTTATAACAATCTTCCAGTGAGTGCACTCCCTCTCACCTTTAAGATTTCAGATGATGGTAAGGTAATAGAGAAGGTTAAGACCGATGGTAAGGGAAGAGCAAAGACCCGCATTAATGTTGCTCCAAATAAGGATAAAGCTAAGTTGACCGTTTATACAGATCTTCAGTCTCTCTCTTCTACTTTGCCAAGCAATATCTTCACTATGGAGATGACACAGCATCTTGCTCTTGAGCCAAAACAGGCGAATATGATTCTTACTGCCTTTGATCCAACTCCTACCTATTATGCAGAGATGGATATGGAGATTTATCCTCTCATGAATGATTCTATCAATGCCCTTATGAAGCGTGCTGGCAACAAACCTGCTCCAAATGCTGAGATTGCTGACTTGCTTATCAAGGTAGAATACAAGCATGAGACCGAAGGCAATACTACTACCGGTAAATACCCAATGCAGTATTACCTTTGCGATATGGCAATCACATTGACTGAACGTAATTCAAAGATGGAGCTTGCTAAGGCAGAAAAATCAGGGCTTCGTCTCTTCCTTCGCACGAATGTAACCGAAGATCAGGTTCGTGAATTGGGTATTTCCGAACTATACAAACGAATGCGTGCTGCTCTGAAGAATATCCAGAGTGCTAAGTTCGACAAGCGTAAGGTCATGTATGGTGATAATAAGTAATCCTAAACTGAATTCTTATGAAAAAGAGACATATTTTTATGTTGTCTGGTCTTATGCTTCTTCCGCATCTGGTTCAAGCCCAGGTGATGCGAAGCCAAGTGTATGAACCATTCATGAAGGCGCAGCTCCTACAGCGCAGAGGTCAGGACAGTGCAGCTATTGCTTGCCTCAATGAATTAGCAGAACTTGTTCCTTCTTTCCCTCCCGTTTATCTACGTCAGGCAGACATCTATTATGAGATGTACCAGCGAAATGGCTCGAAGGAGGCATTACAAGGTGCTGTTTTCATGTACCGTAAATATCTTACACTCGAATTTAATGAAAATCTGATCAAGGAACCAAGCGAGCGACTCCGAAAACTTGAGGATATCCTTCAGGTTTCTCACTTCGAGGAGGATGAGATGAAGGAGAGTCTTGCATCCAACACCGAAAGCATTCAAATTATCACTGATCAGATTATGGCTGATCAGATAGTTGAATCACAACCTGAAATAAAGGAAATAGAACTTGTTCCATTGGTAGAAGTTGACAACAAAAAAATAGAATCGATTTCAGAAACTCATCCAAAGAGCACTCTTATTCCAGAACTTGGAAATCCCTCGTTCAGTTTCTTGTCATACTATAAGCTGAATCCACCTACAGTTCCTACTACTGAAGTTCCTTCTGTCCCACAGCTTAATTCTAAAGATATGACTGGACACTGGGTATCAGATATGATGTTGGGTGATGGACGTGAACAGTGGATCTTTGATTTCAAGGATGACGGTAATGATGATTTGATTGTCACTTTCTCTAATCATTCTGGAATTGTTAATGTTGATGAGGATGACAGCACGCCATTCCGTCGTGCGCTTGTCGTAACCAAGAGTTACCTTCAGAAGACCAATATAATGTCAGATACAAAATATGAGGTATTGAACGAACGTGTGCGTGCTAAAGTAGATCCTTCTGGCTTCACCTTCAAGATTGAGGTTGATAAGAATTATATTGCTGGCAATGCACTCTTCAAGTGGGGCAAGAGTTTGGTCAATAATCTCTCTGGTGTAATTCCTTTTGGTCCATCTATCAGTAATTATGTCAACAACTATGTAGAGCAGAAAGAAAATCTTGACAGGACAAAGAATGCCACAATTGTATATACTTTTAATTGCAAATCGAAAGCACCTGGCATTTTGAGCTGTGATATTACAAGTATGTCCAATTACGTAGATGAGAAAGGAAGAAACAAATCAAAAGCAGGATCTTCTTTCACATGTTCTCTCTTCAAGACCGAGAATGGCTACACCTTTGGTAACAATGAGGTAATGGAAGAAGAGCATGAGAAACTTGATGAGCTTTTCGAAAAAGTGAAGCAGGATGCCGTAAAGGATGTGAATTACAATTATCCTCTCGCGATTCTTTATTTCTATGGTATTGGTACCAAGCAGGATGAGGGCAAAGCTGTTGAGTGCATGAACGTCTTAGGACTGAATCGTTCTGATGCCCGTGCAAAGGCATGGCTTGCAAGTTATTTCTATCACAAAGCCTATACAGATGATGTTTTTAATATCATTCTTCGTCGTAAATACATCAAATCAGCTCAATTTTGGAGCAGTTTGATGAAGAGTCAGAAGCACAAGGAATGGTATGGCGTTAAGGGTGATATGTGCATCAGTGACCAGCAGCGTGATATCAATACTACTATGCAGGATTCAGCTCTCTACTTCTACCAGAAGGGTGATGAGGCTGGTGACGTGTATTCTACCTATCGCTTGGGTTATATGTATCTGCATAATGAGAAACCAAATCTTCAGGAGGCACAGCGACTCCTGCTTAAGGCTGCTAATGCAGGCAATGAAGATGCTATCTATGAGTTAGCGCTCTCTGCTCTCGTCAGCAAGGATTTTGACGCTTATGTCTTCAACCTACATCTGGCTGCTGATATGGGTTGTCCTGAAGCTTATGATGAGATTGCCAAAGGATATTCTATTGGTATCAACCGAGGCTTTAAGCTTAATCCAGTTGAAAGTACCAAGATGAAGCGTTTTGCTAAACAGGCAGCTAAAGATGACTGGATGACAGTGCTCCTTTCCTATGGCTACAAAATTGATTCATATCTGTAATTCCAATAACTATGAAAAAGCTATTGATTACTGCCATCTCTTTAGTATGGCTCATCTTTTCTCCTAATATGCTATCTGCAGAAGAGACCATCCTGCTACAGCAGTTACGCGAGGCACGCAAGAACATACCAGTGACTGTGGAGATTCATGAAGAGCGTAATTCAAAGGGAGAATATACACACATGGGCGTCGCCTTATTCTCTAAAGAACATCAGCAGGTGCTGAATCCTCATCTTTGGAGAGGTTCAGAACGTATGCTCCTTGAATTGTTGCTTAAGCAGAATGATGCTGAACGTAGCCAGTGGCTCAAAGAACGTAATGTGCGGCTCTTTCTTGGTGCAACACCTTTCGGTTCACAAGGATTTACCTCTTTCTCTAAGGTTATACCTGTATTGAAATATGTTCATTCAATAAAGATCAATGAAGAGGCCGACCGTTACAAGCTTCTTGTAACTGGAGGTTCAGACGACCAGACGCTTCGCCTCTCTTTCCCTAAGGAGCGTGAACTGATCTTTGGAACAGACAAGAAGGAGGAAGATGCACGTCAGGGCGAGATGTTCAAAAACTTCAAAGGTGCTCCTCTTACGATCTTTCTTCCAGACGTAGATGAGCTTGTTCCATCTACAACTCCTGATATTTACCATACAGTGGGTCAAGCTCTTTATATTGACTCGTTGCGCACAGATACTTATTATGGATTGGGGGCCAATAAAGAGGTGATGCCGGTTTATTGCTCTTCTTATCCGAAGGAGTCAGTCAGAAATCTCTTGTTGGGTAAGGTTCGTCGCAAGGAATTGAAGGTACATGTCACACATCGCCAGTATGGTAACGCAGTATTAGAATGGACAATGAATTGGGACAATCTTCTTGCTGCACTCTGTAGTGAAGAGGTAATGGAACCATTTGCGGCTGTGCAGTATTCTGTTGAGAAGAGGCAGTTAACAGGTATTCTTATTCTCCGTAATATCGCTTTTGGATATAATAATATGCTGCTACTTTCTATCCCGCTTGATCAACTTGATACTGATCAGCCGGCTACACTTGAAGGTTTGCTCTATACTAATATTCCTCAGCATAATATTCTTTCTTTGTTTGAAGAGAGAGTTCACAAGAACAATTCGTCTACAAAACCGCAGCAAATATTCAATCACACAATAAATTAAAAAAATGAAACATTTAAGGATTTTTGTCCTTTCACTATTTGTCTCTTTAATCTGCCTGACTAATTTGCATGCTCAGCAGGTTGAAGTATCAATTGTGGAAGGTACTGTAAGCGCTCAGGTAAAAGAGAATATTGAGGCTTCAACCTCATCTCTTCTCTCTGCATTCAATGAGTCAGTACTTCAGGATGGCAAGAAACTGAAGGACAAACTAAAGGCATTCATCAATGAAAAGGATGCTAACGGAAAGGAACTCATTAAGTCAATCTTGACTCTTTGGGATTCGAGTCCTATCACATGTAGCGTTAGCGAAGTTGAGACTCGTGTCATTGAGCTCATGGGCGGTCGTGGTTATCAAGTGCGTGACATTCCTGTACTCGTTCTTGATGCTGACCTCAACAGCCAGTTCCAGAGTATGGTATTTACTTTTAGCCCAATGGGTGAACTGACTGATGTCAACATGGCTATTGAAAAGCATAACTATTCCGACGTTATTCTTGAAAACATCCCTGAGGAGGATTTGGCTCGTCGTCAGGTGATTCTTGATTTCGTGGAGGTATTCCGTACTGCATACAACCGTAAGGATATTGATTATCTCAATAAGGTTTATAGCAATGATGCTCTTATCATCACTGGTAAGGTTTTGAAGAAGAAAGATCCAAAGAAAGATCAGAATAACATGATGAGTACGCTTGGCAATGTGGCTGTAGAATATCAGATTCAGAACAAGGAGCAGTACATTGAGAAACTCAAGAAAACCTTTAAGCGCAACAGTTACATCAACATTAAGTTTGAGGATGTATCCGTAATTAAGCATCCTAAGCGTGATAAGATCTATGGCGTTACTCTTAAACAGTATTGGAACTCCAGCACCTATAGCGACGTGGGTTGGCTCTTCCTTATGATTAACTTTGAGGATAGCCTAAATCCAAGCATTGAGGTTCGCACATGGCAGCCTAACATGTATGATGATGGCTCTCGTGAACGTACTCGCGACGAGGTATTTAACCTTGACAACTTCAACATTTGATAAAAATTACACATTATTTATATATTATCATGAAGAAAGTATTATCTATTCTATTCCTGTTTGGCATAATGTTAGCTACTTTTGCCCAGGACTTGAAAATCCTGAACGTTCAGGAAACTACCGAAGGAATTGGTGTATATCCATGTGGTGACCGCCATGAGGCTTTGGTTCAGTTCATCACCAGCGAGCCTTTTGACATCGCATTTGAGTCAAGTCATGACAACGAACTGGACATTACCGTTGATTCTATTGCTGGTAAGAAGACCTACTCTATCGTATTTATCACCCAGGCTCCTGGTCAGGACTATAGTGGCCGTCGTCTTGTGATTAAGGTTGAGGGTTTCCAGGATTATCGTATGCCACTCCCATTGATGGATAAGCAGAAATTTGAATATACTGTCAGCGACCCTTATTCAAAGCTCCGCAGCCCATTCTTCCTCTATTTTGAGAAGGCACAGGAGGAGTTCCGTGATGGTAATTACCAGATGGCGAAGGATGACTACGAACTTTGCCGTTACTGCCCTGAGTTCTCGAGTGACTCTGTCAATATCATTAATCACATCACTATCTGTGATAGTATGATGCAGTGGAGCGACCTTGCGCTTCAGTCAGAGAACTTCCATCAGTATAAGAAGGCAGGTGAGTATTATAGCAAGATGCTCCGCTATAATTCTTCTGACTATATCCGTTCGCAGCTCTTCGCTACACAGCAAAACTTCCTCTCTGACTGCCAGGCACTCGACAATATGGGTCAGACATATTTCGGTCAGGACAATTATGAGCGTGCACAGGATATGTATGAGCAGATTGTTGAGAATGGCTGTAATGACCTCTCAATGCAGGCTGCCACCATGCTTACCGCTATCCGTAAGGCAAAGATGCGTCGTGATGACCACGCACGTACATTGATGTTTGCTTGGAGTCCTAACATGGTTGGTCTTTCATGGGGCAACTATTATCAGTCACGTTCATATGGTTGGTATGGTTCACTCATGGCTAATAACATGGCAATTGATCTTGGTACGATGCGCTCATATCCAAAGGGTGTCATTACTAATAAAGAGGTTGCATCAGGTAGTAAGGATCCTTTGATCTTCAACTATGAAGAGCTGGAAGCTAATCCACGTGGCGACTATCAGCCAATTGACAATAAACTCGATTATGAAGCATCGTTCTCTATTGGTTGTTCTTGGCATGTATGGGAACCTATCTTCATCCACTTTGGTGTTGGTTATCATGGTGGCGGTTTTGATACTTTCGATTCAACGAGCTGCTATAAGGCACTTGAGGAATCAAAGAATGACGTTGCCTTTGATTTCATGAACGAGAATACCTGGACTACTAGCTTCCGTAACGATTATTCAAAAATTAACTGGTTTAACGGTGCTGCACCTGAAATCGGTATTGTTCTTAAGTACTGGCGTCTTGCTGCGAAGTTCACCTATCAGTACACCTATTGGATCAACAATAATGTATATGAGGACTTCCTGAAGCAGAACACTGACAATTACCAGATTGCCGTTGGCTTCTGCTGGTAATTTGAAATAACTTCAAAAAAAAACTGCCTGACTCGGATGATTTGAGTCAGGCAGTTTTTATTTTTTTATTGCTCCTTTACCGTTCGTTTAAGAGCATCGGAAATAAGTGATTTGAGTTCAAGAACTTGGCTTTGTGTGATATTCCGTCGTTCTGGTTTATACAGGCTGGCGTATTTACAACCTACAACCTTGAAATCAAATTCTTCAGGCTTTTCTAGATCGCCGTTGATGTCAAGACCAATATGTCCGCCTACTACAGGACAATCTGTAACTGAAATGTGATAGTTAAAAGGCATATTGTCTGTTAGGTCATGACTACCGCTGATTACCGCCTGATACTTGTCCATGCCAATGAGCATTGGGTAGAGCGTCATTTTCTTACGGTTAACCGCCATCTCTACACTGAGCGTGTCAATATGATTACGCGTCTGTTTATTAAAGAGTAGATACTTTGAAATAGTTGAGAAGGTTTCGCCATCCAGTAGTACAAGGTCTTTGCCCTCAATGGCAGCAGTTGCTTTGAGTGTACTCATCTTGACATCATAGTTGCCAAAGAGATTAGTCTCAGCTGCCAGATGAAACTCTGCCTTTCCTTCAAATGATCGAAGCATTGGTACGATTGTATCAATCTCTGGGATCATACGAATCAGGTCTTCCACATTTATATCAAGTAGGTGGAAATTTGCACCAACAAAAAGATTGTTCTTACGTGGGGTGCGGTAGAGGGCTGTAAGTTGCATCTTAGCAGCCTTACTACTGAAGCCCATCTCTTCCAGTACGAGGTTTCCATCCTTGATGAACAGTTTTCCTCCAAGATTATTGAACTCGTTTTCACCTACAATCGTCTTGTCAATTTCCGTGGTCAGAGTCATATCAATAGCTTGTGGCACCATGAACGGATCAGCTCCATTCGCATCCGTATTGCGTGTTTCAGTACTCTGATGGTCTAACAGCGTTGCATTGATGTAAGCTTCGGCATCACTTGGTGCCGCTGTAGCCGTACTGTCTGAAGGTCCGACAAGTTGATCCGCAAGATCCATCAGTTGATATACATCTGTCTGCTTGGATTTCAGATGCAGATTAGCAAGAAGGT
This sequence comes from Bacteroidales bacterium, assembly GCA_045617885.1. Classification (GTDB taxonomy): domain Bacteria; phylum Bacteroidota; class Bacteroidia; order Bacteroidales; family UBA3663; genus Liminaster. Next base: position 4,296 of record JAZLJN010000050.1, on the reverse strand, counting down.
CTGATTCCTTTTTGAGATACTCTCGCAAGTTCTTGACCTCACCCGTCAGACGGAAGTCACTGCCACCATATCGAAGCTGGCTGTCACGAATCAGGAATTTACCGAGGTTGAAGTCGAAGTCAATCGTAGGAATTACGAATGGATACGGAGCTTCTGCAAGTCGGATGTCTCCATCAGCAAGAGTGACGTTGAGAAGAGGATTATATCGAAGCAACAGATCCTTCTGTTCGTGATCATAGACAGATGATGCCTCAATGGTAAGTGGTCCAGCTTTGATCGAAGTGCTCTTGCCCATCTGGATATCTGCATCACGACTGTCAAAACTTGCCTCATAATACTTTTTCATGCCTCGCATACCATCAGCCATCGTAAATGAGCCCGTCAGGTCATGTGTATTCAGTTTGATCGTATCAGCAGTTGCATTAAGTTGGGTGAATGAGAAATCAGCTGCAATAAAAGGCAGTGACTGCGAATCCTGAAGAATCTCATCAGAGAAGGTGCCATTGAATGTGGCGTGAGGCAGATCTGCTACTACATTCATGGAGTCGTGCATCTCAAAATGAAGCTGATCTCCAGTCAGTTTAGCCTGCATGAAACTGGCTTCAAGAGCTTGTCGGCTACGACGTTTGGTATTTGTTGCCTTCTGACGTTTGATCTGTTGCTCTCGTTTCGTAGCAGACATTCGTTGATTCTCTACAGGATAATGTGACTCGAATGTAATAGCCTGGGCAACTGCGCTCATTGCTTGAGCATCATTATATTTGAGATTTAATACAGATGTTTTGATATCGAAATTCTCCAGTTCAACCGGTTTGCCAGTTTCCATGGTGACACAAGCATTGCCTTCCAGTTGATTCAGGTTGCCATGCACGTTCATACCATTGAGTTGTTTCCTGAATGAAGCAGGAACAAGTGATAGCAGACGGTCAATCGTTGTTGGAGCAAGATTGAAGCTGGCGTTCACCTGATTAGTCAAAGAGTCAAGCCGCTGCAACTCAGCATTTAGATTGATAGATTCCTGACCAGCCTGAATATTGCCTTCAGAGAATGACAGCTGATCCATCGTCTGACTTGCCTCTATCTTACCTGATAAACTGACAGGAAGGTTATTGAGCAAAAGTCCGTCAGCCTTGGTCTTAAGGGTTGTTGTTGCTGCTTTGACATCGAATTGAGCTTGAACACCACCGGAAAGTGACGCCAGAGGAAGATTTAGAGATACGTCAGTAACATGAAGATCAAGAGGATCTTTTCCAGTCAATCGGAATGTCAGCGAATCGAGCAATACTTTCATGCCAGCTTCAGTCAACTCCTTATCGGCTATCTGGATATTTACGTCCTGCATCTGAAGAGCTCCAGTACTCATCTGGAAAGCCTCTTGTCCAAGCAAAGTGAATCCCATCTTTTCAAAGGCTGTTGTGAAACGAAGTGCAAGATGAAGCGTATCTTGCATTTCCAATTCGCAAGCAGGTATTTTGAGTCCCTCCATAAAGAAGCTGGAGAGAGAATCTGCATAATTGAATGCCTGTGCATAAGAATCTAGGCGGATTTTGGCACCAAGGTCAAGCAGTCGTGTCTCACCCTGTATGTTTGCATCAAAACCTTCAATACCCAGATTGATAGCTGTAGTTTGATCAACAAGACAGAGATTCACATTGTTAAGCTTGATGTCTTTTAGGTTTACTTCATTCAAAGACATAGAGGATGTGTTATCTTCATTATCTGAAGCAACAAAGATATCAAAATTGGTAGTAGAGTCTGCTGCAATGAAGAGATTGGCATATCCGTCATTCAAATGGAAGGCTGTGATATCCACTTTGTCCTGCTTTATGAAAGACATTACGTCAATAATTGCCTGCAGTTCCTTCACTTTTAATAATGTGTCATTGGCTGCACCATCTTTCGGATTTATTAGTGACAGTTCATTGAGCTGCAAAGAAAAGTTTGGGAAAGTAGAGAAGAATGTGAGTTCAACATTATCCAGCTTTGCATTGGCTGTAATATACTTAGGTAGTTGTTGGCGCACAATCGGAGTCAGTTTCTCTTTTGAGAATACAATATTTACTACTACAGCAATGGCCGCTGTAATAACAAAGAGGATTCCGGCAAGACTCCAAAGAGTGATTTTGACAGGACGTGACATTTTGACCTTGTTATGATTATATTACTCAGGACTAAGAAGCCTGGCGGAGAGTTATTGACGGTTGAAGGTGTGCGTATTTCGGGAGTTGCCCTGCGAGTGGTAGGTCATCGTTGTCGAATTAAGCACATCAATAATATATGGGGCATCTGTGTCAGGACTTGAGTATGAATTGTTCATCTCCATCCAATAGAGACGCATCAAACCTGTTTCGTTAAAATAATATTGGAAGAGACCAGGACCTTTTGCAGCATCCTCGTATGTCATATCATCTGCCGTATCCCAGAATACGCCAGTACCCGTACCATCAGCATTCAAGGGTTCATATTTCCAGTGTTCAGATGGACGTGCAGCATCTACCCATGAACCAACTATCATTTTTTTATCTATCTGTACTTCCTGCAGTTCCTCATCATCTGATACACAAGAGGTGAACATGTTGGTTGACAGTGCAGAGAGGCATAGCACTAAAGGTATGTAATTGTACTTTTTCATAATAAAAGATGTGTGAAATTAGTATAGAGGTTAATGCTTGCTGATGAGGTTGAGGAACTCCTCTCGGGTTTTTATGTCTGTGAATGCACCGGTAAAGTCGCTCGTCGTAGTGGTGGTATTCATCTTCTGTACGCCACGCATCTGCATACATAGATGCGATGCCTCAATCACTACCATTACTCCCAACGGGTTAAGTGTCTCCTGTATGCAATCCTTAATCTGCATAGTGAGGCGTTCCTGGACCTGAAGTCGGCGGGCAAAGATTTCTACAACACGGGGAATCTTGCTCAACCCGACAATATATTTGTTCGGTATATAGGCCACATGAACTTTACCGAAGAATGGTAACATGTGGTGTTCGCAGAGACTATAGAAGTCAATATCCTTCACGATTACCATCTGGCGATAATCCTCACGGAACATGGCACCCTGGAGCACCGCCTTTGGATCCTGTTCGTAGCCTTTGGTGAGAAACTGAATTGATTTAGCAACTCGCTCTGGTGTCTTAATCAAACCTTCGCGTGTAGGATCTTCTCCGATAAGATTGAGTGTCTCACGGATGCCGTCAGCCAACTGATTGGTAAGTTCAGCAGGATATATGAGTTCTTCTGTCATTGTAATTTGTCTGGTAATTAGTGCTATAATCCGATGTTGTCTGATTCATTTATTGTAAAAAGATCAGATGAAATCAAATCAGATTATAAAATACTAAAATATTAAAGTTCTATTTCCTCTTTGACCACAAACATCTCCTTGCCATAGGCAGGAAACTGGCGTCTTAATTCGCGGAGTATTGCATTGGCCTCTTCACTGGTACGGTAATTACCCACCAGAAGGCGCCAATTCGGTGTCTTAAATACTACATAAGTCTTCAGGTCAGGAAGCAGTTCATTCATCTCTTTCTGAATAGTGTAGGCTTTGTTCTTGGAGGTATTCTGCTGATTGCCTGAAAAGACGCGTATTCTGTAACCCATTCCAGTTACGACTCCTTGATTATTCGTCTTTGTCGTTCCTGCATAATAGGTCTTGGGTTGGGTTCCTAACAAATCCGTGAGACGTCCATCCTGCAGAAGTTGTACGCGACCTGTCACTTGCAGATAACTACAGATACCTGTTGCACTGGTCACTTTCTGACCAAAACATATCTGAACGAATGCGAGTGCGAAGAGCATTATAATAAGAAATTTCTTCATCATGATGGAAAGTATCACTTGATTATTGGAGTTAGTATTGAATAACGAATAGTGAATAGAGCTCATAAAACAGAACCCTATTCACTATTCATGTTTATGGGCAACAGATTATTTCCAAGCCTCAATGATTGGCATGAAGGTGTCAACCTTGAGAGCAGCGCCACCGATCAGACCACCGTCGATGTCTGGCTGAGCGAAGAGCTCAGGAGCATTGCTACCCTTGCAAGAGCCACCATAGAGGATTGAGCAGTTGTCAGCTACCTCAGCATTGTACTTAGCAGCGATAGAGGCACGAATGAAAGCGTGAACCTCCTGAGCCTGCTCGCTGGTAGCGGTCAGACCAGTACCGATTGCCCAAACTGGCTCGTAAGCAACTACACACTTAGCGAAGTCCTCAGCTGAGAGGGTGTACATAGCCTCCATCTGACCCTCGATGACAGCCTTGAAGGTACCGTTCTCACGCTCCTCCTT
>JAZLJN010000049.1:0-6843 GCA_045617885.1 Bacteroidales bacterium | reverse complement strand
TTAAAATCATAAGTAACCATTCATTAGTTGTGCGACATCGCGGAGCTTAATTGTTAACTGTTAATTGTTAACTGTTAATTGTTAACTGTTAACTGATAACAACTGATTACACCTGCTATGCCTTCACTATTGCCGAAAGGATTTTCATCCAGCAACCTATAGCCTTTCTGTGTATAGCGGTGATACACAATTTTGGCGTCTTCCCAGCTGTCGGAAACCACGATGGCGATGTCCTTTCCATATTGCTCCAGCCAGCCTAAGATAGATAGTTCTACCAAGCCTGCATATTCAGGCTTGGCAGATTCAAATTCGGTTATGGTGTTGTATATCATAATGCTAACATACCTCATAGGTGAAACCAACAGCCGGGTCTGCATTGTTGGTTTCTATTAAAGTGAGCAGCTTTCTCCAATAAATATTCGTTGTGGTCCACATATCGCTCTCAAACCAAAGATTTGGAAGAATCTCGGCATACATCGACTGATTGTTTGTAGTTTTGAGGATTGCTGTAGTGGTAAAGAGTGTTTTATTGTTATTGGTACCCTTTATAGCCGAGAAGGCATCGTTGAGCTGCTTGGGGGTGAAGTCAGGATGATACTGCTGATAAAGTTTTGCATAGCGCACTGCAACGTCAGTACTGCTGTGGCATTCGATGCGTGGGATACCGTTCTCTGTGATGATGACGAAGAAGCTCGTCTTGCTGAAATTGGCGAAGTCGGCACCAAGAGCGGCAAAGAGGTTCCTCTTGTTTTCTGCGAAACCTACCAAGATCTGTTCGTCATGAGTAAGTGGCTTACCTGCAGTTTTCTTCCATACAGCTGAGAGTACTGCCTTGACGAGTTCCTTGTTTCTGATGAGGTAGTCTTGCAGGTCCTGCTTGGCTTTCTGGGTAATAGCCATCACCACGCGCTTGTTCTCCTTGACATCGAGTGTGGGGAGGTTGAGCGCATCGACGTAGTTTTCGAGTTCGATGCGCAAGGCGTTCGTCAGATTCTCACCGTCAAGCAGAGGGGTGATGATGGTGTCAAGCACGTCCTGATATGAAATCTGGATGAAGTGCTTATTGGTAGCTGAGGTTTCGGTGCCAACTGCGTCAGGCGTAAGGAACGCATAGATCTGCATCTTACGGCCGGATGCCGTCGAACTGCATGCGGCATAATAACGTTCTGTCTGGCAAAGGTCATCATAACCCTTGCGTACTATCTGAGTCTTTGTTCCATTCTCTGAGGACAAGACTTTGTTTTCTATAATAATTTCTATCTCGTCAACGCTCACATCAGTTGGAGGGACACGCTGTTGCATTGTCCTCACGCTCAATGAGGATGTTGAGCAGCCACATAAGAGGTGTCTCCCCAGCTACACAATGGATGTCGTTGCCAGTAAGCAAATTAGCAAGAAAGGCGCTATGAGCGGTTTCGCTCCGTGCTACACCATTCTTCTCCATCATCGACTTCTGATTGTATGCTGCTACAAGTTTGCGATTCTGTGCGTCCTTATTGTGCGCGATGATGAGTTTTTCTGTTTGTGTTGCCATGATTTTTAATATGATTTTAAAAGATTAATAGCAGCTTCATAAGCTTTTTTCTGCAATTTTTCAACCGCTTCTACGTAGTAATTGGCCGCTTTCTTTATAATAATATTTGTTATGTTTTTTTGTTAGTTTGCAGAATCAATCAACTTTTTCTCGCCACAATGTATCATCCTATACTTTTCTTCTGAAGCTATAAAGCATAGCATTTCACCTTGCCAGTCTTCTTCATATTCTTCATCCCAGATGGGTTCGTCTCTGAATGCTCGCAATGTGCCGTCCATATCACGAGCAACCCAGAATGTACCATTAGATGGAGGTAGAACATCAACAATCCTTGCCGGGGCCTCGAAAACAATCTGGATCGTATCCCATAGGTTCATAGATTTCTGCAAAAATCTGCTCTGGTGTCATACCTACGGGCCATTCCTTGCCATAACCCTCTTCTGGCAAGATATGATGCTCCACGAAGTGGCCATCCTTTTCTTCGAGAACGATTCTCCCGAAAACCTGATCATATCCGCTATCCGTCACCTCAATGCCATATCGCTCACAGGGAGACACAATCTTGTTAAATTCACCAGCAAAGCGTTGCGGTGGCCCCCAAAGAGAATAAACTCGGTCATGACTAATATCTTCACGTTCACGAATGACATAAATACCACGAGAGCCCATAAGGACTTCTTCGTCATCCATGCACTTCTGAAAAAAAATAAAAATATTCATAATGAAGAATATGGTTAAAGGTTAGTAAAATATCAGGCGCAAAGATAGCGTCTTTTTATCAAAGAAACACGCAGTAGGGCGTCAGTTTTGCTGACAATAGACCTACCGCGTGATTGATATCTGCAGTGGCAGCCCTCTACATGTTAGATGACTATGACCTCTTTGTCATTTTTAGAAACCTGGCATTGACGGAGGCATTCCTGGCATCTGATTCATGAAGAGCATCGATAACTCTTGTACGTTGCCTGCAAACTCCCAGTTGGTCATGCCTTGAGTCCAGACATAAGACTGACAGTTAAGCTGTCCCATCTGAACCATTTGCTGCAGCTGTCCCCAATCGAATGGACCTGCTTGCTGACCATTGACGGCTACATAATAGCTTACTTGTGGTACTATTGGAGTTGATTTCATACCTGGCATAGGTGGTATTGATGGTACTTGTCCGAATGCGCCTGTACCTGCTTGTGCCTGAAGATTTGTGGTATGTGCTCCGAGGAAAGTCTGCTCTGTTTGTAGCTTGCTAGCGCGTTGCATCTCTTCACGCTGGATGCGCATTGTCTCTCGCTGATTCTCCAACTGGATTTTTTGAGCCTCGATATTCTGAAGTCTCTGCATCTCTAACTGCATACGCTGCATCTCTTCCTGCCCACCTAGTGTCATCTCCTGCTGACGCTGCATAGCATCCAGATTCAGCTGGCTCTGCATGCGTAGTTGATCCTGATTCAGTGTATTATTCAACCGCAAATTCGACTGATTCAGTTCTGTATTCAGACGGAAATTACTCTGCTCGGCTTCATGTTGTAGCTGAGCATTTGACATTGACATACTGTGTTGAGACAAAACTCGTTCTTGCTCAAGATCGGCAGTTAAAGCCTTCAAATGACGATAACCAGGACTGTCTATATCGATATTGATGTTCGTGACATCCAATGCCCGCACGGTAATGCCAAAGGTACGCTCAACCTGAGGTGTCACGCGTGCTTGGATATAGTCTGAAATCTCCATGATTTTACGCTCCAACTGTACCACTGGAATCTGGGCTTCCGATGGGATATTTGCAACCACACCTTTGATATATTTCGCGACTGTGCTTTTGAGTTTCTGCTGGAAAGCATCATCAGAAAATGCCTCGGTCTTATTGAGGCTATTGAAGAGCTGCATATTCTCAATGGCATAGGTAATAGTAGTATGTACAGACACAGGGACTCCTACATCCTGCAGGCGGGGATCAAAGACGTCAAAATAAGGAACAACTACCTTCACTTGGCTACCTCTGCCCAGGTTACTAACTGATGAGGCATTTGCTTGTGCTGCTGCCTCAAGTGCTTTTTTCTTCTCTGCTTCGACTTCCTTCGAAGACTTGAAACCAAAAAATGACATATTTATATTTGGGATTATTTATTACTTCGTCGTTGTAACTCTCGTGACACGACCCTCTTTGTCTGTTTCCACCCAGGTCTTATTGCCGAAGGTCTTGCTGAGGTCATCATATTCCAGAGTGAAGCCATCAAGAAGGTTGCCCCACAGATCTTCCATCTCAAACTCATCAATGGCGGTGAGCCATCGTGGTTCCAGTCCCAATTGCTGGTATAGATGCTCTGCCAATTGCTGATGGATGACACTCAGGTTATTGTCAACTGTTTGTCTGATTGTTTCTACCAACGATGCCGATTGCTCATGGTCGTTCTTTTCATACACTCTGCGCGAATGCTTCAGATGGATAGGCGTTGAACTCGAGATGGCCTCGGACGGAAATATCTGTTCCTCTCGAGCACGCAGTACTACATCGTCAATGCGCTGAAAGTAAAGCATAGGGTTGCCATATAGGCCGAACATCATAGCGGTCGCCAAGGAGAAGTCATCACGCTCAATGGCGCGATAGACACTGAAATAATCGAGTTTTGCCAGCAACATCGCCTTTCCGGCAGGCATTCCGGAATATTGATAAGTACAGATGATAGGCATCAGTTTCTCCGAACCTGATCCAGGTTTCGGAGTGGCTCCTTCTGGATAGTGCTGGCTTGCATCATCCATCATAGGCACAGAGATCAGCGAGCCGGAATAGAGCATGACTGGCCCGTTGTAGATGGCTGAAAGCAACATCGAGTCTTTGCGAGCATAGCCATGATACCGGGCGCCAAAGCATGCCACAGTGTTCAGCACCGGAGCTTTTGATTTCAGCATCATGTCTATGCTGAAGGCTTCGTCATTACTATAGAATCCAGAAGCACCTCTTTGATTGCCACCATGTAGGTTGAAGACCAACATATCTGCTTTTTTCATCGTCGAAACGTAGGCATCACAGGTACTTGAGTCTCTAGCCTTCAGTTTGGGACTCACATACATGTCGCCATGAGTGATGCCATCTTCATGATTGCAAACCAATGGCAGGTGATGAGACATGGTGTTAGAGTTATCTGCCCAATCCAGATGCGAAGTCATCAGCGTTTTATCTACATCGATGCCAATACACATATATCTAAGAGATTGCGACAAATATCTTTCTATGTCATCTCGCGGGTTCGAGTTCATCGATCCGTCCTCTAAAGGCAGTCGCGAGACATTGTTTCTGACATACTCTTCACCAATGCAATGGTTGCCACTTCCCAGCAAATCGGCTAAAAATGTATCACTAAAACAATAGGCCATGTCAGTAGGCATGCGGCCATCATCAGATGTCCCGTATGGATCTTCTATCAGTGGAATTGGAATGACATCATCTCCGCCTATGATGAAGAGACACAAGTCGGCCCCAACCTGTAGCTGGTTTGACTCAATAAAGTCAGAGATCAATTCATTGTAAGGCAGATAGAATGTTCCGTCGTCTATCCTGTCAGCATAGTCAGCACAATCCAGCAGGAACCATCCTTGCTGATAACCTGCCGAGTTAGAGATAAAAGAGTTGAGTATAGAATGTATTTCCTGGCGGTTACATTCATATTTTTCTGCCAAGACTTTTGTATTAGTTAACAGTATACCAATCTGGTTGTATTCCTGCGGTGTATCCTTCTCCCATTCCTCTTCGCAGAAGTACTCGTTCGTGGCCTGGGGTGTCATGGACTGCAGCGTGTTGCGCTGAGCCTGCTGTGGATGGTAGGGATTATTAAGCTGTGCACCCATGTTCGTTAACTGTGAATCGAGGTCATTGCGCAGGTTCTTGAGATATTCATCAATGTTCATGGTCATTTCTTATTGAGGTCAGACAGACTATTTACACCCAAGCCCAACTGCTGAGCTGCCTGCAGAGGGTTAAATCCCTGCATTTGGCTCAAGTTCACACTTTGGGCATCAAATTGAGGCACCTTGATTGGCGGCACTTGTAGTATAGATGGCGGAAGGGTCTGTGGCATACTATTCAGTCCTATTCCTATGCCAGGGAGAGGTGGTAGCTTAGCAGACGCAATTACCTTGAGCGTATTATCCACATAGAATGCGAACCATGGCTCTGGACTCGACTGCTCCATCATACAATCCTTCAGCGCATACCATACAGGCTCCAACAGGGACGATAGCCCTGCATCTGAAGCCTGGAACAAGTAGTTCTGTGCCTGCTGCATGTAATAGATATCACGCTTTAGGTCACGGCGATAGGTTGCCAGGTTACTGATGGCTAATAGTAGAGACAGGTCGCCCTGTGGATAGCCGAATTGTCCCAAACAAGGCAGTAGTTGGGCCGCCATATTGTTGTCACCTTTCAGCACAGCAGCCACATAACCCCAATAGAGCAGCCAGTAGCTGTCCACCTTTGTGCTTTGGCATGCTGTCAGTGCCGCATCAGGGTTGAATGTGGCACGGCACAGATGGTAACAGTATTGCACGCTATCATCGGCCGATGTCTCTGCTAACTGCTTTAAGGTCTGTGACAGGCTCATCAGCGCCCTGACATTATTAGCTGCTATGGCTTCGAGTGTCTGATTGACTGTCTGTTGTGCCACAAAGTCCAATCCAGCACCTTGCTGTTGCATTCGTGCATTGGCTGATACTGACTTAATGAGTTGCTCTGCTTCCTGTGGGTCAAGCACCAGCTGCATGGCCAGGTTTTGTAGCATGCCAAGTTTCTGGCGGGTCAATCCGTCAGGTTCCATCACAGCCTTTTCTATGGCTTGAATGAATTGCTTGCGGTTATCCTGCGTCAGTTGTTGCTCTGTTTTTTGGGCTTCGTGGACGTAATGTGTGCTGTAGTCATTGGTCGTGGTGGTGTGCACGTTATGAGAATCGCTGTGCACACCACCCACTACATCTCGAGCTTGAATAGGATCAGACATATTATATATAATAATGTGTGATGTTATTGTTGCCAAACGAATTCTGCGCCACACTCAGGGCAATGTGGAGTGCCGACCACCAAACGGATGATGCGGTTGCAGTTCCAGCACTGAGACTCAACCACGTTGCTCTGCTGTTGTTGTTGCTGAGCGCCATATAGATTTTCCGATGCACTCATCGAGTCGGTCTGGCGTACATTGGTCGTATAGTTGAGCGACTGCTGCATATTGGCATCCATGCGTTCCTGCTGGTGGCGTGCATCCTGCTTGTATTCATCGGCACGCTTCTGCTGGTCCTCCAGTCGCTGTTGCTGGAAGCCCAAT
>JAZLJN010000048.1:0-35298 GCA_045617885.1 Bacteroidales bacterium | reverse complement strand
TGAGCATAAAGACAGAGGTCGAGGACTCGCCGATGAAGAAATACCGGAAAACGGTGCAGCGAGTAACGGAGGAGCATGAGATCGCTATCGAGGGGCTGAAGGGAATGGGAAGCGCCATGAACTCGCTTGGAGCCATGGTAGGCGGTGCGGCTGGAGAATGGTTGACCTGGGGCGGCAATGTGCTGAACGCAATAGCGAGTGCCATCCCTCAAATCATGGCATTGGCCTCGGCAGAGACCACCGAAGCCACGGCTAATACTGCGGCTGCAGCAACAGGCGCTGCATCGAGTATGGCCAGCATTCCATACGTCGGCCCTATTCTGGCGGTGGCAGCTGTGGCAAGCGTGCTGGCAGCACTGGCGAACCTCCCAAAGTTCGCGAACGGCGCAATAGCGTATGGCCCGACGCTGGGACTCTTCGGCGAATATGCGGGAGCCTCGAGCAACCCTGAGGTGGTGGCGCCACTGAACAAGCTGCGCGACCTGATAGAACCTGGAGGGAGCGACGCGCCCTCGCTGCAAGGAAAGGTGGATTTCAGGATCAGAGGCCGCAGACTGGAAGGCGTGCTGGAGAAGGAACAGCGCATCAGATCGAGAAGGGGTAAATCATAAAACAATCACAGGATGAAATACGAAAGATACAGCGGTAAGCTGGTGAGCAGCGAAGGAGTGATGTGGGAGGTGAAGATCCTGCAGGAGGCATCAGCACCCTATGCCGTCCGTCCGCTGGATCTGGCGGGGGAAGAACCCGTGGTGATAGAATGGGGCGAGACCTCGAAGGATGAGGTGATATACGGAAGCACCGCCACCATTAAAGTGCTGAGCCCTGGTGACAGGACGTATGAAGACCTTTATTGCATCGAGGTGGGAAGCATCAGGCTGGACGTGCTGCGAGAGGGTGTGCTGTACTGGAGCGGTACGCTTGACCCGGAATTCTATGAGGAGCCCTACACTCGTAATGAAGATTATGAGGTTGAGTTGACCTTCTCGGATCTGGGAGTACTGGACAGACTGAAATATGATCTGACAGGAAGACGGAACTGTGCCACGCTGCTGAAATACATCATGGAGCGCAGCGGCGTGAACTATGACCACATAGACATGAGCGGCATGACCACGACCGTGGCTGGCAGTAGCGGAGCGGGGCTGGCACAGCTGGACGTGCGAAGTGACAACTTCTATGACGAGGACGGAGAAGCCAGCACTCTGGCCGATGTGCTGGAGGGCATTCTGCAACCTCTGGGACTGAGAATCCAGCAGAAGAACGGTGTGATATGGGTGTATGACCTGAATGGCGCCTATACGACCCAGCGCGTGAAAAAGACTGAATGGCAACGTGAAGACCAGGTAATGGGTGTGGACAGCGTGCTGAAAAATGCCAAGGTGACGCTTAGTGCCTACAGCGAGTCGGCGCTGATGAAGGGCGAGGTGACATATCCGGGAGAGTATTCGGAGGACAAACAGAATATCACAAATGATGCGCTGGGCTACCTCACATACTATGTGGACTATGATGAAGACAACAGAATAGATGCAGGCTGGGACTATGAATACAGATCGTTCACCATCTTCTACACTTCCAGCTATACGCAGAAGGAAACGGGTCTGGCGCATGTATCAGAATTCGCCTATTATTATCATATACAACCTTTACTCGGTGGCGAAGAAAGCGATGGCGTTGCTTATATGTTCTATACGCAAGGACATGGAAACCTGAAGACAGGGTGGCCAAGAAGGATTGGAAGCAATCCTGGACTGAAGGATCACAGGGTGCTGTTGCGGACGCACCGCGTGTTCGTTCCGCAGATTGACACCGAGGCAGAGCGGAAGCGGTACTATCTCCGCCTGACGGAGGAGGTGCTGATAGATGCACGCTACAACCCCTTCAGCCAGAGCGGTGACGCGAACGAAGGAGGCAATCAGGATAATCTGGAGGTGTGGTTCGGCTATGTGATGATCCCTGCGGGAGTGACCCTGTATGACGAAAACGGGAATGCGCTGTATCACTACACGAACAGGAATGTAGCGGAAAGCAGTGACCGAGTAGGAAGGCTGTCATCGAGTCCAAGTTCTGGTACATTGGGCAGCTGGGAGCCTGGCGAGGCACAGTGGGGAGACTGTTGGCTGGAATGGTATGATCCTGAAGACCGAGGGGAGAAGAGCGGCGTGCTGGGATGGAAGGCGAACCGCCACTGCATCGGGCTGAGCAAAAAGAAACTGTTCAAGAGCTTCAGCGAGATGGAAGAGGGGCAATACATACCCTATCCGCCACAGGGTGGATATGTGGAGGTGACCCTATGGATCGGCATCTGGCCATACGACTACGGAGAGACTACGTTCGGAAAGACCAACCAAGCGGACAAAAAGGGCCTCTACGATAAGATACGCTGGATGCTGTACAAAGCGCCCAAACTGGAGGTGGTGAAGGCCAACACTACGAAAAGCGCGGCAGAGGTGGAGGATATCGAATACAGCAGCTTCATCAATGAAAGCGCGAAGGACGGGCTGGAGCTGGAAACGATATGTGGCACAGCTGCGGAACCCTGCCCGACTGCACGTGGCATCTTCCTGAATGCAAAGACGGGTGCGCAGGTGTGCGAGATGAGCCGAGCCGGGCGCACGACGCAAGTGGAGCAACTGCTGATAGGTACGCTCTACAGCCAGTATGCAGAGCGCAAGACAAAGCTGGAGGGCACGGTAAAACTGAATGACGGTGATGTTGTCCTCTACCGCGATGCCATGCAGGAAGGGAAGCGATTCATCTGCCTGGGCGATATCCAGGACATCCAGGCTGATGAGAGCGAAGTGGTACTTGTGGAGCTGCGGCCGGACGAATACGAGGAAGACGGCGAAAAGTAACTAATCAAAACAAGGAGAGGTGGCCATGTACGGCCACCAAGACATCATGGAAAAGAAATACTACAGCGAAACGACCGGGAGGACACCAAGGCCACGCAGCAAACGACTGCGTGAGCTGGGTGTGGCTGCATCAGGAGGAGGATCGACTGTGGTGAGCGTCTCTGGCGGTGGAATGAGCGATGGCGGCGGTGACGGCCATACACATGCAAACAAGGCCGCGCTGGATGAAATCAGCACGGACAGTGAGCGTTACCTGTGGCTGACCAAAACGGAGGAGATCGAGAATCCTGATGCAGAGACCCCGGATGAGGAAACCAGCGTGCGGCGCGTGGCACGTAAGGCAAAAGCCGGATGGGCAGACGCAGCATGGGACTTGGATCCAGAAAGCCCAGCCTACAAACGGTGGCTGCGCAAGGACAGGGAGGACACGGCGGAGGGGCTGCTGCACCTGCTGAAGGGAGCCCACTTCGGAGAATTCGTGAACTCGATGACTGTGGGAAAAGGCGGAGGCATCGATGAGCACGGCAATGCCCAACTGGAAAGCCTGGAGGTGCGCAGCTACATGAAGGTGATGGAGCTGATCATCAACCGCCTGTCAGCACAGGAGGGAGACTTCAACTTCACGGAAAGCGGCACAATCGAGAAAGCCGAGGAACTCGAGGCAAATACATGGCTGCTGACGATGAGGAAGCGGTGGGAATATGACTTCACCCCCTTCAAGGAAAACGACGTAATCTATGGCAGCATCAATACGCTGCTGGCAGACGGCAGCTACATTACCTGCTGGATGCGTGTTCTGAGCGTGGACACGACAGCGAATACACTGACGGTGGCCACGTACGCCGATGAAGATGTCCCTGCAGGACGTAACTTCGGCCCTGTAGCCAGCATGAACGTGAGCCGCAGGGGAAACGCGACCGATACGGAACGCCAGAGCTGCTGGTATATCAGCAGCTACGAAGGATGCATCATGTATCTGGAGGGCGTGACGAAACCGATACTGGATGAACGTAACTACTACCTGACCCTGGGAAGACCGAAGACGCTGAGCCTCTTCAACGGCCTGCCTATAAACTACAACCACCCATACCTGTATGCCAGGGGAGCCATCATACAGGATCTGCTCAGAGTGGACTTTGCGGGCAATCCCGTGTATGAGGTGGTGGATATGGGGCTGTGGCAGGACGCAGAGGAATACATCAGAGGATACAGTGAGAGCCAAAGCCGATACATACAGCATCAGGTGTGGTGGAAGAGCTGCTGCTGGCGCTGCGTGGTGGAGAAGGCCACGGTGGGAGTACCCCCACGCTGGAACAATGCCCAATGGGTGTGCGTGGTAGGTGACAGCAACTACACGCTGGAAATCACGAGCTCAAGCGGCCATCTGCTGCGTTACGGCAGAGAGTTTACGACCCTGGGCTACGTGCTGAAGCATGGAGACATGGACATCAGCGTGGATGCCTGGCAGGTGAAATGGACACGCGAGAGCGGCCTGTGGGAAGAAGATCTGCTGTGGAACATCGAGCATGCGGAATCAGGCGAGGCAGTAAGCATCACCCCGCAGGACATGCCGACCAACTGGGCCGAGGAGAGACGGGTCACCTTCAGATGCACAGTAACGCTGAAGGACGGCGAGGATGCCAGAGAAATACCTGGTGAAATGACAATAAGAACATAAAACATATAAACAACAATGAAGACAGCAAGTGCATACGTGGTATATGATCCGCTATCGGTAAGCCTCGGCATGGAGGCCAAGGGCGGAAGCATGAGCCAGCGTAAAGATGCGGCGAGCGGAGAGTGGGATCCAGACCGCACGCTGTTCCCCCTTCAGCTGAAACCAAGGCTGATAGTGAAGGATCCGAACCATGTGATGGCAGACGGTGACTATAGCGACAAACTGATAGACGCACGCTGGTATCTGGGAACGGATGAGACTGGTGTGATGATCACGCGAACAACGACAGGCTACATGCCAGGTGATTATGGCGAACTGACGGTGGGGGCGAATATCGAGCCGGACAACGTACAGAGCCTATATTTCAGCTGCGCATTCATAGACCCGAGAACACAGAAGACCTTCCGCTATAAGTGGACGGGGTCGCTGAGCTGTGTGAAGAGCGAGAACTGGGCCCTGCAGCTGGAAATAGACTGCGCCAGAAAGATGCCTCTCAGCCCTATGAAAACACATGCCAACCGCACTATCACCGCCACGCTACGCAACGGAGGTGAGGAGATGAAGGAGAACGAGGTGACCTGGTCATGGAGAGTGAAGGACAGCGTGAAACATACCATGCGGGCAATCACAGCAGATGACATCTGGTATGTGAGCGGGTTGGGCACACGAGCCCTGACCATTGACCGTCGCATGATAGACAAAGAGCTGATAGAACTTGTGGCAAGCCCAAAGGCAGACCCGACGCGCAGCGTGAGTGTACACTTCAAAGCCTTCAGATGGTACGGCCAGTGGGATGAGCGAGAGGTGATAACCCGAGGCAAGTTCGTTCGCCGTGACACGCGGGAAATCGAGATCAAAGCCATTGTGGACACTCCCAAAGGTGAGGCCAAAAATCCCACGGACTATTGGGACATTACCCACTACTTCATGACGAATGAAAAAGGCAGCATCCCACGAGTAGTGGGCTATGGCGAAACCGTGGTTCTGCCCGCAACGATTGCCGGAAGAGACCCCAATGTGGTGCCAGTGTTCGGCGTTGAGGTAAAGGAGCGGACAGCACTCAGAGCCGCAACGATGGGGGGCAAGACTGTGATGATAGGTGGTAAAATAGTAACACTACAAATTGCAAAAGAATGAGCAAGGCAAAAGTATGGCTGGTGCCTGAGCACGTGGCCGAAGAACTGAAGCTGGCAGGAATTCGCCAGAAGGTGGTAAATGGCGGTGAGGTCAAGTATCTGCTGACAGGTGGAGATCTGGCCGCATACGGCACAGAGCGAGCCCAAGGCGAGGGAGCCAGGGAAATCAGCCTGACAGAGGCAAAGAGCCTGATATCACCCTGCGGAGAATCGCAGGGAACGGTGGCAGAATAACAGTAATATAACAACATTAAAACGACATTAGAAATGGAAATCAGTGCAATCGACACCCTTGAGGCCATCGTGGACGGTGATACCATCGTGCCAGGCATGAGCTTTGTACTGCCGGACGGTATCGGCAAGACACAGTATTATAATCCATCGACGGGGGAATGTACTCCAGACTATACGAAGAGCGGCCAGCAGATTATGCTCTATCCGACAAACTACTCAAGCAACAGCGGCAAGTACCTGGTACCAGAGAGCGGCAGCGAGCAGTGGTATCTGGGAAATCCAGAAAGCAGTGATGCCGCAATACTGAACAAGGCCGGAGGGACGGTGAAGACGGAATGGAACAAGGTGTTTGAAAAAACTACCTATAAGGTCAACAACCAGACGTTCCCTGCCCTGAAGATCATCGGTAATCTGGCATCGGCCGACATGCTGAACGACGTGATCCTGTACTTCAAGGGTACGTTCAACGGAGTGACGATCACCTGCCACGGAGAGATTGGTGTGAAGGAGAGTGTGGGCAATAACTACGATATCCTGCTGAACTGCGTCAATGAGGAGGGCATGAACGACACCGTGATAGACAACGATTCGGAATGGCTGAAAATTACGGCCAGGCTTCAGGACAGCGGAGTGGACGTATCGGCCACGGGCAGCTGGAGCTGGCAAAGGGCAACCGCTGCGGGCATGGCTGCAGTAAGCCATGTGGCAGGTGTGACAGAGATTACGGACAACGGCAAGACGCTGAAACTGTATGATGCAGCTGTAGAGGGAACAGAGGAATACTTTGCTGTGGTGACCCACAACGGCAAGACCTACAGAAAAGGCATCGCGGTGAGCGACACGCATGATCCCTACTACATCAACATCGGCCGCAGCTCGATGAGCAACCTTGTAACCAGTAAGGATACCATCACCTATACCCCTGCTGTGGTGCAGCGCGGAAGCGGAGCCGTACAGAGCGGATGGACGTTCAGCTTTGCCGCGATAGACAACGAGGGCAGCACCGTGAAGAGCAGCACTGGTAACACATTCAGCGTGACAGGAGAGGAGGTACACAGCCACGGTGGGCTGAATATCCATCTGTCAGCCAAGAAGTCATAAACAGACACAAGAATACGTCATGGCAAAGGAACTTAACAGTCAGAATACCCTTGGCGCATACGACGTACTGGTGCCAGCACCTGAGGATGGTGTCGGCATCAGTAAGGTGGACGTGGAATATGCCCAAAGTGTATCGAATACGGTGGCTCCGAAAACGGGATGGGAAACCAATGCCCCGAAATGGAGGGATGGCTATTATATCTGGTCGCGTACGCACATCGTCAAGACCGACGGAGAAGAGAGCTACAGCAATGCGGTATGCATCACGGGAGGCAAGGGACAGACAGGATCGGCCGGACGCGGTGTGCAGAGCATCGTGGAACAGTACTACATAAGCACGAGCTACAGTGGGCTGGCTGGTGGAGAATGGTCAGGAACCTATTCTGTGCCTGATGCGGGGCTGTATGTCTGGACTCGCTCACAGATAACCTATACTGACGGCCAGGTGGACTACACGACACCTATATGCGTGACCGGGCCGGAAGGCAAAGCTGCAGTGGTCTATTATACCTGGATCAAGTATGCTGATGATGCTAATGGCACGGGCATCACGGATAACCCCGTGGATCCTACCACAGGAAATGTTAAGCCATATATCGGCTTTGCCTATAACAAGGAAACAGCGGAGGAGAGTAATAACCCTGCGGATTACAAATGGTCATTGATCAAAGGAGAGCAGGGAATACCAGGAAACGATGGTGATCCAGGTACTACCTTCTATACTTGGATCAAATATGCCGACACTTTGGCGGCTGATGGATATCCCACCACTATATATGACACGCCAACTGCGCAGACTCAATATATCGGCATTGCCGTAAATAAAACGACCTCAACGGAGGGGACAAATCCGAAGCTATACAGCTGGAGCAGGTTCAGGGGCGATGACGGAACGAGTTTCGCAGCGTGTGGTACGGCAAAGGGGCATTATGCATCGAGAAGCCTGTTTGACCAGGCCCGCCAAGATGAAGAGGTTCAGATGTTCCAAACATACCTTGTGGACGCGGCAAGCGGTAAGGCCTTGATCTGCTCGTGGAACGGAGGAACAAGCGTGGGTCAGTCAGCCGTAGAGGACTGTCAGGCCTACTACGTCGAGGAAACCGGGCACATGTGGGTGTCGAATGGCAATATATGGGTGGATCAGGGAAAGCTCAGAGGAGAGGACGGTGCGCCATTCGTCGGGCCAGCCCTGACAGATGAAAACGTGGTCTTTGCGGAAGGGAGCCAAACCGCACAGGAGGCAACCATCTGCGTGGAGATGCTCGAGGGTGAGTCGTATGCCCCCATCAGAACAGGCACAAACGGCGAGGGACGTGTGTTCCGTGCATGCGGTAAGGCTTATGGCCATTATAGCAATATCGCAAGCTTCAGACAGGCGTACGGAAACGGACAGATAAGCAGCGACAGAATCTATCTGGTGGATGACACAGATGCTGATGGCCGAGCCATGACGTGTGAATGGAATAATGACGAAGGAGAAACCGTGTACACCGTGAACTATGGCATGGGATACATGATGAACGGCAATAACCATCTTTGGGTATCTGAAGGAAACAAATGGATTGACCTGGGAGAGATCCAGAATGAGACTAACCCCACGAACGGTGATTATGTGACATTCAAGAAAAGCGGAGCCGCAAAGACTGATGTGTATAAGCAGAATGGCAGTAATGTGTTGCCTGTTGGTACTGGCAGCGATGGCTGGGGCTGCTCTGTGCTCGGTGGGAATGCCGTGTTGGCGGACGGATGCCTAGTGTGGTCTTATTCGGTGGATGGCACAAAGTTCAAATGGAAGCTGAAGCTCCTGAAACCGTTTGACGGACGCAAGAACGTCCCATTCAGAATAACCTATAAAGGCAAGGTGTATGATCGAAGCGTCCATGTGACCGTGGCCAAGCGCGGCAACTGCGGGCCTGCCCTGCGTGGGCCACAGGCGTGGAGCGACCTGCCTGACGGATATTCCTTCCAGGCAGGAGGCGAGGGTGACGAATGGAAGGACGTTGTCCTGTTCGAGGGTCATTACTACAGCTGTGTGAAGAACCATTACAAGCGATCGACATACGGCGTGTCAAACCATCCATACGGTGCGGTTGACCAGGAAGAAAAGAACTGGAAGCTGGGTGACGAAATCGAGCTTGTTGCGACAAAGATCTTGCTTGCGACCTATGCCCTGGTCAAGAACCTGGGCGTGGAAACGGTAGAAATGAAGGATGCAAGCGGCAGGGTCGTTTTTCAGGCTAAGGGTGGTAATGTGACGTGTAAGACTGGAATATTCGAAGACATTACTGTCAAGAGCGGAAATATCGCAGGCTTCAAAATCAGCGGAAACGGCTTGACAAATGCGGGGTTTGACAATGATGCCTATGTTATCTTCAGACATGATGCGATGAAGGCGTTTGCTGGCATCGGCGGAAATGTATTACCTGCTTCTTCTGGGGCAAGAGCAGTGGCACGTTTTGAAAATCATGATGAGAACAACTCATGGGGACTAAGCAAGAATTACGCAATGATAACCTCCGCCCGTGGGTCTCGAGATAATGTGGCAATCTGTATGGACGGAGGAGTGATACAGGGATTTGCCATGCGCAACACGTATATAGAAAACTCGAAAACAAGTTATACCCTGTCAAGATCGGACTATAATGTCATCTGTCTGAATTCGAATGACTGTACCGTCACACTGCCAACGATGAACCTTTATGATGACGGACATGTGATACGAATAAAGCGAATGGGTAGCGGAATAGTGAAGATAAAACTTGGCAAATGTTATACCTACAATGGAAACAACTCAAGGTATGATACACCCTGTTTGATATATAATCAGGATTCTACCTTGACGGGTACGGACACACTGAGTATTTCGAGCAAATGTGATTCTTTTGAGTTAGTATGGTGCAGAGATTTTATCCGTACAGTTGGAAATACAAACTACTATGGAGCGTGGCTGCAGTATAAACTGCCTCGCGACTGGTAAAGTAAAAACAATAAACAAACAGAAAAAAAATGGCAGAGACTATTGATCTGGCTACTCTTGAGCGACTTGGCTCGGTGAGCAGCAACGACCTGATCCTGGGCTACAGTGTATCGGGTAAGAAGTTCGGAATGATCCCTACGAGCTTCGTTACAAATGACGGCTATGCGTGCCGCCGATGGGATATGACAAAGAGCTCGCCTGTTGGTGAGGCTGTAGGCAACTTGGACTATCTGAGAGCTTTGCCATCGCTTCTCGGCCTTGGCTGCTACCTGGTGGACAAGAACCACGGCCGACGCAAGCTGGATCCAACGAACCACTACAAGTTTGCCACAGGTGAGACCGCTGCCCTGAACGGAACTATGGGTGACTATATGTGGGGATGGGGCACAAAGTGGTACTATGCGTGGTGGAAGGAGGCTAATTACTACTATGAGGCCGCAAGCCTGAAGCCGATACCGGGCCGCTATAACTATGTGATCCCGGTTGCTTCTACCTCTGCCCTTGGCGTGAGTGTGGTGGACAGAACAAACCTGGAGCTGGTGAGCGTGGTAAGTGACGCGGCTCAATATCGAGGAGGCAACAACAACGCGGCCCTCGACAGCGCGTATAACACACAGCTCGGCCGCGCGGCTACGAACCTGACAGCAGCCACATTCGGTGAGTATGCCCGCAAGAAGGGTGAAGGCTGGGAGGCATACTGGTACACGTTCCCAGCTGTGATCGGAGCCTTGTTCAGGATCATCTTCGGCACCCGAAACGTGCAGACGGCATATAATGCAAATAAGGACTCAAACGGCTTGTATCAGGGAGGACTCGGCTCTGGTGTTACAACGGTCAGTGATACAACGTGGAACACGGATTTCGGACGCTATCCGTTCCTTCCGACCTCCGTCGGTGTGGATCTTGCAGACGGCTGCGGCGTGAAGAGCTACCAGGCGCAGTTTGCATCGACAAAAGTGACGGTGAATGTGCCGTGCTTCTTCGGCCTTAAGAACTTCTATGGCTACCTGGGACGCTGGGAGCGAGGTCTGCTGATCAACAAGAAAGCGGGAGGTGGAGGCGATATCTATGTGGTGCCCCGCCTGCACACGGCCTACAGTATGAGCAGCCTTACGGGGTTGGTAAAGGCGGGAGAGATTCCTGCAGCTGCTGTTGCCTCGCAGTGGGAGTATATCAGGGAATTGTCGATGAATATGCTCTGCCACAAGCCGACGGTAACGGGAGGATCGGCCACGGAATCGACCTACTATGCGGACGGCTTCTACAATGATAACGCCGTTTCGGGTCTGCGCGTGCCTTGTGTCGGCGGCTATGCGAGCTTTGGAGGCAATGCGGGCCTTGAGTACCTGAATGCGTTCTCTGGTGTCTCGGCGTCCATTGCGCACTACGGCCCGCCCCTCTGCGAAGCGGAGGAGAACTGGGACACAACGCCGATCCTGGTGAGCGCGTGAGGCCAATAGGGTGCGAAGGGGCCAAGGGTGACAAAGGAAAACAAAAGAACCCAAGGCACGTAGTGCCGCACCCGGAGCCCCTTTAGGGGCGATTCAGACCCGCAAGGGTACACGATCTTTGACATCTTTCCATATTGGCTGGCGGCGGAGGGCCGCTGCCAGCCTTGTGTTTTTTGATAAGGCAATTGGCTTGTGGACGTTTAAAAGATGTTTCTTTTTACATTAGTACGGCGTTTTTATGGCGTTGTAATGATTGAGGTATTGATAAAATTCGTATCTTTGCGGCGGTTTCCTACTAGAGGGAAACCTGGTTGTCGTTTCCATTGAGCCGTTTCGGGTCTGCGCGTGCCTTATGTCGGCGGCAATGCGAACAATGGAGGCAATGCGGGCCTTGAGTACCTGAATGCGAACAATGGTGTCTCGACGTCCAATGCGAACTACGGCTCGCCCCTCAACTTAACGGCACGGTTCGGTTTGTCAGCTCTCCGTGTCCGCCCGGAAACGAGACCACACCCCATGGTGAAAGATACACTGTAAAAGAAGTGCTGGTAGATGCGACGAAAGAAGCAGCCGAAGGCAGGGACTCTGGAAAAGCAGACAAAACTCCGTATGACACCGAAAAAGACACCGCAACATGCACCGAAAAGGACACATTACGAAGGACGTGGCAACGCCGGGGAATTTCCGACGTGCCTATATAGGTTTCAGCGAAGGAAAGCACGGGCGTGAGTCCGTGAGAGCGTTTGAGGAAAATCTGCAAGACAACCTCGACCGCCTTCTCCAAGCGTTTGCAACGTGCTCGTGGCATACGTCCGATTATATACCGAAGGAGGTCTTCAAACCGAAACACCGTATCGTGCATAAGTCACAGGTTGAAGACCATGTTATCCAGTGGGCATCTGTATTGCCAGTGGAAAGGTGGCTGATGGATACTATACATCACAGAAGCCCCGCATGTATTCCGGAAAAGGGAACTCATTTTTTTGTAAGACAAGAGGTGGAGGAGCTGCGAAGATGCTCTCAAGAAGAGGTCTATTACTATGTGCAGCTCGACATTCACCACTATTTCCTCAATATCTCCCATCCTCTGATGAAGGAACGGATCCGACAAAAGATAAAAGATCCGACGCTTCTACATTTCCTTGATGAATTTATTGACAGCTATGGCACCGGGCTTGTGCTCGGTGTGAAGTTGTCGCAGATGTTGTCAGGCCTATATCTTGCGCCTTTTGATCGGCTTGCGGTCAGATGCTTTGGCATCGGGGATGATCCTTATAAATATAGATATTGGCAAGAACGGTATATCTGTGACTGTATGGCCACCTGCAGGACTGATGCCCAGGCAGCGGAGTTGTCGAAAGGTATTGAATATCTGAAGTCCAAATTTGATGGATTTGTCAAGGAAGGGCTAAAGCACTATAGCAGGTTCGCTGATAATATCGTCATCAAGCACAGAGACAAAACCTTCCTTCATCTTATGGTTGAGCTTTCGATCATGGTTCTGGCCCGGGACTATTATGTGCAGGTCAATAGAAGCTGGAATGTAAGGCCGATGTGGATGGGCAATGATCTATGCGGATATGTTTTCTTTCATGACCATCTTATGTTGCGTAAAAGAAATAAAAAGGCGCTGTGCAGACAGGTGGCAAAACTCAGGAAGAAGGGCTATTCGGAGACAGCAATCAGAAAAAGGTGTGCCAGCCGTGCTGGCTTTGCATACCACGCA
Source organism: Bacteroidales bacterium (assembly GCA_045617885.1). Classification (GTDB taxonomy): domain Bacteria; phylum Bacteroidota; class Bacteroidia; order Bacteroidales; family UBA3663; genus Liminaster. The sequence goes on along the minus strand of JAZLJN010000048.1, from coordinate 22,137 downwards.
GACACAAAACACTTATTAAAAACACTAAATATGGAAAGACGATTAGGTGCCGTGGTCAAGAACCGCCGCAAGAAAGCCCCATTTGAGGGCATGAACGCAGAACAGAAAAAGTCCATCGAGGACGTAATCTGTTATGAGAGGGACAACGAGAATGAAAAGCTCATTCTACTGATGGACTTCAAAGTCGATGACTCAGTCATAGAGAAAAACGATGATGGCACACCCAAGCGCCGAATCGCTATCAGATACAAGGTCATTGATCATATCGAGAACCAGGACACTCCCCTTCAGAGCTATGTCTGGAAGCAGGAGGAGTTCTACTCCTTCTCTGGGTCGAAGGTGATGATCGATCAAGCTGAACAGGATTTCACGAAAGAAGATCTTCCACTGGTGACCGCCATAAAGGAGTTCACAAACAAGCAAAGAAAGAAATTCTATAAATTTACCTGAGGCCCGAGGCCGCAGGTATAAAACCACAAAAAATATGAACAAGAGAATCTACCTGCAGCCGAAGACTTATAGTCAGTTCGATGCAACCCATGTCCTCGTGTATCTGAACGAGGAGGTAATTGAGAACTATGTCCCTGAAGATGCCCCAGAGGACTTTAAGCCGATGACGGGTTATGCCTATTCTGGAGATATGCCAGATGGCGGCACCTTGATTGAAGCAGATGCCAACAACCGCGATTCGATGATCAATGGTATTATCCGCTCAAGCTATTCTCAGACAGAGGAGGATGCCATCAAGACCCATCAGCTTATCCGCCTTGAAGATCCAGAATGTGAAAAGGCAAGTGAGTATGCGAGTGAATGGGCGGCGTTTAAGGTACAACGCGAGAACGCCATCAATCTCGTTAATGGCTGGCTTGGCTATAGCGAAAGATAGTGGAAGCCCAAGGGGGCGGGCATAAAAAAGCCCCCGGCCTGTTAACTCGAGATCTCACCTTCTTATTAACATTGCACCCTATGAGCGCGACCGGGGACATAAATCCTCTGCCGCTCATAGGGTGTTTTGTTAGAAGGTGAGATGGTGCAAATATAGACAAAAAAATTGATATGAAGAATTTTGAAGTCCTAAATTTTGCGTATGAGCTGATAAAAAGACTAAAAGAAGCTGGAATAAGACTTGAAGATGTCAATTATATTAGTCTTTTCTCTGAATACCAATCGATGATAGGAGAGGGGGAAAAGGTAACTTATGCAGTGATGGTGTTGGCAGATAAATACCATATAAGCGAGAGAAAGGTTTATGAGTTGATCAAGCGTTTTCAAAGTGACTGCAAAATCCATGCAGTCTAATCCTCTCTGTTCCCCATTGCCGTACAAATAAAAAGATGTACCTTTGCACCGCATTTTTTTATTCAGACAATATGGGAAAATACACGTACAAACCGCAGTTTGGCGTTATCGTCATCTGCAAAAATGAGGAAGAGCAGAAGAGCGTCTTTGAACATCTTTCTGCCGAGGGATTAACATTAAAGGTAGTAAACGTATGAAGATCGAGGTTCAACATCATTGCAGCGATTTCAACAGTTATCGAGCTGCACGCGTCAAGAGCCTTTTCAATGCGGAAAAGGGATGCGATTGGTCAAAGACTGTTGAGTTGCCCATCGAGGGCAAGGATTGGCAGATCGGTCTGATTGTGGGCCCATCAGGAAGCGGCAAAACCAGCATCGGAAGCCGTATCTTTGAAGGAACACCAATCTATGATCTCTATTCAGGATGGGACAGCAATAAGCCAATCATCGACTGTATAGCTCCAGACGATGACTTTAATAAGGTCACAGGCATGCTTTCTGCTGTTGGCCTTGGTGATGTACCAGCATGGTTGCGCCCATTTGATGTATTGAGCAACGGCGAGAAGTTCCGAGCAGGGTTAGCACGTCTTGCATGTGAACGCCCGGACTGCGCAGTTGTCGATGAGTTTACGTCAGTCATTGACCGCCAGATTGCCAAGGTTGGAGCTGCCGCCTTTGCTAAGACATGGCGAAAAGGAAAGGGCAAGATTGTACTTTTGAGCTGCCATTATGATATTATCGAATGGCTCCAGCCTGATTGGGTATATGACACAGCGGAGGCACGCTTTTACGAGCGTGACTGTCTTCAACAACGCCCGAAACTCGAGCTTCAAATTTATAAGGTCAGGGGAACTGTATTCCCACGACTGTTTAAGCAGCATTACTATTTAGACCTCGCTTTGCCTGTGGCCGCAGAGTACTTTGTGGGTTTCATCAATGGGGAACCAGTCTGCCACTTGGCTGTTGCTCCTTTATTTACGGCTCATGCGTATAGAGCCACGCGCCTTGTCGTAATGCCAGAGTGGCAGGGAATTGGTGTTGGAACACGTTTCCTGGCGGCTGTCTGTGAGTATCATTTGCAGGGTAAGGGTCGAGGTGGCCACATGCTCCCGGTCTTCTTTCACACTTCACATCCTCAACTATGTGGGGCATTGCGCCACTCAAAAAAATGGATACAAACAGCAGGTTCCCTGTACGGCAGTAACAAGGGGCATAGTGCAAACTCGCTCGCCAGATCCGCAAAACGTAAAGGCCAAGCGAATCGTTGTACTACAGGTTATGGCGGTCATTTCCGCGCTGTCCAAGCCTTCAAATACCTTGGAGAATATGGTAATTAGGCTTCTTGGAAATGACCAGACACCAGCCTATCAGGCGGTGAAGGAGGTAATTGTTGAACGAGGGCATAACCTATGGAGCCGTGAAGGTCAGGCCTACGACCTTGCCGTAGCGCCACTATTGACAGAAAAGGTGCCAGAAGAGCAGCTCAAGGAACCGCTCATCGGTACTCTGATCTTTCACCCATCTCCTTTGCCGTATGGCAGGGGTGCGGCCTCGATCAAATGGGCATATAAACGACAGGAACCAATCACAGCAGCCACATGGTTCTGGGCCGACAATGGTTGGGACACAGGCGATATATGCGAGCAAGAGATTGTAAAAATCGACTACAATCTACGACCGAGAGACTTTTACAATCAAGACATGTTACCAGCGCTGAAGCGCACATTCGAACGCTGCTTGAACAACCTTCAAATGGGCTTCAAACGCAAAGTGCCACAAGTGGAGAAGTACTCCAGCTTTGACAAGATAGCATAAAGCTGCTGTGCAAAGATACTGATTTTTTGGAAAACAACCAAACAATAATCAAAGAAAAAATGCGCCGGAATTTTGAGTTTTCCGACGCATTTTTTATGTGTGATTCTTCGAGGCCTTTTCGTTTTCAGGAAAGCAACGCTTCGTTTCAGGAATGAGCTAACATTTCGTTTTGTGGATTATATATAAAAGTCATCAATGCACTATATAATAAGAACGGAGGATTGACTCGTGACGAAATCGCAGAGGAAACAGAAATCAAAGCTGGAGGCGGCTTGTCGCAACTTCTGTGTAATCATGAGGCACTACGCACCAAAGGTGCGCAGATTGATTTGCTGCTAAACAGAGGAGATCATGTTACGAACCTTTGTGAGGCAAAGTTCTGTAGCACACCTTTCTCTATTGATGCAAAATACGAAAAGATTTTATTAAACAAATTGGCTGAGGTAAAAGAATGTGTTCCTGCTAGAAATGCGGTTCATCTGACATTGATATCTACTTACGGATTGAAAGAAAATAAGTATTCTTCTATTGTTCAAAGCCAGGTTACCATGGATGATTTGTTTGATAACTGAAAAACATTCTATGATAGCGCTAAATTCTGTCAAATAATAAATACTGTTTGCTAAATTTTGTCAATTAAGGATTAAATTGGAGCCAGACTCCTTGGCGTCGGTTTCCCCTCTATGGATTGCGTGCCAAGATCTGTGACATCGCTTTTACGATCTTTAGTCAACAGAATAACCACCGTCGCGAATATGACGGTGTTTTTTTATGCCTCCATTTTGACCCTGATCTAAATTTTTCTGATCAATTTCTAAAAGAAAACTATATTTTTGAGGCCTTTTGTTGCGTGCATGCGAAATTATGATTATATTTGCGCACGAAATTAATAACGATTAAATCTAATCACTAGATCTAAAAGAATTAATATACCAACATAACAGGCTCGACAGAGAGTAAGACATCACGCCCCTTTCGCTGATCTGGACAATCACAAAATACTAGGAAGCTGATGCATCAACGTCCCGTTGTAATCGAGATAATCATTAGTTTGAAGAATTCCTCTATCCATTCTTAAATGCAGAGTATTCGGACAGGGTGTGCGTGTATCTGGAGAACTAAATCAAAGAAAGAATATATGGCTCGAAAGTTGTGGACACATGATGAAATGGTACTTGCATTAGCAGTGTACTTTCAGCTTCCGTTCGGAAAGCTCAATCATTCAACTCCAGAAGTAAAGGAATTGGGTGAACTCATAGGTCGTGGAGAAAACTCTGCAGCTTTACGTTTGGTTAATTTTGCAGCTTGTGACCCTTACATAACCAATTCAGGACGACATGGAATGGCTGGAGGTGAAAAAGTTTGTCAACCTATATGGGATGAGTATGTAAATGATAAAGAACGTCTTTATCGAGAAGCCGCTGAAATTAGAGCTAGAATAAAGCATCAAACAATAGAAGAGACTTTGCAAATACAACCGAATGATTTTATTGGACATGTCCGAGAAACCGTGATCAAGCAACGCGTAGATCAAAGTGCATTCAGAGCGATGATTCTGAACAATTATAATGAGACCTGCGCAATCTCGGGAATCAATGACAAACGACTACTTGCTGCGTGTCATATTATTCCATGGTCAAACCGTGAAGACACGCGTTTGAATCCAGAGAATGGTATCTGCTTGTCTCCTCTCTATCATGAAGCTTTTGATCAAGGATTATTCACGATACGTCCAGATGACTATTCTGTAATGGTTTCTTCTTCATTAAAAGATCGCCTGACAAAGAGTGTATATCAGGATCATTTTGGGAAGTATGAGAATTCGCAGATTATTCTTCCTGAAGAACATCGGCCAGATGTTCGTTTTTTACAGCATCATGCTGAGAATATTTTCATCGCATAAAAAATACTACATATATGACAGAACAACAGAAACAGGCTATAATTGAAAGTGGAAAAGAATATTTCCGTAGAACAATTATTCCAAATCACGTAAATAAGCTGGCAACGTTAAAATTAAAGGATTTCAATGTAAACCCCTTTTTGATCAATTATCTAGCTGCATTCCTTTGTGGTAATACAGAACCACAGTCTTTAGCTAAAGCTCTTGTATATCCAAGAGTTTTAGGAACAAGTATCAATACTAGTTTTGGTCAGAATATCCAGATCTTTATTTCGCAACTTTCACAAGTTACAGGTGGCGCTTCCGGAATTGATGGCATTGATATCGAATTTGTTGATGCGATTGATGGACGCCGTAAGTATTGTCAGTGTAAAGCAGGACCACAGACAATTAATAAGGATGATGTTCAAACAATAATGGGGCATTTTAAGAAGTTAATCGGTAAAGCTCGTCTAGATAGAATTCCTCTTCAGATGGACGATATGATTGTCGGTGTGCTTTATGGAGAAGAGTTGTCAGCTAATTACAAGACAATTAATTCAACATATCCAGTTTACTGTGGCTCTGACTTCTGGAAACGCCTTACGGGAGATTCTAAATTTTATAACCGTCTTGCCAAAGCATTTGGACAAGTTGTGGAAGAAGATCAGATTGACGGAAGTCGTTTGATCCTTCAGAAAGTTGACGAAATAGCACAGGAAATAATTGAAAAAGGAGGATTATAATGTTTATTTCTGAAAGTAATCTTGCAGCTCTTACAGGAACCTCTTTGGCTACAACTCAATCTTGGACAAAGAGGGGAGTTTATCCTTCTCACATAGAAAATGGAATTAAAGGATTTCGTTTAGAAGAGCTTACGGACATACCTGAAGCTATTGAGATGACTAATAACCATTGGTATGAAGAGAGAGAGGTCACACCTTTACGTCAATACAATTCTATAGAACTGTTTGCAGGAGGAGGTGGGTTAGCTCTTGGCATGTCATTAGCCGGTTTCCATCATGTGCTTCTGAATGAATTTGATACATCTGCATGTAAGACATTACTACATAATCGTCCTGATTGGAATGTGATAGAAGGTGATGTCCGTAATATTGATTTTACCCCTTTAAGGGACAAAGTGGATTTTCTGTCTGGAGGTTTCCCATGCCAAGCTTTCTCCTATGCAGGAAAGCAAGGAGGTTTTAATGATACTCGTGGCACTCTTTTCTTTGAATTGGCTCGAGCAGTTCAAGAGATACGTCCAAAGGTTTTCATGGGAGAGAATGTAAAAGGTTTGACTTCTCATGAAGATGGAAGAACTTTAGATACGATTCGAAATGCGATAGCAGAACTTGGTTATACTCTGGTTGAGCCAAGAGTATTGAAGGCAATAATGTATCAAGTGCCACAAAAGCGCGAAAGACTGATTCTTATTGCAATTCGTAATGATATTTCAGATCGAGTTCAGTTCCATTGGCCATCTCCATATGAGCGCGTCTTAACGCTTCGTGATGCTTTGTGTCGTAGTGTAATATTCGATAATGATGTTCCTGCATCAGAGGGAGTTCAATATCCAGAGAAGAAGCGTATCGTTTTGGAGCAGGTTCCTCAAGGAGGTGATTGGAGAGACCTTCCTGAGGATGTCGCACGTGAATATATGGGTGGCAGTTGGCTCTTAGGAGGAGGAAAGACAGGAATGGCTCGCCGTCTTTCTCTTGATGAACCATCTCTTACTTTGACATGCTCTCCTTGCCAGAAACAGACAGAGCGTTGTCATCCTCTAGAGACTCGTCCATTAAGTGTGAGAGAGTATGCACGAATACAGACATTCCCTGATTACTGGCAGTTCCAAGGTACGATTACAGATAAGTATAAGCAGATTGGTAATGCTGTGCCAGTAAATTTAGCATGGGCAATTGGTCGTTCGCTTATTCGTCTTTTTAATGATATAGAGCAAATCATGCCATCTACAACACAGGATTGTTCTGATGCTGTTCGACAGATCATAAAAGAGCAATCTCAACTTGTTGTAGTGAAAGATTTAACAAATCAGACCTCTACAGTAAAACGAGTTGTTAAGCAGCTTAACTTCCTAGATCTTTTTGATCAATATGAATACGAACCGATAACAACAAATGTTAATGTTTGTGACGATACCGTATTGGAGTATAAAGCTACTGATTGTATTCCGTTTGTTTCTGTAGACAAAACAAAAAATGTTTTGATTTGCAATGTTAAAAAAGATAATTGGGAGCAGTACCTTGATAGCTCAGCCAAGATTTACTATACTGGCAAGAAGTTTCCAACTACAGTTGCACTCAACAAACTCTATTACTTCATGCCTTATCTTTCAGGAAAGGGCATCCGTGACCTCTATTACATCAAGATCGCACGTCTTGGTTACCGCAAGGAAGGTCAGGAGAACGAAGATAAGAACGACCTCCGTCTGGTGTTTGAGATAGAACGTGTCGGCCAGCTTTTCGATGAATATAAGAAGGTGAAACTCGAAATCTGGAGGACGTTTACGGATACGTATTTAGGCGAGCTATTGAAGTAATTGTTTGTGATTTTATAGATTCAATATGGGAAAAACTAACGGCATATTGGAATCATTTGAGCATCGAGGTTTTGACCTTCGAAACTCACGACAACATATACCCTAGAATCAATTACTACTACGCTTCAGACCTGTCCGGTATACATGGAGATCAAAAATATTACTGTCGATGCGTCAAGAAAACTTTCATTGCTCGAAACAGGCAGCTATAATTCTGATCTGGAAACTCATAGCTATCACTATGGACAGGATACTGTGTTGGTTTTGAATTATAGTTCTAAACAGTCTGTACACGGAATAGAGAAGGATGTTAATCTATTCTGCGACCTTTTATCTTTCTCATCATTGTCATTATACGTAGTTCGAACAGGAAGTGAATTATTTGAAATGACTAAAGAAGCCCGTAAATTGTTAATATGTTATCTAATGGAATATGTAGGATTCTCAACAGAAGAAATAGACAGTATCACATAGAAATCTGCAAATTATTATCTTAAATGAAGTAAATATCAGCAGGTAAAGTTCACACTGAAGGAAATCATGATAAGTTATATCTAAGGTATAGAGTCATTTTTTTATTCATCTTACAATGGCAAAACATAAGATCTACGTCGCCTCCTCCTGGCGCAATGAATACTATCCCGATGTGGTTCGTGCCTTACGTGAGGCCGGTCATGATGTCTATGACTTCCGCAATCCTCCTTCGGGTGAAGGTGGGTTCAAGTGGTCGTATATCGATGAGAACTACATGGATTGGACTCCGGAGCAGTACCGGGATCAGCTGGAGAATAATTCTTTGGCTCAGAAGCAGCTGAAGAATGACATCGATGCGATGAAGAGTTGTGATACTTGTGTACTGGTCCTTCCTTGTGGTCGTTCAGCTCATACTGAAGCAGGATGGTTCGCTGGGGTAGGTCGGAAAGTCTATGTCTATATTCCTTGTAAGCAGGAGCCTGAACTGATGTATAAGCTGTTCGATGGAGTGTGCTGCAATATTGAGGAACTGATAGAAAAACTGAATCGTTTATGAAAGACTCGAAAAAAGATATCGGCAAGAGCCTCCTGATAGGGGCATTGCTCACTGCGGCTTACTGGAAATTGATGAAGCTGCTGGATAGGAAAATGAATAAGTGATTTTATGACTTGACCCCCAATTCGCCATTTCATACAGTCTCCTCCATAAGTCATACATTTTGACAAAAAAGCTGCCAGAGATTGTGAAAGATTCGCTATCTTTGCACAGCAATTAATAAAAATGACTTATGGAAAATATTGAGAAGAAGACGGATAGGCGGAACAATCATGGCTGCCTCTGGGCATTCGGCGCCTTTGGTTTGATCCTGCTTGTGTCAGTAGTGTGTATGAATCTGAGCGAGAAGGGCAGCGGCTCTGTGGGTAGGTCTGATTACCGAACGGAGCTGGAGGGTGACCTTGACTACGTGGAGTACAGCCATCAGAACAAGTCTAACAGCAAGATTGTGGACCGATGGACCAATAAGGTCATTCTGGATGATTTGACCTGGATCAGCCAGAATGAGGGTGACAGCCTGATTGCCTACGCTCAGAAGAACCGTCGCGGCTACCTGAATCTGCGCAGCCGCAAGGCTACTCTGCTTGACGAGAAGTTTGTGAAGATCTACCTTTTCCGCGAGGGGCGTGCCCTGGCTGAATCGCTCGATTCGTACTTTGTGCTCGATACCCAGATGCATGAGGTGGCAAGCTACAGGAAGACTGATGAGCGTGACACCGAGGTCAATTACTATCACAAGGGTTATCTGCCCATGATTGGCGAGAACGGCAAGCTCGGCCTCGTGGATACCTGTGGTGTTTGGGCTGTCGAACCGCAGTATGACAAGATGTCGTGGGCGCTGGACGAATTCTGGCTGGGTATCACTAATCCTGTGATGGTGAATGAGGAAACGGGCAAGGAGACGGCTCCGCATCGAATCATGATGGACAGCCGTCTGCGTACGGTGATGGAGGGCGACTGGAACTATCTGATGGTGACCAAAGATGGTTACGTCACCGTGGCTGACCAGAATCACTGGCAGTGGCATTATGACCTGAATGGCAACGTGATAGATGACTTTGTGTGCAAAGATATCCAGCAGATGACTTTCACCACAGGGGAGAAGAAGTGGCTCCGTGATCCGAATGGCGTGATGGAATATGATGTCCGTCAGATGGATGTGGAAGAGACGGCAACCCTCCTGAAGTACATCACCTCCGAGGATTGGGAAGGCCTCATGACCAAAGAGGGCCGAATCGTGACGCCACCCGTATTCTGGCAGATCACCGCCATCAGCAAGAACCTCTATCTCTGCAAATACGATACGAGTTCGGAGCATGGCATCCTGCTCAATGAGAAAGGTGAGCGAATCTCAACAGGGGGCAAAAACAGAATGAAATAGGAGAATAGTATAAATTAGTGTGAGTGACCATCCGGGAGCAGATCCCGAATGGTCACTTTTGGGTAATATGATGCGGTAATTTATACCAAAACCAATCCTTCGCTCATGGATCATAACCGAGAAGGGAGAAAGGAAGAAGAATTATTAGTGCCTTTCTATTTCGATCTTGTTAGGAAATTTCGTATGCCCTATTTGACAGCTGCTCATTCTCTTCAAGACGAGTGTGTTACTCATGGTGGATGATGCGGCTTAAATAAAGCATTATGCCAAACGAAATGCTTGAGCATATTACGCTTGGAAGGCTATGGCTAATCTGTGGTAATAGAAGTATCGTCAGATTAGGTGATCTGGTACAAATACTGATGTGGGTAATAGTCTGTATGCAAATGATTAGGGGCAGGCCAAGGATCAGGAGCCGTATCAGGGAGTTCTTCGTACGCCGGGAAAGTACGAAGCATCGGATGAAAAGAAGCAGATATAGCAATGCTATCAGTACTGCATGCATAAATCCCCATTCGTCTGAAATGATGGAATTGGTATCTTTTGAGAAAAAATCGGAGGAGGTGCACCCCTCGTTAAGCTCGTATTCATATCGTATCAAGAGTGCAGCCACGATGCTGATAACCACAGTAATGGCAAAAGCCAGCCAATGATTCCAGTGTTTGCTCTTCACTTTGAACAGGAACAAGGTCTTAGTCCGTATGGCATATATTTCTAGGAACTTGCTCTGCAACAGCAGCGTGATCAGAAGACCGCTCAGTAAGTATCTGATGTGTGAGATGGATGAATTGCGGATCAGAGTGTCAGTTTCATAGTCAAACTGTGCCGTGGTGATGAATATTCCGGCAATCGATGAGCACAACAGTATGATGTATATACACCAGATCCAGATGTCTCCGCGTAGGATATTTCTTACATAGGTATTGTTTATTCTGTTCGTCATTTCAGGCTCTTTGTAAATTTCAAAAGGCTAAGACTATATGAACTCAGTTCTTTGATGATGAAAGCTGTATGTACTATGTCGCACTCATCGTCAAACGTCTCTTCGCATTTACATTCTATCGAAAGATTTTTCAGATAATCATAGCAACGGGAGGTGTCCAGTTCATCGTCATTATCATCAGAGTTATACATGTCACGGAGTTCGTGGCAAAATTCAAACAGAATCTTTTTTAGAGCTTCAGTATCTTCAGAATCAACGAATTCTTCGAGCCGGACATTGACACTCAGTAGTAAAGCTGCGGACAGATTGGGTTCGTATCCCATTTTTTCTTCAGCCTCACTGAGCATGGCGATGCATTCCCATACATGCCGCAGGCTGTTATCGTCATATTTGCTGAGTTCAATCGTTTGGCCGCGTAGTGCAATGGTGCTGTTCTTAATGATTCGCAACATGTGGGACTCTTTTTGGATTTCCTCTGTAACATACGCCAGATGGTGCATGGAAGCACCTTCCAGCCAATCGATAAGGCTGAAAAGATTTGCAAAGTCAGCATTGGGCAGTTCTTGGTTTTGTTTCATTTCAATTCGTTTATATAGTTCTGTTATTTGATCCGAGAATGAGTAGTATGGTCAAAGCTGGATTGGGTTCACTCGTAGTCGTGAGTGTCTGTTGCCATCCCCAGATAAAACTTGTCATCTTTTCGATGACGTCTGGAGCAGCTATGTGCGTTTGGGATGGAAATGCTCGTATGGATGAGTAATCTCCTTGTATCACCAGGATTCCATGTGAAGAATTGTTCAAGTGATCCGTCAGGCTCAGAAGCATTGAGTGTACGTTCTCAAACAGATCTTCAATGCTGGTCTCTGACTTGAAAGCAACATGCTGACTGCATTCTATCATCATTCGTATGAAGTCTTGGGGTACAATAGTCAGGTATGGGAATGCACACGGATAATTGAGTATCATGTCCCTAGCCATACTATAGTCTAATGAGATAATGTCTTTTTTCATTTATTCATCTTAAAAAAGTTTGCGCAGACCGTATGAGACTCCTGCTCCAATAGCACCAGCAAAGACTGCATACAGGGTTACTTTCTTGTAGTTAACCGATGCATCTTTATCTTTTGTGAGGTTTTCATATGCCATAATTCCTGCACCAGCCACAAAGGTTGTTACAACACCATCACGTATGGATTTTTTGCAGATGTCCCAGTTGCTGTTACGTGCGCGTACGAAACTCATTTTTGACTTGCTGAACGTTTCAGATTCCATCAAATCAAGATCCTGCACAGAAGCAGGTGTCAGATTGACATGCTTCAGGTTTGGGTCATCTTGTGTATCAGGAGTTTCTGGAGTCTGATTTGATAACCCATTCAAGTATGGATCGTTGTCATAATCAAAACCTGGCTGTACGTAAGGATCCATATCTTTTGAAACATGCAAAGAACAGATGGAGCCTGGCTCCCAGTAGTCCGTTAAGTCATACTTCTGTATCACAGGAGACAGAAGACCTATTATGTGGTCAATATCGTAATCGAAATTCACAATTATGTCAAAGTCAAAGTAAATGTCAAAAGACGAGCAGTAAGACATGGGTCCATTTTGGCCGGGCTCAAAATGTACTTTAACACCATCGTTCGAAGGGTTAACACCTAGCGCATTGTACAGATCGTTCTGGATCTGGTTAATTAAAGAGGGGGTAAGTTTTTGCATAATTTTATAAACTATTTGTTTTGTGAGCGCAAAGTTAGGCATTTTTCTTCCGCTATCCAAATTATCCATGTCAACTCCATATCAACTCCATATTCTTTCCATTGTCTCCATATCCTCTCCATATCCACTCCATACTCAGCAAGTACCCGAACAGGCTGTGCCATAAGCCACAGCTAAGTATCAATAAAAAACAAGTATCACGACCTGCGCCAGACCATTGTTGAGGGGGTGGGTGGTGATACTTGATATTTGTTATATATGAGTTGATGCCAACTTCTGATCTGGACTCATTCCCTTTGTCAGGCAAAAACTGCATCTACAGCCTCATTTATGTCATTTGCTTTATGTGGATGTTCCGGAGTTCTGTTCTTTTTAGCAGAATTATTATGAATATCCTCAAAATTTGTGATGCTTTTACTATACTCTTTTTCCCATTGAATATATTCCGAGTGTTTGTAATATTTTTGATTAAACAGTTTGATCAGATATTTGAATTGGCCTTTTTCTCCATCCCAATGATATCCTTTGCCATCAATGAAGGAGACCAGACCATTGTTCTTCTTGATGAAGATTTCAAACACTTCATATAGTTTCTTGATCTGATCATTTGGAGCTTCGGTTTCATGTATCTGCGACGCAGATGGTGTCATCTCCAGTTGGGACACTTCTCCTACAGAAGGGCAGGGTAGTTCATAGCAATGATTGACCTTAAACCAATCACATATCCCTGAATAATCATTTATGAAATTTTCGTTATATATATTCAATTGGAATTTCGAAGCTCTATCCTTTATTCTTTTTATTGCCAGTTGCTCAATGCCATCGAGGTTGGGATAAATTACATTAGTTGTTACTATTAGTAATTCCAATGAAATAATTATTTTAACAAGTTCTGGCATCCTGACAAATTCATCTGGCAATGATTCCATTTTACTGACTATTTCTGCGGTCGTGACATCATTTGATAGAGAAATTATATTGTCCCAATATACAATCAATTTGTTCTTGAATTCACTATCCGTCGGAAATTGCTCCGCATTAAAAATATCGAATGGATGGCTTTTCCAGATTTGGTATTGGATATATGATAGATTGATGCCCAGGCGAAATTTCTTCATTTCATCTGACCCATACTCTGCTTCCATATAATTGCAGAAACCTTCCATGCCATCTTTTTCTTTAACAAAATGGATGACATGTCTTTGTATGTTGAACTTCCCATAGTGCTTAATCAGTCTGTCTAATAGTTCCGAATCGCTATCATGTACTTCCCTAAGAAAATTGTAAATCTCTTCAGCATTTAATTTCTCAGTTATTTCTGCTTCAGATAGTTCATCCTCAGGTATAAATAACAAACCTTTCCTCTTTCCCAAAATAATAAAGATTATGAGCAATAAAGGCAAATAAAAATCTGAGGATAGTTTATTTGACAGATATGATTCGATAGATTTGGAATCCTGGCAGGAGACTGATTCTTGCCCCTCTTTCTCATTGGAAAAGAGGCTATCTGGTAGCGGGTCTGATAAAAAAATCAGCTTGTCTTTGTATTCGTGAAAATCTTCGAGATTAGTCATGAGGATAATGAGAATTATGATAAGACTTGTATATCAACTATTTTCGCGAATCGTGTACAACAATGATACAAGTTTGAGGTTGTTGGTAGTTATGCAAGATTACAATTCAAAACGTCCTTCACAGAAAAAATCCTGCTTATCGCTTCAAACGAGAAGAACTGACCATCCATAATCATATAATCCTCACGCTGAGATTTGCGAAGTTGTTTTATCTCGGGGAAATATCCCACAGGAACAAGCACCTCGCGGCCATCTGTCAGATATACGGCCATCATTCCTCGCTTCTCGTTGAAGTCGAGTTTCTTAATGCCTAAGGCTGTATCTTTAAATCTGCACATAATGTATTATTGTTTTTTATTGATTCTTAAAATATCTACCTTCTCACCATTGAATACCTTGTCGATACACTCATTGATGTAGTCGTAGTGATTCTCTATAACTCTAATAATGTCTGCTTCATCATCGGCAGAGAGTTCCGACCAGTCAATCTCAATTTTCTTTTCGCCATTCTCTTCAATCCAGATCTTGGCTACAGTATTACCGACATGTGATTTCTTACTTCCACGCCGTGTGACATGGATGTGTCTTCTGTTCTCATTGGCATCCGTAGGGAATACAGAGAGGATGAAACAAAGGAAATAGAGTATTTTGCCCATTCTGTTTTGACTTAAAACAATCTTGCCTTACTAAAGAGCACGCCCCAAAAATACGTGTTTTTTTTAAAAGTTCCAAATCTGCGGTGCAAAATCTGTCAAAAATAGGGGAAATTATGCTATCAACCAACTATTTGTCATTTACGCCTTCGTATTTATATATAATCTCATTAGTGTCCCGTTAAAATCGGGACGTTAGTAAATTTAATCAAATAGTTCCGGTATAAGGGAATCAATCTGATCTATGCCATTATTGATTTTAGTCTTTTCAAACAAATCTTGAAGCGGATGTCCGTAAAAGAGATACAATTAGTGTGAGTGACCATCCGGGAGCAGATCCCGAATGGTCACTTTTGGGTAATAATGCGGTAGGAGGAAGAGAGGACACGGGTCCACTCATCTGAGCAGGATGGTATGGAGGGTGTGCGAGCCGAGGCAGATGCTGAGAGCCTTGCCGCGCAGCTCGATGCTCAGGGGCTGTGGCTCGTCAGTCTGATTGGCAAGGATCAGGGCAATGCTGCCGTCTGGATTGATGAATCCGAGCATATCCTCATAGGTGGAGCCTTCGAGCAGCAGACGCTTGGCACCAGCCTGCACATAGTGGCTCAGGTGCTTCAGCTCGTAGTATTCAGGGGTGAATTTCCAGCTCTTGTCCTGCTCGTTGATCGTGATCAGCGAGTTCTGGAACCATCCCCAGCGTGAGGGCTTGTCCTCCATCAGAGAGGTGTTCCAATAGTAATATTGTGTCACGCCATGCGAGAGGTAATGGCGCTGCAGGTCCCATGAATGCATGGCTCCCTCCCAGTTGTTGCGTCCGTTGCCGCATTCCTGTTCGCTCATCACCATATCCAGCTCCGGATAGTTCTGATGGATGGTAGGGAGTGCGTCCTTTCCTGCCCACTGGAAGGCTACGCCCTTGATGTACTTGGATGAGGCAGGATCCTGCAGCAGGGTATCCACCATCAGCGGATTGGGTCGCTCCTCTGTGCCGAAATAGACCTCCGTACCATGCTTCTCCATCTCCGGGCCGAGGTACTGACCAACGAAGGTGTTCAGGTCAGCGGACGTCCAGCAGCACGACGGGAAGTTCTGGTCACTGTTTGGTTCGTTCTGCGGCATCACCATTCGGATGTTAACTCCCTCAGATTTATAAGCATCTATAAATTTTCCGAACAGACGGGCATAGGCATCCAGATACTCCGGCTCCATGATGAAAGCTGTCCTGCCCTCCTTGCCCTCCTCACCGGGCACGGCATCATTGACCATAGGAACGACGCGGAAAGCCAGCGGTCCCTCTTCATAGAGTCCGTCGGTCATGGAGATCACCTGCATCTGCTGATAGCGGTCCACCATCTCCTGCGTCACGGCACGTTCGGCATAATGTCCGGTCTTCTTCATCCAGCGTGGTGGACACCAAGGCGACATGAAGAGGTACAGATCTGGGCAATACTCCATAGCCTGCCTGATCATGGGAATGATATTCTGCTTATCGTGTTCGATGGAGAAATCCTTCAGTTCGAAGTCACCTACCGTCTCATCAGGTGAGTACCAGTCAAGAGCGAAGTCATTGGCACCCATTGAGAGGCGTCCGCGGTTCAGGTTGGCACCCTTGCCAGGCTCAAAGAGTTCGGCGAAGATCTCTGCGCGCACCTCGTCGTTGAGCAGCTTGAGCGACGCCCATCCCAGCTCATTGAAGCAGGTGCCGAATCCCTTCATGGTCTGTGCCGTGCGTGTAGGGTCGATGCAGATGGTCCTGGCGTTAGTAGCCGGAAGTTCTGCCACATCACATTCCACCTGCTGGAAATAGCTGTCACGTGACGAAACAGTCCACTCCTGTATCTCTATCTGATTCTGGCATCCAGTCAAGTAAAGAACCGAAAGCGCTGCAGCAATGCTGATCTTCTTCATTTCAATTTATTTTTAAGGGTATCTTGACGGTGCAAAGATAATCATTTTTTCTGACAATACAATAAGCGGGACCTGTTTTTTGCATATTGGGAAATGAAATATGCAATTTGCAAAATTATTTCTGTCAGGTCCCTAACCATCAAAAATAGCTAGTTAGTGCCAGGGGATAATTGTATTATATGGAAATGTTTGTTATATTTGCGTTGCTAACATCGGTTAGTTTGATCTCATATTACTCACTATTTAATAAAGAATATAATCTGTATGAACAAAATTACACTCGCGTCCCTGCTCCTGTGTATGTCGGCTTTGGGATTACAGGCGCAGGCGCTGCTGCCTTTCCGTGATGCATCTTTGACCCCCGCCGAGAGAGCCAATGATCTGTTGCAAAGGCTCACGCTCAGCGAGAAGGTCGGGTTGATGATGGACCAGTCACAGCCAGTGACCCGCCTATACATCAAACCTTATCAGTGGTGGAACGAGGCGCTGCATGGCGTGGCTCGTAATGGCGTGGCTACGATGTTTCCGCAGGCTATTGGTCTGGCGGCTACGTTCGATGACACATTAGTGCAGGAGTGCTTTGACATAGCCAGTACCGAAGCACGTGTGAAGAACCGCCTGGCGCGTGAGGAGAGTGGCGATAACATCAAGCGCTACCAGGGCCTGACCTTCTGGACACCGAATGTCAACATCTTCCGCGATCCGCGTTGGGGTCGTGGTCAGGAGACCTACGGCGAGGATCCATACCTCACCAGCCGCATGGGTGTGGCTGTGGTCAATGGCCTGCAGGGTCCGGATGGCAACAAGACCCACGCCTGCGCCAAGCACTACGCCGTGCATAGCGGCCCGGAGTGGAACCGCCACGTATTCAATGCCGATAACGTCAATCCGCGCGACCTCTGGGAGACTTATCTGCCTGCCTTCAAGGCTTTGGTCACCGAAGCACATGTCAAGGAGGTGATGTGCGCCTACAACCGTTATGAAAGCGAGCCTTGCTGCGGCAGTTCGCGCCTCTTGACACAGATACTGCGCAACGAATGGGGCTTTGACGGACTGGTGACGAGCGACTGCTGGGCCATCAATGACTTCTATACCCCAGGTCATCACCTCACCGAATCGGATGCCAAGCATGCCGATGCCAAGGCGGTGTGGAGTGGTACGGACTTGGAGTGCGGTGGCTCGTATGCCCAGCTGCCTGATGCCGTGTATGACGGCCTGATTACCGAAGACCGTATAGACCAATCCGTATTCCGTCTGCTGAAGGCTCGTTTCGAACTGGGTGAGATGGATGATCAGACGCCTTACGACACGATCCCTGCTTCGGTCATTGCCTGTGCCGAGCATAAGGCAAAGAGCCTGCAGGCTGCACGTGAGGGCATTGTGCTGCTGAAGAACGATCCGTCAGCCGATGGTAAGAAGGGTCCGCTGCTGCCGCTGAACCGTCGGCAGAAGATTGCTGTGGTAGGTCCAAACGCCGATAATGCCATCATGCTCTGGGGCAATTACAACGGCACTCCTGATACCACTATTTCGATCCTGGACGGCATCCGTAAGTACGTGAAGCCAAGCAACCTCATCTACGCAGAGGGTTGCGGACTGGCACAGACCACCAGCTACTCCAGCTGGATGAACGAAGGTATGTATGAGGCTGAAAACGGCTGGGTGGCAAACTATTACAATACGACCGACTTCAGCGGTCCTGTAGTGGCTTACGGCCGCTATACGAATGCGCTGCAGCTCTATACCTACGGCGGCACAGCGTTCAAGGCGGGTGTGAACATCCAGGACTTCTCTGCTACTTTCAAGACCACGCTCAAGCCAAGAAAGAGCAGCGAGGTGGAGTTTGACATTGCGGCTGCCTGCCAGAAGATTCAGCTTCTGGTCAATGGCGAAGTGGTGCTTGAGGCAGAAGGTCGTCTGGGGCAATATGGTGGCGACAAGAAGCCTGTCTATGTGCTCGATGCTCAGGCTGGCAAGAGCTATGACCTTGAAATCCGCTATGTGGCTGGTAAGGAGATCAATGCGCTGATGATGGATATGGGACACACTGCCACGTTTGATGATGACGCGTTGCTGCGTCAGATCCGTCCGGCGGATGTGGTGGTCTTTGTGGGTGGTATCGCTCCAAGCCTTGAGGGTGAGGAGATGCCTGTGCAGATTGAGGGCTTCAAGGGCGGCGACCGTACCGACATCCAGTTGCCTCGCGTGCAGCGTGAACTGATTGCCAAGATCCGTAAATCAGGCAAGCGCATCGTCTATGTCAACTGCTCTGGTTCGGCCATGGCTATGGTGCCAGAGGCTGAGAACTGCGATGCAATGCTTCAGGTATTCTATCCGGGTCAGATGGGTGGTCAGGCTGTGGCAGAGACGCTCTTCGGCGACAACAATCCTTCGGGCCGTCTGCCATTGACCTTCTACAAGGATACGCTCCAGATGCCTGGCTTTGAGGATTATGCCATGAAGGGCCGTACCTATCGCTACATGACTGAGAAGCCACAGTTCAGCTTCGCCCATGGTCTGAGCTACACTACCTTTGCATACGGTGAGGCACAGCTGATGCCTGCCAAGATGCAGGCTGATGGCACGATGACCCCGGAGAAGCTCATCGTCCCTGTGACCAATACGGGCGCTCGTGACGGCGCTGAGGTGGTGCAGCTGTACGTGCAGCGTCCGGGCGATCAGGAGGGCCCAGTGAAGACGCTGCGTGGCTTCAAGCGCGTGCACATTGCCAAGGGCGAGACGGTCAATGTGGAGTTCGACATCAATGATGCGACCTTCGAATGGTTTGATACCCGCACAGACCGTATGATGGCTCAGAGCGGCCTGTATAACCTCCTCTATGGTGGCACTTCTGCCGACGAGGGGCTGAAGGTACTGCCGGTAGTTAGACCATAAGCTATAACAAAATTTATCTCCATCAAAGGAAATCAAAATAATCAATTTTGTGGCCAAGTGCCTGATTTATTTTGATTTCTTTTGATGGAGATTTTATATTGTTACGTAACAAATAAATAATAACTTGGTCAAAACTACTATATATTTTATAGAACAAGGAATTGAAGGAATTAATAGGAATACATGCGGTTAAGGGTTCCTTAAATTCTACTGAATTCCTTGTAGAAAATACCAATTTATTATTTGTACTTAACTACAAAGGTACTTTTGACTTGTGGAATCTATAAGCGGATGAAGTATTAGAAGTTCTTGCGCTGGAAGGTCCAGGTGGGGAACATCATCTTGGCATAGTCGTCATCCAGGAAGATGGCGCTCTTGTAGTTCATGCCTTTCAGCTGCCAATCCAGCCAGCGGGTCACCATATAGGCGTAGGCGCCGCCATACTGCTCGTAGTAGGTACCATTGTGTCCGTCGTGCGAGTTGTACATCACGATAGGTACATCTGTGAGGCGCTCAAAGTCCTTGTTGGCATTCTGGTGTGCGATGTCAGTAGGACCACCAATCATGTAGAACATTGGGGTGTGTACATTCTTGAGGTTCTCCTTGCTGGAGCCGCTCATCTCCATGTCACCGATGCCAGTGTTGAGCATGACGCAGGTCTTGATGCGAGGATCATGCGCTACGCCCAGCACCTGTGAGCCACCGCATGACTGTCCCATGGCAGCCACCTGGTCAAGGTCGATCATGTGATAATACTCTGACTTCGGATCAGCATTCTGGTCAGTGATCCAGTCAAGCGCTTCGAGCAACTGCTTTGAATAGGTGCGGAAAGGTGCTGGTTCCGGCTTCTTGCTCTTCTTCTTGGCTGCCTTCTGGGCGGCTGCACGGGCTGCTTCCTGTGCGGCACGAGCCTCTTCACGCTCCTGGGCAGTAGGCTCTGGATAGCGCTCGCCGGTAGCCAGCACTACGTCCTTGCCTTTAGGATAATTGCCGAAGAGAACCTTCTTCCACTGTTCCACGGTGCTCTCCTCATCGTATGGGCCGATAGCGATGGCGATGTAGCCATGCGATGCCACCTCATTGAGCAGCAGACGCATCTCTACATTGTTATTGAAGCAGGCACCGTTGGCATAGACAATCACAGGGAGCTTACCCTGCTTCTCCACGGCAGCCTTCATGTCCTTGGGGCGATACACGGTGTGGGTGGGCAGCGACTCGTCAGCCACTACGATGGCAGGATAATCGCCTGATCCGCCGTTCTCTACTACCTGACTCTTTACCGTCTGCGCATTCACTCCGGTACAGAGGCCAAGGAGGGCAAGACTTGCAAATAATTTCTTCATAATGTATTGTGTTTAATAGGTTTTATAGCTTTACGCTTGTGATATCCACCAGATTATTGACGATGGCATAGATGGTAAGTCCTGCCGCTGAATGGATCTGCAGCTTACGGGCTATGTTGCGCCGATGGGTGGTGACGGTATTGGTGGCGATGAAGAGATGATCGGCTATCTCTTTGTTCGACATCCCCTGCACCACGCATACGATGATCTCCTTCTCGCGCTCCGAGAGTGCCTCCTGGACTGTGGTTTCCTTGCCGCCCGTAATCATGGTGGTGATGCGGCTGGAGACGTCGCTCTGCCTGCATTGCTGTTCTAGCAGACGGATAGCAGGCATGAAGATGCGCTCCTCAATCTCTACGTGCTGATAGAGCATTCGCTCCGAATTATATATGTCATAGAGGGTGGCACTCAGCTGGTTATTGCGCAAATTGTCCGAAGGCAGGTACTTGATGATAATATCCTTGAGTTCGGTGAGCCGCTGGTCCGTCTGGTCATGGTGCTTGGAGAAGGTCTCCACGAGCGTATCATTGGTCACACGTCCCTCCAGCAGCTGCTCCACGTAGGGGAAGAGGGTCTTCTCCTCGTAGCTCATGTGCGAACGCATGGAGTGGGCATAGCTGTCATAGAGCTTCAGGATGAGGTGAGCCAGGCTGTTGCCCTCGTCAAGCGCTTCGGCCAGCTCCTTACGGATGAAGGGCAACTCAAAATCGAGGAAGAAGACGTGCGCTGCACGAAGGTAACGCATCAGGGTAATGACCGAAAGCTTGCCCACTGACTCGCTGTCAAGATGCCCGTTGATAGCAAAGTTGACTACGGTCATGAACGTATAGGTATCCACCTCCTGCTCCTCACACACCTCACGCACCGTCTTGTCACCAAAGCCGAGTTTGATGCCAAAGGCGCTGAGCATGTGCAGGATGCCATGATCATCACGGATGAGGCTGATCATCTTGTCATCTGCCTCGTACATTTTGATATTCTTCATCTTGCTGGGTTAATGTTTAGTTAAGTACAAATAATAAATTGGTATTTTCTACAAGGAATTCAGTAGAATTTAAGGAACTCTTAACCGCATGTATTCCTATTAATTCCTTCAATTCCTTGTTCTATAAAAAATATAGTAGTTTTGACCAAGTTATTAT
>JAZLJN010000047.1:0-5191 GCA_045617885.1 Bacteroidales bacterium | reverse complement strand
GGTTCGAAGGTTCAGATTGGTGGTCCTACCGGTGCCTTTATCGTGATCATCTATGGTATTGTCACTAATCCGGAGCTCGGCCTTCCAGGTTTGACCATTGCCACCATCCTTGCCGGCGTTCTTCTGGTATTGATGGGAGTGTTTAAGCTCGGTACAGTCATCAAGTTCATCCCTTATCCTATTATTATCGGTTTTACTGCTGGTATCGCTGTCACCATCTTTACCACACAGATGGGTGATGTGTTCGGCCTCAAGCAGACCGTTCTGGATCCTGTCACTGGTGATCTCGTAATTGACCCGGAGACAGGAACTTCCCTGATGGCTCCGCTCAAGACTCCAGGTGACTTCATCGGTAAGTGGATTTGCTATTTTGAGCATATTGAGACCTTTAATCTCTGGAATTTTGTAGTGGCTATCGCCTCATTACTCATCATTATTTTCTCACCAAAGGTTGTTGGTAAGGTGCCAGGGTTGAACAAGATCCCTGGTTCCCTCTATGCCATTATCATCATGACCGTTGTAGTCCTGCTGCTCAAGCAATACGCAGGTATTGAGGGTATCGATACTATTGGTGACCGATATGTGATAGAGTCGAAGCTTCCAGAGATGGTAGTGCCAACTATCAGCTATGAGATGGTGCGTGACCTGATGCCTATTGCCTTCACCATTGCCATCCTCGGCGCTATTGAGTCATTGCTTTCTGCTGCTGTGGCTGACGGTGTGATTGGTGATCGTCACAATTCCAATACCGAGCTGATTGGTCAGGGCGTGGCTAATATCCTCTGCCCAATGTTTGGCGGTATTCCAGCCACAGGCGCCATTGCTCGTACCATGACCAATATCAACAATGGTGGTCGCACTCCAGTAGCCGGTATCGTACATGCTGCAGTCCTGCTGCTGATTCTTCTGGTGCTGATGCCATTGGCAAACTACATCCCAATGGCTTGTCTTGCCGGTGTGCTGATTATTGTCTCTTACAATATGTCAGGCTGGCGTACCTGCCGTGCTTTGCTCAAGAATCCGAAGAGTGACGTTTCCGTTCTGGTAGTCACCTTCCTGCTCACCGTCATCTTCGACCTTACCGTAGCCATAGAGTTCGGCCTGATTCTGGCTGCTCTGCTGCTTTTCCGTCGTATTGCCTCTACCAGCCATGTATCTTTGCTCAATGGTGAGATTCAGCTGGAGGATGATACCGATATGGCACGCGGCAATCTTGAGGTGGAGCATCTTCATATCCCTGACGGCGTGCAGGTATATGAGATTGACGGTCCTTTCTTCTTCGGCATTGCCAACCGCTTCGATGATCTTGCTGCTTCATCTACCTTCCAGGATCAGATGACCCCAGAGGTACGTATCATCCGTATGCGTAAGGTACCATTCGTTGATGCTACCGGCTTGCATAACCTTGAGCTCTTCGTACAGAAGAGTCATGAGGATAAGATGCATGTCATCCTTTCAGGCGTTCGTCCGGAGGTAATGCGTGTCATCAAGCACACCAGCCTCTATAAGGAGGTGGGTGAGGAGAATATCTATGACAATATTATCCCAGCACTTGAACGTGCGCGTGAGGTGGTAAGTGATCCTCAGACACATCATCGCAAGCATCAGTCATGAGTATCAGTATAGTTGAGATTCGGGGTCGAAAGGCTTTACACCGCTTTGTGCAGTTTCAGAAAGATCTGTATTGCGGTGCCGCTAATTTCGTGCCTCCTATGCTCACTTCTGAACTCGATTCGCTCGATCCCAATAAGAATCCTGCATTTGACTTCTGTGAAGCTGTTTTCTTTATGGCTTATGAGGGCGATGTCCCCAAGGGACGTATTGCCGGCATCATCAACCATCACTACAATGAGCAGTTTTCGGAGAAGCAGTGTAGGTTCAGTTACTGTGACTTTGTAGATGACCTTGCCGTCAGTCAGGCTTTGCTCCGTAAGGTTGAGGAGTGGGGCAAGAGCAAGGGAATGGATGTACTGGTAGGTCCTTTGGGAATGACCGACCTTGACTTTGAGGGCTGTCTCATTGAAGGTTTTGACCGTTTGGCTACCTTCTCGGCTGTATATAATTATCCCTACTATCAGAAGCATTATGAGGCATACGGCATGTGTCAGGATGCATTCTGGAACGAGTACCGCATGGAGATGGTTGACAGCGTCCCCGAGAAGCATCTGCGCGTGGCAGATATGGTACGCCGCCGTTACGGACTCACTGTGCTCAAGATAACAGATCCCAAGGTTATCGTACCGCGTTATGGTCAGCGCATCTTTGAACTCCTCAATGAAGCATACGCTCCGCTCTATGGATTCTGCCGTCTGACACAGCGCCAGATAGACTATTACATCAATCTTTATCTTCCACAGGTTCGTCTTGATCTGATTCGTCTCATTGTAGATGATCAGGATAATCTGATAGCCTTCGGCATAGCCTGTCCATCCCTTTCCCGCGCGCAGCAGAAAGCGCATGGACGTATGGTGCCATGGGGTTGGTGGCACATGGCGCGCACCATGTATCTGACGCGCAACAGTCGTCTGGGTCGCCTTCTAGGTGGTGGCACTGATACCGTCGATCTGCTTCTTGTTGCTGTCCGTCCCGATATGCAGGGCAAGGGTGTCAATGCCTTACTCTTCACTGAGCTGATTCCGCAATTTATGGAGAATGGTTATCGCTATGTTGAGACCAATCACGAGCTAGAGACCAATAACAAAGTCCAGAATCAGTGGCTGATGTTTAATCCCGATCGTCACAAGCGCAGTTGTACATTCAAAAAAGCAATTTTATAAATCTATGGATTGGTTAAGTATTTTGTTTTTCGGCACAGGAGTGGCACATTCAGTCATGCTGGTGGGTCTCGTCATAGCCGTCGGTTTGGCATGTGCCCGAATCAAGATCTCCGGCATCTCTCTTGGTGTCACGTGGATCCTGTTTGCGGGCATTGTAGCTGGTCATTTCGGCATGATCCTTGATCCTGTCACTAGCCACTTCGTCAAGGAGTTCGGTCTTATTCTTTTTATTTATAGTATCGGTCTGCAGGTAGGTCCCGGTTTCTTCAGCTCATTCCGCAGTGGTGGCCTCACTTACAATGTGCTTGCCACAGGTATCGTACTGCTCAGCTGTGTCACTTGTTATGCTATACATCTGATTACGGGCGAGGATCTTTTCGCCATGATCGGTGTCCTGTACGGAGCCGTCACCAATACACCAGGCTTGGGTGCCGCCCAGCAGACATTCAGCGATATGCATAATGGAGCCAGCAATTCTCTCTTTGCACAGGGATATGCCATGGCTTATCCACTGGGCGTACTCGGCATCATTGGATGTATTGTCCTTATCAAGGTCATCTTCCGCATTGATTTGAAGAAAGAGCAAGAGACCTATCGCGAGCACAACCAGAACTACTCTGCTACCGTCCAGGCAGTTACCCTTGAGGTGACCAATGAGGCTGTAAATGGTAAGACCATGGCAGAGCTTGCACGTATCTCCGGTCGTGAGATTGTCGCTACCCGCTTGATGCATACCAACTCGCAGGATATTGAGCTCGTTGATGAGCACACCCGCCTTCAGGTAGGTGACCGACTCTTCCTCGTAGCCTTGCCGGATGATGTTGATGCACTTTCGGTCATCCTTGGCCGTAAGATAGATATGGATGAGAAGCAGTGGAACAAGCAGCAGGGTAATGAGCTCGTATCAGAGCGTCTGGTGGTTACTAATCCAAAGCTCAATGGCCGACGCCTCGGTGATCTTAAGCTCCGCAGCACCTTCAATATTACCATTACCCGTATCAAGCGTGCTGGTGTTGATATGGTGGCAAGTCCGATGTTCCTCCTTCAGTTGGGCGACCGCGTTACCGTAGTGGGAGAGAAGAAGAACGTTGAGAATGTGAAGTCCATGATAGGTGATTCCGTCAAGCGTCTTGACCAGCCGCAGCTTACCAGTATCTTCCTGGGTATTGCGCTTGGTGTCATCCTTGGTTCGCTTCCAATCTACTTCCCAGGCATGCCAGTTCCTGTCAAGTTAGGTCTGGCAGGAGGACCGCTGATTGTCTCTATCCTCATTGCCAAGTTCGGTCCGCAGTTCAAGATGGTCACCTATACCACTGGTTCTGCCAACCTGCTGATGCGTGAGATAGGCATCTGTCTCTTCCTCGCCTCCGTAGGCATTGGAGCCGGAGATGGTTTTATCGAGACTGTCTGCAATGGTGGTTATATGTGGGTGCTCTACGGCTTCCTTATCACCATCATTCCATTGCTGATTATTGGTACGATTGCTCGTCTGGTATGCCATCTTACCTACTTCTCAATAGCAGGTCTTATCTCGGGTGCTACCACTGATCCGCCGGCACTCGCATACAGCAATTCCATCTGTGGTACCGACCAGGCATCCGTAGCATATTCCACAGTCTATCCACTTACCATGTTCCTCCGAGTTTTGTGTGGTCAAATCATGGTTTTGATGGGATAAATAATAATCATATTATTGATACTTAAAAATAAAAACGCATATTTGGGTTCCAAAGTATGCGCTTTTTTATGTTATACAACACTACGCAATATCATTCTGCGATGTTGATAGAATCTACTGGTTCGGATTCCAGACTGTCAATGGCGAGGGAGTCTGACTCTTCTTCATAGTAGTCATAGTCATAATCATAGCCGTTGTTGCTTCGGCATGAACGAGGAACAATAGCATCCAGAAGGATGAAGGTCATTGCGTAAAGTAGAAATCTCATAATAACTGGAATATTAGTCCCGACAAATAGCTTGTCAGATTGCATGCAATACTATAGGTGATGGATTTGCGCCAACTGTGTGTCACCAGGAAGTAGAACCATGACTCCATGAGAAAAACAATCCCTTCGAGTAGGATGATCATAGGGATAGTGATATCGTCCAGAATAAAAAGGGCGACAAGATTGAGTGGAATATTGGTCAGGATATTCATAACTATGGAGAGTGACAATACTTCCCAGCGCCGTTCGTTGAGGCAGAGCAATACGATGGTCTCTATGACCAGTGTCGCTATCAGCGGATAGATCAGATTGTATGACCAGGGATTGTCTGTGCAGATGATTCCCAGCCCCACGCCAGGAGCTAACATCGCTGCCAGCATTCCGAAAGCAAATCCCTCACGGTGAGGACAAAGCTGATTGGCTATGTGTAAGGTGATGGGCATTGAGAAATTAATGAACAGCATCATG
>JAZLJN010000046.1:0-10647 GCA_045617885.1 Bacteroidales bacterium | reverse complement strand
CGGATATTATGGATTATCTCAAACACGAATTAAAACGAATTGAAACAAATTCCGACTGTCCGATTGAAATCCTTTTGTTGAAAATAGAACGCAGATGACGCAGATTTAATGGATTTAACAGATTTTTTATTTGTCACAGATATCCGTTTTTGTAAATATTAATCCGTTATATCCATTTGATCCGTTTAATCCGTGTTCAAACGGACAGCTCGAACAAATATGCTTTTAATTGGCTTAAATTTGCGTTTTATAAAAATCCGTTAAATCCGTTAGATCTGCGTCATCTGCGTTCTATTCGCCATAACAGGCATCCAACCGTACAGCTCGAAAAATTTCAGCCTCACATATCACATAAAGATGTTTGTGTTATTGAGTGACTGTAAGCTGCCTATAGTATCCTGATCTTGGCAAATTTGAGTAGCAGGACTTTTTCACCTACATTGTCAAAGCGGACGGTGATGCGGGCATTATCATTGGTTCCGTCAATGTCGATCACTGAACCTTCGCCAAAGCGGTCATGAGCGATGCGTGTACCTACCACAAGCGGACGTCCGCCGTAGGTGAGGGCAGAGGCGCTGGCAGAAGAGGAGGTAGAGCTCGAGGATTTGCTGCCAGAGAGATTACGTCCTGTCTGTACACGCTTGTTAGGATCTTCCGAATAGACTTTTGCCTCGTGCGTAATCTTACGCACAGGACCAGTAAAGTCAAGCACAGAGGATTTTGGTTTGGCCTGTTCTACAGGATCAGAGGGATGATGCCATACTCCTCGCGGAGCACCCAATGACGATCCAGACATCGATGAAGTTGTAGAAGACCTCGGTTGAGGTGTAGTGTCAGAGAGGCGTTCATCACCGCTTCGCCATCCGAACATGCCTCCCGAATTGCCTCCGTAATTGAGGGTAGTGGCATTGCCGCCCGTCTGTTCGATATACTTACGGTCAATGTCCTTGATGAAGCGGGAAGGACGGCAGGGCTCGCTCTTGCCGTTGCGGAAACGGGAGGTGGCATAGCTGAGGAAACAGTTCTCCTCGGCACGAGTCAGGGCAACGTAGAAGAGCCGACGTTCCTCTTCGACCCCCCCAGGCTCATCCTTTGACATGTCTGACGGCAAGAGGTTCTCCTCCACGCCCACGATGAATACATTCTTGAATTCCAGACCTTTGGCAGAATGGATGGTCATGAGCGTGACGTAGTCAGAATTCTTGATATCATCATCTGCATCATGTCCAGTAGGCTCAACGTCGCCACTCAACGATACGTCAGCCAGGAAGTCCGTCAGCGTGGCTTCACGTCCGCTCTCCACGGCATCAATGGTGAAAGTCTGGATGGCAGAGAGCAGCTCCTCCACATTCTCACGCCGGCTCTGCGCTTCGATGGAAAGGTCTTGCGCAAGATCATTCTTGATGCCCGACTCGAAGATGACACGTTCCGTCAGTTCATAGGCATTCAGTCGTTTGCTCAAATCCTGGAAATGCTGGATCAATGATACGAAGCCCATGAGCTTGGCAGCGGTACCCTTGTTGACGGGGACTTCATGTGCTATCGGGTCAGCGCATACTTCGAAGAACGTCTTGTTGGTGCTGGCAATCACCTGTGCCACCTTGCTGACCGTAGTGTCACCGATGCCACGGGCAGGATAGTTGACGATGCGCTTGAACGCCTCCTCGTCAGCAGGATTGGTGATAAGGCGCAGGTAGCTGATGATATCCTTGATCTCCTTACGCTGATAGAACGACAGTCCTCCATAGATCCGGTACAAGATGTCACGCTTGCGCAGCGCCTCCTCCAGGGTACGGCTCTGTGCATTGGTACGATAGAGGATGGCACAGTCACGGTAGTTGTAGCCCTGTTCGTCATGCAGTGCCTGTATGCGGCCGGCTACTTGGAAGGACTCCTCCAGATCAGAATAAGTCCCCGTCAGACGTATCAGCGATCCTCGGTCATTCTGGCTGAAGATGGTTTTCTGTATTTGCTCCTTATTCTTGGAGATGAGCGAATTGGCAGCATCCACAATGTTCTGGGTGGAGCGGTAGTTCTGTTCGAGCTTGAAGAGTCGGGTATTCGGAATCTGATGCTGAAGGTCAAGGATATTACGGATATTTGCGCCACGGAACGAATAGATGCTCTGTGCATCATCGCCCACCACGCACAGGTGACCGTGGCACTTGGCAAGCTGCTCCACAATCAGATGCTGGGCACGGTTAGTATCCTGATACTCATCTACAAGCACATAACGGAAATACTGCTGATAGAATTCGAGTACCTCCGGAAAATCGCGGAAGAGGATATTGGTATAGACCAGCAGGTCATCAAAGTCCATGGCTCCAGCCTGGTAACAGCGGTTCCAGTAGCGCTGATAGATCTCATGCAGCTGCGGGCGTTTAGAGCGGGCATCATATTCACGGAGCTCACGGTTGGCCGAATACATGTTAGGCGTGATCAGGTTGTTCTTGGCATTAGATATCTGCGCCTGGATGCTGTTCGGCTTGTACTGCTTGTCATCCAGTCCCATCTCCTTGATGATTGCCTTGACCAGAGAGCGGGAGTCGGACTGGTCATAGATGGTGAAGTCTGACTTGAACCCGAGACGTCCGGCTTCACGCCTCAAGATGCGGCTGAAGAGGGAGTGGAAAGTACCCACCCAGAGCCTGCGTGCGGCATGAGCGCCCACGAGCTGCTGGATACGGTTCTGCATCTCGGTAGCCGCCTTCTTGGTGAACGTAAGCGCAATGATCTCATCCGGACGGTAGCCGTTGAGCAGCAGATGGGCAATTTTCATGGTCAGGACGCGCGTCTTGCCCGAACCAGCACCTGCTATAACAAGTTGAGGACCGTCGCAGTATTCTACGGCGGCCCTTTGACTATTATTGAGTGAATCTAAATAATTGCTCATCAGAATCGATAGCCGAGAGTCAAATCCCAATTAATGCGGTACATACTCATGTCAAGGTACACAGAGTTGGCATAATCGGCAGGATAGGCAGCAATGAACTCGTTGGTGAAGTGGTTGACGCAAGAGAGGTCAACGTACCAGTTAGAGCCTCTCCAGCCCAGACCGGCGGTGATGTACTGCTGATTATCAAGCGTATTGTAGTTGAGCTTGCTTGAAGAGCTGTAGAGCAGTTCCTGATTGCTCGAATCCACCTCACTGTTCAATGCAGCAGAGGCATAAGGCGAAGTGATGTACGAATAGCCGGCACGAGCGCTGATGCTTGGGGTGATGCGATATTCCAGACCGAGCTTGAAGGTATGCTGCATCTGGGCATGATCCTTGAATGCGCTGTTGATGGCATTCATATACTTCATGGTCGAAGTGTTCAGGATGTAGTTATCGCTCTGGCTGAACTCCATGGTGGTGAAGTCGCGCATGTCCCACTCTACGCTCAAGAGTCCGCGTGTACCCAGCACGGCGGCAGCAGAGAGCTGATACTCCCAAGGAGTCTGGAAGTCATATTCCCAGCTGCTGTTGTAGCTGCTCCAGGGGCTGTATTTCTCCATGAACCCATTATCGTCAAGAGCTTCATAACAAGTCTGGATCGTAGTGCTGTACATCTCGGTCATGTTCATCCAGGTAGGCGTATGGATAGCAGCACCCACACGGAACATATCTGTTGGCTTCCAGAGAATACCCAGGTTGATGCCGATACCCGAACCCTTGGTCTCAAGCGAGTTATCATAGAAGAGTGCATCCGATGGAGACTCTGGGTAGAACTCGTCAAATTCGCTCACGATAGTCGAATTGAAGTCGGTCAGTTTGAGCGTAGCACCTACGTAGAATACATCGTTGAAGTTGAATGCGCCAGAGATATTATACTCATCGTGGCGGTTCTCTTCACGTACACGCATTGCCTGCTCTGGCTGGAGCCCAGCGGTAGGATTGATGACGTGGTACTTGTTGTTCAAGTCCTCGTCGATGGCAAAGGCATCATAAGCCAGCAGTGAGAGGGTAGGAGCATCCGATTCCTCCCATGGATCATAAACGATATTGCCAAAAGAATCCTCCCTGTAACCTAATGACGATGCAAGGATTCTGTTATCCAGATAATTATTGGCCTGCTCTGTCAGGTAGTCGCCAAAGGCACTTGCTGGGTTATTGAGCTGCATATTGTACCTGCGGAAGTTCTCCTGACGGCGCTCAAAGCCAAGACCCAGGGTGAAGTTCACCAGATTGTCGCTATCAGGAGCCTTGAATGAGAAGATGCTTGAGAAGTTGGCAATTGAACTGTTGTTCTTCTTCTCTTTGGTCTTGTACGAACCGTCCACCTCCGTCGTTGTGAAACTCAAGTTAGGAGTGATAGTGAGCACATTCGTGCCGCGATAGATGGCAATACCGGCAGGGTTATCGCCCATACAAGATGGGTCACCGCCCAAGGCACCAAAGGCACCTGCCATACTGCGGTAACGAGCCGTACCGCCCAGGTCACTGCTGCTGAAGCGAACGGCATCCACGAGGTTCTGTGCTTGAGCCGTGCTTGCTGCAACTACTGCTGCCAGTGTGAAAAATGTATATTTCTTCATGATCAAAATTCTAATAATTAATTGTAATCTCCAAGGTACTTTGTATGTACGTTTTAATTCTCCATCAAAGGAAATCAAATAAAATCAAAGTTTGTCTTCCAATCAGGAGAGTGGAGAAGGGTTCTGTTTATTCTCCATCAAAGGAAATCAAAAAAGTCAGACTTGTTTCTTTGACAAAGGAAATCAAAATATATTAAGTGGTAATAATATAAATTGATTTCCTTTGTTTTTTATTGGAGCTTATCTGCGGCCGCCACCGCTACGTGAGCCACCACCACCACTGCTGTGTGATGAGCCACCACCGCTATACGAACCGCCTCCGCCGCTGTATGAGCCGCCACCGCTGCTACGGGTAGAAGATGAGCTGCTTGACGATGAAGAGCTGCCGTATGAGCGAGATGGAGTGCTTGACGAAGAAGAACTGCCGTATGAGCGTGAAGGTGAGCTTGAGCCACCGTATGACTGTGCAGGGGTGCTGTATGAGCCGTTGCTGCGTGATGCAGAAGAGCCGCTACCTGAATATCTTGAGCTTGAGTGTCCGCTCTCGTTGGCACGGTTGGCGATTGTAGCACCACGGTCATTCTGACGGAGACCTGCCTCCTGACGGCGGTTGCTGCTGTTGTCAGCTGCGGCTACCTGTGCAGCAGTTCTGCGGTTCGTGTTGCTTGAAGTGTAGTTGCCACCCTGACCACCATTCTGGCGTGCCAGTGTAGAAGATGAAGGACGGCGTGCGCCTGAATTGGTCAGATTCGTACGATCCACCTGCTCCATCTGTGTGCGGTTCATGCCCAGGTTGCTGTTGGTACGGCGTATGCCATTCGTCGTGCCACGACCACGTACTGCAGTACCTGCTGTGCTTGTGCCACCCTGTGGGTTGCGATAGCTGCGGTTGGTATTGCCGTTAGCGCTGCGGGTGCTGCCTCCGCCACGCCATCCGCCATGGCTTGCAAAGTGGCTGCCGTTATTGTTGCGCGAACCTCCATAGCCGTCTCTGCGTCCATGTCCACGGCGCACGCCACCTCCGGCATAACTGCCGCCACCATAGCCGCCACCGTATCCGTATGAAGGATAGTAGTAGTGTGGGTGTGGGTGATAGTAAGGGCAGTACCATCCGCCGTACCATCCGCTATAGTAGCCAAAGTCCCAACCCCAGTACCAGCTGCCGTAATGGAAGCCGAAGCTTGGAGTCACATACCACCATGGATCATAGTAGCAGTAATCCCAGTAGAAAGGATCGTAATAGGCAACGTCATACCAAGGGCTATAGCGATAATAGCCGAAGTATGGGTTGTGGAAACGGCGGATACGGTCACAGTAGGCATACTGCTCAATCACGAAGATCGTGTCATGGATAGGAGCAATGCCCTTGGTGTAGTCAGCCTCAAGTTTCAGTTTGAGCGAATCCACCTTTACGCCAGGCACTTTAGTCACGCCACCGTTACCATCAGGAATCTCATAGTAGAAGGGAGCCTCCTCCAAGCTGGCACTGACCGTCTCATCCAGTTCTTTGCCACGGCGGTTGTAGTCGTCCAGATTCCAGTCATCGTTAGCATCTGTTGACCAATCATCCGAAGCAGTTTCCTGGTAGATAGATTTCTTTGAAGCTTTCTTGAAGTAGATATCGTCTTCATTAGCAAGGGTAGTAATTGCTGCAGGCAAGGTTATAGCCATTGTCAGGGCAGCTAAAATCATGCGCTTCATCATAGTAGTTAAGTTTATTATTGGTTTTATTTTTTTTGACTATTAAAAAAAGTAAAAGTTTAATGAATCGGGTATATAATGGTTATTAAGGGAAGTGATTACCCTTAAATACCGAAAGTCAGCAAGTTCAAGAAGCCTGCTCACTTATATAATTTGGTGCAAATATAAGACTTTTTTCTTGTTCTCCAAATATTTTTTTGTAAAAAGTTATTTAAAATGACAACATTTAACAAAAAATGTTTATCTTTGCAGCGAATTAGTGAAATTCTGTATTACTAAATCCGAAAAAACGCACTATGAACTACATAGAAGTTACCTTGAAGCCTGATCCGATGTCAGAAGAGGTCTGTGATGTGCTGGCTGCCTTGCTCGCACCGCTGGGTTTTGATTCCTTTTCTACCGAGCAGGACTGCCTTAAGGCTTACGTCACAGAGAATCTATGGGATGCCGATGCCCTGGAGTCACTGCTGTCCGCACTTCCCATTGAGGGAGTGAACGTCAGCTGGAGCCAGAGTGTGGTGGAGATGCAGGACTGGAATCAGGAGTGGGAGCAGAGCCAGCAGTTTGACCCCATCCTGGTAGGCGGTCTGGACGAAGCGGGAGGCGTACGCTGCTGCGTGCATAGTCCTGCTGCCCCAGCAGAGAGCATTCCGGATTGCCGCTACGAGGTGATTATTGATCCGAAGATGTCATTCGGCACCGGCACGCATGAGACTACCTCCCAGCTCCTGGAGGAAATCCTGAACATAGCTGACGGAAAGAATTTACCAATGTCTTCATCCGCTGCCTTACCATCATCATCCGCTGCCTTATCATCATCATCCGCTGCGTCACCATCATCATCCGCAGCCTCTCCATCATCTCCGGCTGAATCCGCCAGATTCTCCCCTTCCCTCCGAGCACTGGATATGGGTACCGGCACAGGTGTGTTAGGTATTCTTTGTGCCCAGCTGGGCTATGAGGTACGCGCCATAGAGATTGATGACTGGGTAGCCGCTAATGCCGTGGATAACGTGCTGTACAACGGTCTGGCTGGCAAGATGAAGGTGGAGTGCGGTGATGCCGCTCTGCTCACTGAAGGCCCTGCCTATCAGCTGGTTCTTGCCAATATTAATCGCAACGTGCTGATTAATGATATGGCGCGCTATGAGCAGGTTATGCTCCCTGGTGCCACCCTGCTGATGAGCGGATTCTATGAGGAGGATGTGCCTGCTATCCGGCAGTGTGCAGAGTCATTAGGGCTCCAGTATCAGTATCATCATGCGCGCAATGGCTGGACGGTAGTCCGCTTCCAGAAGCCACAGCAGGTCGCCGGGCATGACTATCCCAAGCCTTTGGTAAGCACCAGCGCCGTAGTTAGCTCCGCACCAGCTTCTGAGGTTAGCAGTAAGAATTAGGATAGAAAAAAAAGAGATTCCTGCCATGCGACGTTTAGATCATAAATCCCTTGTAGCCTTTGTCCACGTAGTCATCCAGCTGATCAAGGCAGATCACATCATTGATGCCAGTGAAGTGCGTCAGCTTGAGCTCCTTGAGCAGCAGTATGGCTTTGACCGCCATGAGATGGCTGAAGCTCAACGTCTCACCTTGTCTGAAGCGGTCAGTCGTCTGGCACAGCTTGATTCTGATGCGCGCCGTAGTATCCTGGCTTCGCTCTCCGAACTGGCAGGAGCTGACCGTCAGTGTGTGCCGGGCGAAGCGCTCCTGCTCGTAGCTCTCCGCTATTGTCTGGAGCTTCAGGAGCAGGATTGTGAGCTCCTGCCCAGCTCAGATACCTCTGATAGCTTCAATCCATACGTATTATACATAGAGAATGAGAGGGATGACGAGGTGCATCGTCAGCTGGAGTCCGGTCTGCAGTTGCTTCGGCTTCAGTTCCAGCAATATGGCTTCCGCCTCCTTTTCATTGAGGATCTTGTCAGCCAGCTTGCGCAGCTTGATCAGCCGTTGCTCCAGAAGGTGCTCGGTTACATGGCACCACAGCTGGATGATGCCCAGCTCAGGCAGATCTTCGGACGCATCCGGCAGATGGATACCTCCACTTTCTGCACCCATGTCCTGGTGCGAGGGCAACAGCTCACCAGCTTGCGTCAGTCGGCTCCATCGCTGCTCATCCATCTCGGTCCTGCTTATCTGCGCATCGGACTCCGTCAGGGAGTTACAGCCACAGTCAGGCAGTTCCTCGCGGAGTACAGCCAGCGCGTCAGTCCCACAGCCATCATCTCGCTGCCCAATGCTGATACGGCTGCTGGCAAGCTCAAGTACGACGGCTATTTCAAGGCCTTCTTCCAGCTTTTGGTCAAAGCCGAACCGCAGGAGAGTTCGCTGGTGATCTGGCCGATGAAGTCCGAGTTTGAGTTCCCCGAAGTGAAGCGTACTCTCCGCCTGAATCAGCAGGAGGCGAGTCTCTATTCGCTCATAATCGAATATAATTATAGTCATGGCTGCAAGGGTCTGCCGCTTTGCTACACCCCTGAGCAGAAGAGTATCGAGGCACTCTATCGCCGCATTTATTGCAGCAAGAAGTTTGTAGATGCCAGCGATGTGATCTATCCTGACAATCTTGCCCCCATCCGTGCCAAGATAGAACGCAAGATGCGCGAGCAGCTGTCAGGATTGAGCAATCTGGAGGATTTCATTCCTCACAATGAGGGTAGGCAGGGTTACTACCGCATCTCTGCTTTGCCCAAAATGATACGCATCAAGCCCGACAGCCGGCAGGAAGTTGTTGCTGTGGGAGAATATAAATGGTAAAATTTGTTGACAATGTTGTCAGTTTGTACGGGAGGTCAGAAAAATGCCCTATCTTTGCACCAACCAAAAACCAAACGACGTGCATTATTAACATTAAAAACGTAACCAACTATGAAGAAGTTAACTAAATCAAACAACAAGACCCTGTGTGGCGTATGTGGAGGTATAGCTGAATACTTTGAGCTTGACCCTACACTGGTTCGCATCGGTTATGCAGCTTTGTCAGTATTGTCAGTCGGATTTCCAGGCATATTGCTCTACATCATCATGGCGTTAGTGATGCCTAATTCGGAGGATAAGTATCTGACCAAGTAAAGCTTATTGATAATGTAAAACGTATTTAAGGGTACTAACTCTTAACTCTTAACTTTTTAACTTTTTAACTTTTTCCCTTTTTCCCTCTTTCCCTTCCATGATCCTAACCACCACCCCCACCATTCAAGGCCATGACATCACCCAGTACCTGGGCGTAGTCACAGGCGAGACCATCATCGGAGCCAACTTCGTAAAAGACTTCTTTGCCAGCATCCATGACGTCTTTGGCGGACGTTCCAGCAGCTATGAGAGCGTGCTTCGTGAGGCAAAAGATGCAGCCATGAAGGAGATGCAGAGTCGGGCAGAGCGCCTTGGCGCTAATGCTATCGTAGGCATTGACCTCGACTATGAGACTGTAGGTCAGTCAGGCTCCATGCTCATGGTATCATGTTCAGGCACAGCCGTCTGCATAAGATAAATTATCAATTATCAATTGTCAATTATCAATTATAAAATAATACTATGTCACAGCAACAACAAACCACATTTCTGGCTCGTCCAGGCTTCTGGATCACGATTGCCTGCTTCATCTTTGTGCTTATCACGCTCAATGCATCTTGCACTGTAGTTGATTCGGGCGAGATCGGCATCAAGTTCCATAAGTGGTCGAGCAACGAGCAGGACTACGGTGGCGTGGAGGGAACCTGCAAGGGTTGGGTATTCTACAATCCTATCACCTCCAGCGTCTTCACCTATCCTACTTACATCCAGCGCAAGAACTACGAGCCATTCCAGGTGAATGCCAAGGATGCTTCCGTATTCCGCATGGATCCAACCATCGCCTATCGCATCAATCCTGAGAAGGCATGCGACATCTTCACCAAGTATCGCAAGGGTATTGAGGACTTGGAGAATGGTTACATCCGCACCTGTATCTATGAGGCTTACCGCACCTGCGCTAACCGCTACACCTCTGACTCCCTGATGTCCAACCGTGCTAACTTTGAGAGCGATGTGCGCCAGCGCCTGGAGAAGAGTCTGATGGACGAAGGTTTCCTCGTTGAGGAGTTTACCTCGCAGATCACCCCACCAGAGTCGCTCGCCCAGATGATTAATGAGAAGAATGCAGCCGTACAGTCGGCACTCAAGGCAGAGAACAAGGTGAAGGAGGCAGAGGCAGAGGCAAAGATCAAGATTGCTGAAGCTAAAGGTAATGCCGAGGCAATGCAGATCAAGGCCGACGCCGAGGCATACTACAACCGCACCATTGCCGCCTCCCTCTCTACGCTTATCGTTCAGGAGGACTGGATCGAGAAGTGGGACGGTCATCTGCCAACCGTAGCCAGCGGCAACAGCGGCATGATGTTCGATATGTCCAAGCTGACGGGTACGAAGTAACGCCCACAGTCAGCCCATCCT
>JAZLJN010000045.1:0-106772 GCA_045617885.1 Bacteroidales bacterium | reverse complement strand
TATCGTAAGCGACATGGAGGATGCTTCTATCTCTCTCCTCGACGCTATCATCAAGCTCAAGAAGTAATAAACCCATTATTAACCCTTAATATAAGGAGATAATAACATGAAAAAAATCTCAAGCATCGCGCTTTGGGTTTCAATCGCTGTAACTATAGTGATTGCCGCTATGTTCTTCCTCGGTGGAGAAACAGAGGCAATGCTTTCTACAGGCGGTGAGACCACAACCCCGGTGTACACTGACGCACTCATGTATTGGGTTTACGCCATTGTACTGATCGGTGTTGCCGCACTTATCATCTTTGCCATCAAGACTCTCATCACTATGTTCCAGACTGACGCAGCAGCTGCTACCAAGTCATTGGTGACTGTTCTTGCATTCGTCGCTCTTCTCGTTGTTTGCTACGTAATGAGCCCTTCTACAGAGTTCAGCCGTATCGTAAACGGTGAGACCCAGACCTTCTCTGAGTTCGAGATGAAGATGACTGACATGTGGCTCTACTCTATTTATTTCCTCGTTGCAGCAACCATTCTTCTTGTAGTCGGTTTCGGTGTCAAGAAGCTCATTAAATAAGATTTGACCTATGGCAAGAAAGAAAAGAAAAGCGCCGAGCATCAACTCGTCATCAAGTGCCGACTTGGCATTTACCTTGCTTATCTTCTTCCTCGTGGTCACCTCTATGGATACTGATGAAGGCCTCACACGTCTCCTCCCCCGTTGGGTACCAGAGGAGCAGCAGCAGGATCAGGAAATCAAGAAGCGTAACATCCTCAATGTGATGGTTAATGCCCAGAACCAGATGCTCGTCGGTGACGACTATGTGGAGGGCAACGTCAAGCAGCAGGATGAGCAGCTCCGCAAGACTGCCAAGAACTTCATTACCGCTCAGGCTAACTTCAGCGGTGAGCGTGGTCCTGAACTCCGTGAGGTTGACGCTGAAAAGTCTCCAGAACTTGCTAAGCTGATTTTGGCAAAGGATCCTAATATCAAGATCGCCAAGCAGCACGTAATTTCTCTGCAGTCTGACTATGGTACAAGCTATGAGAAGTACATCCAGGTACAGAACTCGCTTGTAGCAGCTTATAACGAACTGCGTCAGGAGGCCGCTCAGAAGTATTTCAACAAGAACTACAACGAAGAAGAGCTCACTAACGACGAGCTGAAGGCCCTTAAGGACCTTTATCCTATGAACATCTCTGAGGCTAATGCCAAGTATTAATTTAATCAGGAAAATCAATTATGAGCAAATTTAATAAAGGCGAAAAAAGAGGAATGCCTGAATTGAACACCTCATCTCTTCCTGACTTGGTGTTCTCAATCCTGTTCTTCTTCATGTGCGTTACCCACATGCGTGAGGATACTCCTATCGTAAAGGTTAACACTCCACGTGCTGACCAGGTTACTAAGTTGGAGAACAAGTCTCTCGTTACTACCGTACTGATCGGTGTTCCTCGTGACGCCAAGTATGGTCGTGAGGATCGCATCCAGTTCAATGACGACTTCCTTGAGATAGAGAACGTCGTTCCTAAGATGACTCAGGCCCGTCAGGCAATGAAGGAGGCTGATCAGCCTAAGATGCAGATTTCTATGAAGATCGACCGCAATACCAAGATGGGTATCGTGACCGAGCTCAAGAAGGAGCTTCGTAAGGCACAGTGTCTTAAGATTAGCTACTCTGCCAAGAGATAATCAGCGGCAGTGCTAAATCAATAATTATAGTATGACCGCAATCAAATGCTCTTATTGGAGCGCTTTGGTTGCGGTCTTTTTATATCAGAAGCTACAAAGGATGACTAAGGGAGTACTCAGATTATTTTTGCTCTGCCTTATTCTCACATTCTTTGGTGAGAAAGGTCATGGAGAAGAGGTATATCACACGCTGACGTATCTCTATGGCTCGGCTGTGGACTATGCTTCAGGCGACCATCTTCCTTTCTTCATGACTGCTAACCGCAACGGAGTGCTCTCGCCGCAAGGCAGCCAAGGGTACATCCGTGGTTCCGTAGCTTATAAGCATCAAAAGGAAGATAAGAAATTCTATTGGGGCGCAGGTGCCGACTTGATCGGGTACGCCTCATCACATTATGACTATTACCGGAACAATGCCTACCTGCAGCAGATATACGCCGAGATAGGTGGAGGACAGTATTTCCTCACCTTTGGCAGCAAGGAACGGCCAGCCCGGTTTGTCAATCCTGAACTAAGTTCCGGCAATATGACATGGTCCAATAATATGCGACCAGTCCCAGGCATACATTTCGGTACAAAAGACTTTGTCAAAATGTTTATCATTGCCGACCTGCTGGAAGGTTCGTTTGACCTCTTCTATGGTAAAATGCTCGATGGCAGATACAACAGCAGCCGCTTCGACCAATACGCTCTCCTGGGCGATGAGGGTCCATTGCGTGCCAGTGGTGTAGAGGGCGCATATCTGCATCGGAAGAGCGTATTTGTCAGAACACCCAGCAAAATACCCTTTTATGTCACTGCAGGCATAGAACACATTGCTGTATTCGGCGGAAAGATCAGTCACATAGATGGCGTATGGGACCCCTCACGGGAGATAGTCCACTACAATCAGACTTGCAAATGGGGTAATGCCCTATTCGGTGGAGAAGGAAACACTGAAGATGCTCTGAATCATCTGATGACACTGAACGTCCGTCTGGACTACAAACACGAAAAATTCAGCTTGGCTGCCTACAAGCAACACTATACGGATGATCTAAATTCGAAGAGTTTCACTAACTATGCTGACGGACTCTGGGGTGTAGAACTCAATCTGAAACGGACTCCCTGGCTGGAGAATCTGGTGGTAGAGTTTATCAAGACAAACAGTCAGGGCGACAATACCCAAGCGCTACAGAAGATGCAGGCGGGCGAGGACTTAACCGTTGATGACTTTGCTTCAGACTTCTACCAGGACGAGAGATTCGGCGCATTTTCCTACTACGGAATGCTGTGCGGCAATCCGATGATAGCATCACCTATCTACAATTCCGACCATTATCCCGGACTCCTGCATAATAACATTCAGGGCATTCACGTCGGAGCATCGGGAAGCATTAGCAGAGATCTGGCTTACAAAGTCAAGTACTGCAATATTACCAGTGAGGGTAATCCATGGACCAGTGCCTTGGAACATCTGGAGGGTCGACCCACCACAGAGTACAGTAACGATTCATTCCTGCTGGAACTGACTTACGACTACAGCGACTGGGAATTTTCATCACAAATCTCCCTTGACAGAGGTGACCTGCTGGGCAATAACTTCGGCATAGGCGTCTCTGCCTGCTATCGAGGCAGTCTGATGAAGGCTGTATGGAAATAGTATGATAAATGCTGTATCATCCAAATCTCACTGGATGATGCTGAAAATATAATATAAACTATTCAAGTATCGGAAGTTCCGAAACTTGAATAAACTATTTTGAATGACTACTTAATTAAAAATAAATATAGCAATTATGGAATTCAAGAGAATACTACTTAAGCTGAGCGGCGAATCGCTCATGGGTAGCAAGCAGTATGGCATTGACGAGCAGCGTCTTGCCGAGTATGCACAGCAGATCAAGCAGGTGGCTGATATGGGCATCCAGATCGGTATTGTCATCGGCGGCGGTAACATCTTCCGTGGTCTCACGGGCGCAGGCAAGGGCTTTGACCGAGTAAAGGGCGACCAGATGGGAATGCTTGCCACAACCATCAACGCACTTGGTCTGAGTTCTGCACTGAATGCCGTAGGACAGAAGGCACGCGTACTGACAGCCATCAACATGTTCCCTATCGGCGAGCAGTACAGCAAGTGGCGCGCTATCGAACTGATGGAGAAGGGCGAAATTGCCATCCTTGCCGGCGGTACTGGCTGCCCATATTTCACTACCGATACCGGCTCTGCACTCCGCGGTATTGAGATTGAGGCTGACGTTATGCTCAAGGGTACCCGCGTGGACGGTATCTATACCGCCGATCCAGAGAAGGATCCAACCGCTACCAAGTTTGACAAGATTACCTATGATGAGATCTATCAGAAGGGTCTGAAGGTAATGGATCTGACAGCCACTACCCTCTGCCGTGACAACAAGCTCCCAATCATTGTCTTCAACATGGACAAGCTCGGCAACCTGGTAAAAGTGATGAGCGGAGAAAATATCGGCACTTTAGTGTACGAAAAGTAAGAAAAGTAAATTGTAAAATGTAAATTTGACTGTTTCAGCAACAGAAAAGCCACAAAACTTTGGTAATTACTATTTTTTGCATTATCTTTGCACCAAAGTTGAGCTCCAAACACTAATATTTACATTTTAATATTCACTTTAATCTTTACATACAGATATGTTAGACGTTAAGAAAACCATCAAGGATGCCGAAGCCAAGATGCAGGCTACGGTAGATCACCTTCAGGAGACATTCGATCACATTCGTGCAGGACGCGCAACGGTCAAGTTGCTCGACGGCATCAAGTGTGAGTGCTATGGTTCGATGATGGAGGTCAGCCAGTGTGCAAACTGTTCTTGCCCTGACGCCAAGAGCATTGTGATCCAGCCATGGGACAAGAGCATGCTGCGCGTAATAGAGAAAGCAATTATCGACTCTCCTCTCGGCATTATGCCAGAGAACAATGGTGAGATTATCCGCATTGGTCTGCCACCAATGACTGAGGACCGCCGTAAGCAGCTCTCTAAGCAGGCTAAGGGCGAAGAGGAAAATGCAAAGGTTGCTATCCGTAACATCCGTCGCGATACAATTGACGTTCTGAAGAAGGACATTAAGAATGGCCTACCTGAGGACGTTGAGAAGGATGCAGAGAACACCATGCAGAAGTCTCATGATAAGTTCATCAAGCTCCTGGAGTCTATCTACGCTGAGAAGGACAAGGAGATCATGAGCGTATAACTGCTCAAATTACTAATTACGAATTACTAATTACTCTGTTTGAAACAAGAGACGATGAATAATTCGCCACAATGCGTAATACGTAAGTCGTAGTTAGTAATTGTAATTTGAATTCATGAGAGGGCTTGTAGTTCGAAATACAGGATTCTGGTATATGGTTCTTCCCGAAGGCAAAAACCTTCGGGAGGAATCTTTGTGTTTTGCACAGGCAGGATTCGATGACGGTCATCCCGTGGCTGACGGACTTGTGCCGTGCAAGGTGAAAGGCAATTTCCGTCTCAAAGGAATCCGTACCACCAATCCTGTAGCGGTAGGCGACATCGTGACGTATGAGATGAACAAAGAGGGATTTGCTTTCATCACCAGCATACAGGTACGTCGCAACTACATCATCCGCCGAGCTACCAACCTAAGCAAACAGGGGCATATCCTTGCCTCAAACCTTGATCAGGTCCTGCTGCTTGTGACCGTATCACACCCGCAGACAGCAACCACTTTCATTGACAGGTTTCTTGCCACGGCAGAAGCCTATCGTGTACCGGCAGTATTGGTCATCAACAAAATGGACCTCTATAACGAAGAGGAGACTCACTATGCCGAAGAACTCGCCTACCTTTACCGATACATTGGCTATCCCGTCCTGATGACAAGCATTAAATCAGCCACCGGACTAGCCGAACTGAAAAAACTGCTGGCTGGAAAGATTACCCTGCTGGCGGGCAACAGCGGTGTAGGCAAATCATCCCTTATCAATTACCTGATTCCCGAAGCGGAGGCTCGCACAGCTGAGGTCAGCGACTCTCATGACCAGGGAATGCATACCACCACTTTCTCTGAGATGTACGAGCTCCCGGCTGACGTGCAGGAAAACTCATCTGACGAAACACAGCCTGCAGCATCCTATCTGATTGACACGCCAGGCATCAGAGGATTTGGAACCATAGAATTTGAAAAAGAGACAGTAGGTCACTATTTCCGCGAGATTTTCAAGGAATCAGACAACTGCCGCTTTGGTAACTGTACGCACACTCATGAACCGGGATGTGCCGTATTGAAAGCACTTGAAGAACACCGGATCAGCCAATCGCGCTATGACAGTTACCTGAGCATCCTTCAGGACGAAAACGAAGGAAAATATCGAGAATAACACCACAAAGATTGCGAATGCGCCATTTTATAACCTTAGTCTTTTGCTTACTGCTGGCCACTTCAACAATGGCGGGCAAGGTTGTGGCGCGCTATAATCCCTCTGGCGATCCGGCACTTGACAATCTGGTGCTGCGCATCAACATCAAATACAATCAGCTTCAGAACGAACCCATCGGCCGCCTTTATATCGATGCCTATCATACGGGCGTATCGGAATGTGACAGGCAGACTTTGGTCGGGCGCTTACTCAGGAATGTGCTTCCCTTCCAGACAACCAAGAAAAGAGGCTATGCACTGGAGGCGCTCAGTCAGGTCCGTTATCAGTGGCCGGGCGATGTGCAGTACAATACCGTGGCGCTTAGAGCCAACCGCAACAGACATGGCAAGATGATGCTGAAGGAGGCATACGAATGTCTGCTACCTATTTATGATATGCGACGGAAAGGGGCTGACACCCGTTCGTTTGTTGT
Source organism: Bacteroidales bacterium (assembly GCA_045617885.1). Taxonomy (GTDB): domain Bacteria; phylum Bacteroidota; class Bacteroidia; order Bacteroidales; family UBA3663; genus Liminaster. The sequence continues at coordinate 100,256 of JAZLJN010000045.1, read as the reverse complement.
CCCTTTCACCGATGAAGGGCTCCGGCAGTATTATTTTGCCTTCATCAGCGAAGATGCCGATACCATCTTTGCCAAGCAGAATCCGAATATCTGCCGCATAGCATTCTGGCCAACTACGAAACATCACACGCTTCTGGAGGGAGAGATACTCGTAGATACGCTCAACATCAACATCCTCAGCCTGCGCTGGAAGGGAAGAATTGACTTTGCCAAGACAGAGGGCCAACTTGACTTCGCCACTGACAGCATTAACCACATCTCCCATCCCATCTCAAGCACAACACAGATTCACTACAACTGGTTAGGCGCCAAAGCAACGAACCGCTACATCAGCTATTTCAAATTTACGGACTATACGCTGCTTGACAGCATTGACCGCTGGCATCAGCCACTGGATTTGACCTCCACTTATCAGGTAGAGCCGCTTAAAGAGGCAAATTTTGACACAATACGTACTGTCCCCATCAGTGCCTACCTGGATTCAATCCTCACTCCCACCACAATAAAGGAAGAACCGAAGAATAAGGACAAAGAAGAGTCTTCTGTCAGCGAAGATCTGGTCACGCTGGTAACCGGACTGGTGGACGGAGCCCGAATAGGTGATCAGGACAACTCTTTCCGCATCTACGGACCGCTCGATCCTACCGCTTTCGGTTATAATAAGATTGATGGCATCACCGTCCGCCAGAGATTCCGCTGGGACAAGAACGGCAAGAACGGTGACCAACTAAAGTACAGAGGTTATTTCGGTTTTGCCTTCAATCAGAAAGAGCTGAGATACAATCATGATCTGGACTGGGACTATAACCCAAGCCGCAGGCAGAGACTCAGCTTCGAGGCTAACTGCCGAGGGTCGGGTTTCTCCTCAAAATTTATTAAGACAATCAATGAAGCCATCAAGGAGAATTACCGTTATCCGGATTCCATCAACTTCTATTCTTTAGGCGTAGATTATTACCGCCATTACCAGTTCCAGCTTGAGAATTCTACGGAACTTACTAACGGTTTGCTGCTCTATATCGGTGCCAACTACAATTATCGAGTTCCGGTGAAGCATGGCAAGCGAGCCATGCCCAAACCTCAGCGCGACGAACTGATCAAGAGCCATTACGCAGATTTCAGTCCCTACTTCCGTCTGGAGTGGACTCCCCGTCAGTACTATGTAATGGAGGGACGGCGTAAGATCTACATCTCAAGCCCGTCGCCGACTCTATCCTTTGAGGCTGCTCAAGCTATTAAGAATATATTCGGAGCAGAGAGCAACTATCGCCGAATAGAGTTCGACATTCATCAGGATATCAGAATCCGACCATCGCGCGTCTTTGCCTATCATGTGGGAGCCGGCTCATTCTACCGTCAGCGAGGCGAGTATTTCATCAATTACCGTTACTTCTCGCGCCACATGTACACATCGCAGGAGGTAGAGGATCAGCTGGGCGGAGCCTTTCAGCTCCTTGATGACTATTGGTACAGCTCTTCACCTACCTATGTGCAGACGCATTTCATGTATGCCACTCCTTTCGGCATCATGCACAAAATGCCCAGGCTATCCCAGTATGCCATCCAGGAACGCTTCTATTTGGGACATCTCTGGTCAGAGGGCAAGAAAGGGCTGTATTCTGAGATGGGCTACGGTTTCTCTAACAACTATTTCAGTCTCGGGTTCTTTGCGGGATTCACCAAATATAAGTTCTATAGTGCGGGCGTGAAGTTCAGCGTCGAGATCGGCGATCATCTGTAATCAACAAAGGCATCTCCCCCAACGAGTTCCGTTGGGAGATGCCTCTTTTACAACAAACAAGGCATCTCCTCCAACGGGACCCCGTTGGGAGATGCCTTTAAAACAAAAAAAGAAGGGCATCTCCCGACGACCTTCTTCCGTTAACCTTATATCTAATACCATGAAAAACACGACGCAAAGATAGCGGTTTTCTATGAAACTTGCAAATTTTTTGTTCAAAAAAATGCAAACATTGCAAATTATTTAACATTCCAGCCTCTATCTATGCCCGTTTTTTACATTTATTACATATCATTAATTGTATTAAATATTTTTTAACATTATTACCGATACAATTCTGCCGGTTTCCACACCCTGACTCCGAGCGGAGAAAAGCGTGTCCTGATTCTGCACCGTACACCATGGCGTGCAGTCAATGTTTTCGAGATCAAGCCCTGCCTCCAGCAGATCCATCGCATTGCTTTGCCAAAGATCCACGTGCGGTTTTAAATAAGGTATCCAGCCTGCACCCGACACGAAATGTGAACGTACTACACTTTCTGAACGTTCAGATTCTGCAAATGCCCGGGCAACCTCCTCGCCCACCTCAAACGCATCCGGACCGATACTCGGACCTATCATAGCAAGCAGCGAAGCCGGCTGAACGCCAAACTGCTGCTGCATCCGCTCTACCGTAAGCCTCACGATATGCCGAACCGTACCACGCCATCCGGCATGAACGGCAGCCACCACTTTCTTCTCCGGATCATAGAGGAGGACAGGCACACAATCGGCCGTGCGCACACCAATCCACCTGCCTCGCACCTGCGTGATCACAGCATCAGCATCCACGGGCTGAAGTTCAACGGACGCATCGTAAGGCGTTTCTTCAGTCACTACCACAATCTCCGTACCATGCACCTGATGCGGCATCCACACCCCTTTACCGGCATGCTCAAAGCTTTTCATTGAGCAGAAATGTTCAATCCCAGCCTCCTTTTGAAGAAGCTGGGACTGCAGTTTATTCTCGTTTTGTATCATCTGAATCAGTATAAACTATTTTGTGCTGCACGATGCTGATGATTATTCATCCCAATCCTCCTCAATGAGATCTTCATTGGCGACACCTTCTATGATATAGTTATCATGTCCGAAAGGATCAGCCTCCTCATAAGCGTCCTCCTCCTCAACCGAACGGCTGAGATCCAGATTACGATGCGTGAAGGTCTGAATGCGGTTTGCCTCATCATTGAGCATGATCCAGAGCATATCTTTCAGTTCGTCCAAACCCTGACCAGCCACAGCGCTGATAAATACGGTCGGCACGCCATCGGGCAGTTCCTGACGCATCTGATCAATGAGTTCCTCGTCGAGCATATCACATTTGGTGATAGCCAGCAGACGCTGCTTATCCATCATTTCAGGATTGTAAGTACGCAGCTCATTGAGCAGAATCTCATAATCCTTGCGGATATCGTCACTGTCAGCCGGAATCATGAACAAGAGTGTTGAGTTTCGCTCAATATGACGCAGGAAACGCAGACCCAGACCCTTGCCTTCAGATGCGCCCTCAATGATACCAGGAATATCAGCCATCACAAATGAGCGGTTATCACGATAAGGCACCAGACCCAAGTTAGGTTCCATCGTCGTAAACGGATAGTCTGCAATCTTTGGCTTAGCCGCACTGATGCTACTCAAGAGAGTAGATTTGCCAGCATTCGGGAAACCTACCAGACCTACGTCAGCCAGGAGTTTCAACTCCAGGATTACCGAACGCTCCACGGCAGGCTCACCTGGCTGAGCATATCGGGGAGCCTGATTGGTAGAGGTACGGAAATGCCAGTTGCCTAAACCTCCACGACCGCCCTTCAGCAGCACAACCTTCTGGTCATGATCTGTAATCTCACAGAGGTATTCTCCCGTCTCAGCATCATACACCACCGTGCCCATTGGCACCTCAATGATCACATCCTTACCGTCCTTGCCGAACGATTTGTTCTCACCGCCAGCCTGACCATCTGTAGCAAAGACGTGACGCTGGTAACGCAGGTGCAGCAGAGTCCAATAGTTACGGTTGCCATGCAGGATAACAGATCCTCCCTTGCCGCCGTCACCTCCATCCGGACCTCCCTTAGGAATGTACTTGGCTCGGTGCAGGTGCGAGCAGCCGCGACCGCCCTTGCCAGAGCGGCAATATATCTTTACATAATCTACGAAATTACTCTCTGCCATTGTTTATTCAAAGAAATAAGTAAATCCAACACTAAAGTTACGGTTCTGCAGCAGGAACGATCCCAGATTGACAAAACCAAAGTCATACGCTACGTGGAGCTGATAGTCATTGAGAATCATTGCGCCCACCTGCACACCCAGGCCGGCATCAAAGCGGCTGCAGTTCAGCTTGCCGGAGAATACAGGATCACTGGCAGTCTCACCCTTGCCATAGGTAGAGTTACGGTTGCCCCATAAGCCAAGAGCCACGTATGGACCGCCTTCTGCCATCACCGAAAGATTCTCATTCACGTACCAGGCATAACCAAGGTGCATAGGCAACTCAAGATAATGCGTCATAAAACGATCTTCCCAGATATTGCCCGGAGCATTATTCTCGAAATAGGCACCCTTCATCGAATACTTCAGCTCTACTCTGCCAAAAGTATTCTGGAGAATGGACGAGCCGTCAAGCATCAGGTTCAGACCAGCCTGTACGCCTATCGTGCTCGAACAACCAGAGTTAGAGAACGTAGGCACATTCATACCCACAGTAACACCTAATTTATAAGGAGGCATACCCTCTATTCCTGACAAGATCTGAGCGCTTGCCTTGGTAGCACACAACGAAAAGAAGAGGGCGAAGAAAGATGCAAGTATTTTTTTCATTTCATCATTGTTAAAGGTTCAACATCAATTTTAATCACTATGTAACAGCACTTTTATCGTCCACGTCATTATTGAAGATTTGCCAAAAGTGCGCTGCAAAGGTAGTGTTTTTTTGCCGAACTAACAAATTCTCAGCCAAAATTATTATACCTCAACATCATTTTCGACACTTCATCAGCCACCTGCTCCCTGAATTCCACAGGACTCAGCACCTCAATGCCCTGCCCATGAGAGAGAAGATGCAGCAGAAGGTCGCGCGTGGGGAAGCACTGAATACGGAAGTCGGAGTAGAGTTCCGTGACCGTCTCCTCCTGCTGCGAGGCATGCAAAGGCAGGGTGCGCAGATAATTCCTTTCATTGCCAAACGCACGCAACCGGATCACAGGCGCCTCCCCCTCCATAGTCCATACGCCGAAGCTCTGCTCGTAATAACTATTGGGCGAGAAATCCTCTTCGGGCACAAAGCGGTCATCCGGCAGAAGTTCTATCTGCTGGATTCGGTCAAGGGCAAAAGTAGCAGGACGCGTTCCGTGATTCTTCACCGCCAGCAGGTACCAGCGCTGCTGATGTATCTTGAGGCAATAGGGCTGCAGGTGACATTCATACGGCTCTGCTCCGCTGAATTTCTGGTACAAGACCTTCAGGCAGCAGTTCCGCCGGAACGACTCCACAATGGTATTGAAATGGTGCATTCCACTCGGTGGAGGCTCCAGCAGGATGCGCTCCTTCACCGCCTCACTGTCCATCACCAGCTGTCCAACGTTAAAACTTGAGATGAGCCAGTTGCCAAGAGTCTGGTCAGCGGACACATTAATATAATATGTATTTGTACCCTTATCACAATCTATCAGAATACCGAATACATCCTGTATCGTGGCGCGATAGTTGAAAAAAGTGCGCCGCGGCAGGTCATTACCCTGGCTGATGGACTCATCGTCCTGCCAGCAGCTGCGGATCTCTGACAGAGTCATCCTGCCATACCTCTGCAGGATATTTATTATCCACAGGCAGCTTCGGAGCTGTCTGTTTTCAAACATAGTCTGCATTTCACGTTCTATTTTGGATCAGTGAGCCAAGAATGCGGCATAAACAGCCCAATAAATTCGGTCAAAAGGCTGAATTTACGCCACAAATATAGTAAAAAAGCCGAATTTTATCAAAAAAAATGTTGTTTTTCATTCACTGGGCAAGAATTTGGCACTACCCTCCCCTATCTTTGCACTACCGAAAAGACAAAAACATGTAAAACTTTAATAAAAAAATTTGATAAGATTATGAAAAAGTTCGTTCTTCTGTTCTGCATCATTTCAATGGTAGTTCTTGACCTCATGCTCCGTGGTGAGAGTGTCCTCCTCGGGCTGATTATCCTTGCCGTATCAGGGCTGATCTGCTATGCTCTTGACAACGCCCAATCAGAAGAAACTGCCGCCAAGAGCACGAAAAAGGCAGAAAAATGGGACTCAAAATATGTTACAAAACAACTTTCTGCCACTTTTTAAGCATAAAATTTGCGTTTATCGGCAGAATTCGGTATCTTTGCCCCTGCATATAACTCTGCTGGGCGCAGAAGCCTACGTGTTCAGTTCACCTTGAGCTCAGTCCTCGCACGTTATCATGCAAGCACTTTCTTTCGTTAACCAGATACCAAAATTTTTAAGTTAATTATACCAACCATGGACGAACAGCTTATCAAAGAATGCACCGCCAAGGCACAGGCTTGGTTAGGTGACGGTTTCGATGAGGAAACCAAGGCAGAAGTACGAGCAATGCTCGAGGCAGAGGACAAGACCCCTCTCATTGACGCTTTCTATCAGAGTCTTGAATTCGGTACCGGTGGCCTCCGTGGCATCATGGGTGCAGGTACTAACCGTATGAACAAGTATGTAGTAGGTATGGCTACTCAGGGTTTTGCCAACTATATCAACAAGGCATTCCCTGGCATCCAGCCAGCCGTAGTAGTAGGTCATGACTGCCGCAACAACGGCCGTATGTTTGCTGAGACCGTAGCAAACATCTTCTCGGCTAACGGCATCAAGGTTTATCTCTTCGAGAGCCTCCGCCCTACACCAGAAATCTCATTTGCCATCCGTCAGCTTAAGGCACAGGCAGGTGTTAACGTTACCGCCAGCCACAACCCTAAGGAGTACAACGGTTACAAGGCATACTGGGACGATGGTGCACAGGTACTTGCTCCACACGATACCGGCATCATTGAGGAGGTAAACAAGGTAACCATTGATCAGGTGAAATTTGAGCCAAACAAGGAGCTCATCGAGATCATTGGCGGTGAGATGGACTGGGATTATCTCCAGGCTGTCAAGGAGGCAATGGTTGATCAGGATGTCATCCTGCGTCACAAGGACCTCAACATTGTCTATACTCCACTCCACGGCACAGGCCGCGTTATCATCCCAGAGGCACTCCGTTCATGGGGCTTCCAGAATATTCACGTCGTACCAGAGCAGATGGTTATTGACGGCAACTTCCCAACCGTAGTTTCGCCTAACCCAGAGAACTCTGAGGCAATGACCATGGGCATGAACCTTGGTGACAAGGTAGGTGCAGACCTCGTGATTGCTTCTGACCCTGATGCAGACCGTCTGGCTATCGTTTGCCGCGACGCTGCAGGCAAGTGGATGATCCTTAATGGTAACCAGACTGCAATGATGTTCTACTGGTACATCATCACCAATAAGAAGAAGCTCGGCCAGCTCAAGGGCAACGAGTTCATGGTGAAGACCATCGTTACCTCAGAGCTCATCGCTAAGATTGCCAAGAAGAATGACGTTGAGATCTTTGACGAGTTCACCGGCTTCAAGTGGATTGCTTACCGCATCCGCATCAATGAGGGCGTGAAGAAGTATATCGGCGGTGGTGAGGAGTCATTTGGCTTCCTGCCATTTGATAAGGTACGTGATAAGGATTCTCCGGCATCTATCTGTCTTATCTGCGAGATCGCAGCTTGGGCTAAGGACAACGGCATGACACTCTTTGACCTCCTCCTCAGCATCTACAAGGATTATGGATTCCAGAAGGAGAAGGCAGTCAGCGTAACCAAGCCAGGCAAGTCTGGTGCTGACGAGATCAAGGCTATGATGGAGAACTTCCGCGCTAATCCTCCTAAGGAGCTCGCTGGCGAGAAGGTTATCCTTGCTAAGGACTTCAAGACACTCAAGCAGACCGACGCTGAGGGCAATGTAAGTGACGTAGATATGCCAGCTACCTCTAACGTACTCCAGTACTTCACTGAGGGTGGCATCAAGGTCAGCGTACGTCCTTCAGGCACCGAGCCTAAGATCAAGTTCTACTGTGAGGTTCCAGCAGAGTTCGACGGCGATTATGAGAAGGCTTCCGCTGCAGCCGAAGCTAAGCTCAAGGTAATCTGCCAGAGCCTTGGCATCTGATTACTGCAGAATTAACATATCTCTTTCCAGAGATTATAAAATCGAAGAGGACGTGTCGCTTTGACATGTCCTCTTCGATTTTTATGATTTTCACAAATGACAAAATATCAGATTGGGCACATATCTCTAATACAGCCAATGATGAGCAGATGCAGCGGATATAAGATATAAATAAGGTATTTACCTACATTACCATGGATGAAACCTCGCTCTCCATTATACATCATGATGGGGATGACTGCCAGAGTGGCGAACATGGATGTCTTTCTTGACATAAATGCAATGACAACGGGAAGACATTGGTATTCGCGTCTTTGCTTCAGCAGGTACATGGCAATGATCATTGCTACACCTGCCGGTCCATAATTACACTTAATATAGAAAGCTATTACTAGAGACACAACAATAATGAGCGCGCTCTTTAATCTCGTTGCGTGATCAATGGAATACAGACATACTACGCCTAGAAATAATGTAAAGAGTACGTTGCTACCATGAAAGGAGAAGAAGGCGCCTTGTGTGGCGTAATTGTAAGGCAAAATGGAGACCACAGCAAAGAGAAATAAGGTGCGAGCATATCGCATGACTGACCGGGTGTGCAGGTAGCCTTCGACGATTAGAAAAGCAAAGAGCGGAAAGGCAAGTCTGCCAATGATGTATGACAAACAGAAGTATGGCGTAACCTGCAGATTGCCGACAGAGAAAAGAACCTTATTGATCCCCTCATAATCAGCAAAAAGGAAACTTGAGGCATGGTCTATCAGCATGCTTATGACAGCTATAATCTTTAGGGCACTTCCGCTCATGATTTTTATATTCATGTGACGCAATTTTGTGTATTAGTCGGTGGGGGAACCAGCATTCCTACAAGTGAACCGCACTTGCATGTTTAATGTGTTGCAAATGTAACAAACAAATCTATACGACACAATTAAAGTCAAGCACGAACCGCTATTTTAAATAGTTAAGGACCCACGACAAACATTTTTGCAACATGCATATTTCATTCCATAATGTTAAATTGCGCATTACAATTTTGTCCCTAACTGTTTTTATTTGACGGCAGAAACGAGTAATAACAAGAAAATATGACGAACATGCATCCAAATTCTGCTGAACGAAACAGGTTACAGATAATGGCAGAACTCTCTATTTTTGAAAATACATTCCATAACAATAATAATATACCTTTGTTATCTATGTATCAATCATAAAACGACGTAAATGTTATTTTGTGTTAAAATACTCCCGTCAGATAAGAATTAATCATGGTTAGAACCTAATAAAAAATAAAAATAGGAGGAATTAATAGGCATCAATTGCAAAATTCGTTAAAAACTTGTACTTTTGCACCATCAAAAAAACAAGGCGAAATCTCTTATTGCCCAAAACTTCACAATTTGAAAAAATAAAAGATACAATGATAGAGCGCTTCTTAAAACAGACCCACTTTGAGAGTTACGAAGACTTCATGAACAACTACCAGCTAGTTGTACCTCCACATTTCAACTTCGGTTATGATGTGGTGGACGCTTACGCAGAGGAAGATCCGGAAAAGGAGGCTATCCTTTGGACTAACGACCGCGGTGACGTGAAGCACCTCAACTATAGGGAATACAAACAGTTATCAGACATGGTGGCAAGTTATTTCCTGCAGTTAGGCATCGGTCGCGGTGACTGTGTAATGCTCATCCTGAAGCGCCGCATCGAATGGTGGATTACCATGGTTGCACTCCATAAGATTGGAGCTGTTGCCATCCCTGCCACCCACCTGCTCACAGACAAGGACATCATCTACCGCTGCCATGAGGCCGACATCAAGGCTATCGTTGCGGTGGGAGATTCTCTTATACTCCGCAACGTCATTAAGGCTCGCGCCTACTGTCCGTCACTCAAGCACTGTATCTCAATTGGTCCTCGCGTACCACAGGGATGGGAGAACTACTGGCAAGGTGCCATGATTGCTCCAGCATTCGTAAGCCAGAAGGGACAGAACGAGACCACAGACAATTTCCTGATGTACTTCACCTCAGGCACCAGCGGTGAGCCAAAAATGGTGATGCATGACTATACTTACCCACTGGCACACATCGTGACTGCTCGCTACTGGCACAATGTACATGAGAACTCTCTCCACCTGACCGTAGCCGATACAGGCTGGGGCAAAGCAGTATGGGGCAAGTTCTACGGACAGATGATTGCCGGAGCTACCGTCTTCATCTACGACTTTGAGGGCAGGTTCGAACCAGACAAGATGCTTCAGGTGATGGCAGACTTCAAGGTAACCTCATTCTGTGCGCCTCCTACCGTTTACCGCTTTATGATCCGCGAGGACCTCTCAAAGTTCGACCTCTCAAGCCTCGAATACTGCACCACGGCAGGCGAAGCGCTCAATCCGAACGTCTTCCTGGAGTGGAAGGAGAAGACCGGCATCATGATCTATGAGTCGTACGGTCAGACCGAGACTACACTGGTACTGGGTACCTATCCTTACGTGCAGCCTAATCCAGGTTCCATGGGTATGCCTAACCCACAATATGACGTTGACGTATTGGATGCTGAAGGCAACCATTGCAAGCCAGGAGAGCACGGTCAGCTTGTGATCCGCACTGGCAACAAGCTGGATGCAGACGGACATCTCCTGGAGAAGCCACACGGACTCTTCAAAGAGTACTATCGCAACCCTTCCCTCACTGCCAAGGCTCACAGTAATGGCATCTACTACACAGGCGACATCGTATATTATGACGAGCAGGGCTATTATTGGTTCGTATCACGCGCAGATGATGTGATCAAGTCATCTGGCTACCGCATCGGTCCATTCGAGGTAGAGTCTGCACTCATGAGCCACGAGGCTGTAGTAGAATGCGCCATCACAGGCGTACCTGACGAAATCCGAGGCATGGTAGTCAAAGCTACCGTCGTACTTGCTGACGAATATAAGAGCAAGGCTGGAAAGGAACTGATTCAGGAACTGCAGGATCACGTAAAGCGTGAGACCGCCCCTTACAAGTATCCTCGTATCATTGAATTTGTAGACGAACTGCCTAAAACCATCAGCGGAAAAATCCGCCGCGTAGAGATACGCGAGAACGATGCAAAGGCATAACAAACATGTTTTACAACATACAACCGCCGGAAAATATTGATTTTCCGGCGGTTTTTCTTGTTCAAACGATATTTTTTCATTACCTTTGCGCTATATTTTAAGTCAGCAATACACGCTATCAATGAAAAATACCTTCCGAAGAGGAGTATTATATCCAGCACTGGCACTATGCATCATCATGGTTCTGCTCGTCAGTTTTACGGTCAAACCCGGAACTGACGCAATGACTCATAGTGATTTGAGGCGCAACATCTTCCTGCTCGACACACCATCAGGACTCTCCAGCCAGACCACCTATTCTATTCTTAAGGATAAGAAGGGTTTTCTCTGGATCTCCACCCGTAACGGCATTGACCGCTATGACGGTGCCACCTTCCAGCATTACAAGATTGGCAATAAAAAGATGCGAGGCATGCGTGATGGCATGACTATCTCGCTCTATTGTGATACGGACGGCGGGCTCTGGGCATACACAGATCGCTCGTTAATCTACCAATACAATAGTAGGGAGGACAACTTTGACCTCATCTTGAGCATGCCGGACAAGAAGATATACAACTCCGTTCAGGCACTATACAGATATGACAACCTGCTCCTTACCGGCGGCACAGACGGCGTATGCTGCTATAACCTCACCACACAGGAGATTGTGAAGCGTATCCTGCCGGATGATAACGTTCGCAGCCTGATTGGCTACAAGAATGGAGAATTGCTGTACGGTTCACAGAATGGTGTGGGCGTGATTGATCTGCGCGAGCTGAAGGGACATCAGACCGGCTGGATTGAGGCCTCAATCAACTGTCTGAATTATGACTCCCGTACCAATCGCCTTTGGGTAGGAGGCAACGGCTCAGGACTCTACGTAGTTGACCCGCTCCATCCAGAGCAAAAGCAGTTTGTGAAGGGGACGGACGGATATGTAATCAGCCAGACAGCTGCTTTCAATCAGAATATGCTGGTAGGCGTGGATGGTGCCGGACTATGGAGTGCACAGATTGATACTGCAGGTTACGTCAAGGAGATGAAGCTGCTGGCATCGGACTCTCCGGAGGCACCCCATCAGTTACAATCTTCATCCGTACGCTCACTCGTAGTGGATGGTGAGAACGTATGGGCTGCCCTCTACATCGGAGGTATTGCTCACATGCAGCCGCCTACGCCGCTGCTGCAGCTCAACAATGACCGTGCACAGTCACCCTCTGACCACTTCGCCAATGGTGTGTGCACTGACCGGGAGGGAAACATCTGGGTCGCTTATGAGAAGACCATCGGCTGCTTCGATCCAAACGGAGAGAATGCCAGGTTCTACCTTGACCATGAAGGCCAGTTCTTGACCGTCCAGCCGGCACAGGATGGTACCGTCTGGTGTGGCGGCTATAATACCGGTATCTATCACTTCAATCCGAAGACTGGATGGCGTGAGCATTTCAACTCCATCGTTGATCAGCCCGTCAAGGATTGTGTCTATGCCATACGTGAAAATGCACAGGGTGACATCTGGGTAGGTGGTCTGAACTTCCCGCTTACCCGCCTGCACCGCAACGCGGACAACACCCTCGAAAAGAAAAGTTATGATGGCGTCACTCTAGTCACAGACATCGAGTGGGTTACACCTGACTCTTTGATCATAGGCACGATGGATGGTCTATACCTCATTGATACAAGCAAAGACAATGTCCACCGAATGCTGTATTCCATTGAGGAATGGGCAGGTACCAATTATATCAGCGGAATTGTAACCCGTAAGGGACATGAAATATGGGCTGCCACACAGGGTGCAGGTCTCATCTGCTATGATCTGAACAATAGCCAAAAGCCAATCACCGCCTATGGTCTTGACAACGGACTGCCCTCTCTGGAGTTGAGAGGCTTGGAGATCCATAATGATTCTATCCTGTATATCTCAACGGAAGCCAACGGCATCTTTGCGTTCGACTGCGTACGCCGCTGCTACCTCAACAGCCTGCGTCATAGTGACGGTTTGCAGAACACGCTGTTCCTGCAGGCTTCATCTGCCCGTGACATCCAGGATCGCATCATCTTTGGTGGCGACCAGTGTGCACTGGTAATTAAGCCTACGGATCTGCTGACGGACCTGCATAATTTTGACATTTCCGTAGTAGGAAGCGGGGTATATGACAACAAGGTTACACTCCCATACAATGCACGCAACCTTGACCTGCAATTCACTACCAACGACATCTATCATCAGAACGAGTACAACTTCTATTACCGCATCAAAGGTGTTACAGACGAGTGGCTAACCATTGACAATTCTCGCCACGTGCGCTTTGCCCAGCTCCCTGCCGGCAAGTACCAGCTGGAGATTCGTGCCGTCAGCGCTGCTAACCAATCATCAAACCTCTGCATTCAGATCAATGCCGAACAAGAGCCCTGGCTGCGCTGGTATTCCATCGCCGGCTATATCCTTGCCATCATTCTGCTTACTACCATCGTCTTGAATTTCATTCATGGGAGAAAATCGAAGGAATAATCAATTGTAACCATTTACTTATAAGAAATGCTTGCCAGCAGTCTTAAAGGGCTATTTGCAAATTCGCAAATGAACGCCAAAGACTGCTGGCAAGCATTTAATAATCGTGAAATGGATGCCAAGACTGCTGGCAAGCATTTAATAATCGTGAAACGGACGCCAAGACCGCTGGCAAGCATTTAATAATCGTGAAATGGACGCCAAGACCGCTGGCAAGCATTTACCAGCTCACCTTCTTTCTGACATCTCCAGAAGAGAGTACAAACAATCCGTGACCAAGGTTCTGACGAGCCTCGCTCTCCGACGCAAAGATACCGGCCAGAGAACCATCTACGCCATACACATAAAGAGGATGGAGGGCATTATGCTCTTCTGCCGTCAGCTGATGGATGGATGAGGGGTCATATTTCAGTTTCTTGTCAAACCACTCAATGCGCTTGCTGATATAGTTGCGTACATTCTGCACCTCCTTCTCATACGAACCCCAGATTTTAGGATTCTGATGTACGTAGGAGCTCATGATGTTCCAGCGCATGAAATTGAGTTTCTGTGACTCATCAAGCAGAGCCGCATTCTCATCCACTACGGCAAGCAGAGAATCCTCATTGAACTTACCGCTACTACGGAGCTCTGCCCACATCTCTTCGAGCCTTGTTCTGGCAGAATAGTCATTCTTAATGATGCGGTTCACGAAGCTGCGCATCTGACCAGCGTATGATCCCTTGGTGGCGTAGATGTAATCAGACAGGTTGTTAATCGGATAGGTACGGTTGTCATTATCATAAGCCAGATCAAAGTCCCATACTGGGCCTACGTGAAACTGTTCATCTCCGCGTGGTTTGTACATATAAGTACTCCAATAGGTATCCGTATTGCCCGAGAACTCGCCCACGATAAAATGCTTCAGGAAACTCTCCAGGTCAAGATATTTCCGATATCCCTTCTCCGGATCCGTAAAGTCAGACTTAAAGAGAGCCGTCTCCATCGTATTGAAGTAGTCTCGGATATAGTTGTACTGAACTGAGAGAATCTCATCTTCAGAAGGTGACTTGATAGTGACCGGATTGCTACGGTTAGAGTAGAAATATGATGGTTCATCATAGGCATAGGCATCCACCTCAATGAAGTAGCCGCCGGTAAGCGCCTCACCCTCCGTACAGGTTGGATCCATCTCTTCAATATCCACGCGGTTCTTTCCTACCTCCACCTGATCGCACAACTGGTAACAGCCCTTATATTCGCCATTCACCATTACATCTACAGGCGTACAGAACGGTGTATATTCCAGTCCCACACGATGACTGAGGTCAAAGGCAAGGATATTACGCATCAAGGTCTTGTCACCATAATTATTGATGAGCGTCCATTTCTTTGCTTTAGCAGGCGAGCCAAGTACGTTGCGCTTCTTATCAAACTTGATTCTGTAAGGTTTCTTGGGGAATCCCATCGAAGCATTGCCTCGCAGACGGACAGTACCCGAGTCAGTCACAATCTCATTACCGTCAGCGGAGATGATGGTAGTCTTCATACGCAGGTCATGCTCCTTATCATAAGGCTCCACGGCATTCTCCACATGGATTACCACCAGCGGCAGGTTAGTTGGTTTATACAGCACCTCTGCGTCCGTCTGATCCTGTTCGCTCGCAGGCTCACCGTAGAACTCCACCTCTGCCACATTACAGCGGGCATCATTCGGACCCATATAACGCACATAACGGAAGGCACGGGTCACGGCTACATCAGCATAGCTCATCTGCCCTACGGTTCCCAATTCGTCAGGCATATAGAGCGGGACGGCATCCAGGAAGTCCTCTCGGTTAGCGCCCTCAAATACTGCCAGTCGCACGCGTTTCGGTCCCTGCGAATCATTACGGGGCGACCAGCCCACACCAGTGATGACGTGAGGCGTTCCCAAATCAAGACCGACCCAGGTATTTGAACGTGCATTGGAGGCATAGAAGGTGGACAGATCTCCGTCAAAGGCACATTCCGGCGTATTGACTGTAGTGCTCTGCCGATTGGTCTTGTAGTCATAAGAAGGTGACGAACCCAAAATGGTACCAGTCAGTTTGGGCGACGTCTGTGCATACAGGGCGCTGAAGGAGAGCAAAGAGAGTGTCAATAATAAAGATTTCATAAATCAGCTGAAAAAAATATAGGGGGAAATCATCTCTTGGAATTGAGCAACTCCTCTGATGGACATTCAAAATTAGTGATTCCAAGCTTAATGGCACGCATCTGCTCCAGGTCATGGACAGAAGGCTCCACGTCATCAGGGAAAGGCATGTGGCTGAACGTCTGGAAATAGAGCAGACAGCCATCCTTCCACCATTGTGCATCACGCGCCTGGATACGGAGGCGGCGCTGGATATCAAGGAAGGTCTCCCTATCTACAGCCGACTCACACTTATCCCACTCGCGCTGCATCTGACGCACCTCGTTCAAACCCTGCTGATAATGGTGGCAAAGCGCATTCCAGAGGCTCTCATGCAGATGCTGTCCGCCGCAAGTGTGGCAGATCTGGTCATTCCAGCCCACATGGTGGAACCATAGGAGCAGCTCGTATGGGCAAGTCTCCGGCTTGTCAAGCAACTGGGCATAAGCCTCTGGATACTGACCTGTAGCATTGGTGCCATGGCTGCTGCGGTCAAAACCCAGTCCCTGCTCGTCAGCGCGGTGGTAATAGCTTGGCATCCAGTCAGCACGGGCACCTGGGATAGCGCAATAAGGTTCAGGTCCATAATGATGACCCCAGGCAAACTGATGATGCAGACCCAGCGGCATCATATAATCCACGACTGCCTCACGACTGCGCATCATCATCGAGACAACAGGTTCCAGCACCTTACCAAAGGTGAGAGAGGTCCACTCACGGGCTATCTGTTCGGCTGACAGCTGATCATTCCATGCCAGACGACCAAAGGCGTACCAGTTGCTCTGTGCCATCACATTACCGCACCAGCTCTCACTGTTGCCCACATTGCTCACACCACTAATGGCGGTGAGAGCCTGACCCTTCTTATTGCGACCTGCCAGCGCCTTTACCTGTGAGTTATTGAGCGGACACTGGGCATGGGTCTCAACGTCGCGCAAGAACTCCTGCCACATAGTGCCCAGATAAGCCACATGATTGCTATGGCCCAGATATTCCTGGGTAATCTGAAGTTCTGCCATCTCACGCGTCTGAGGCAAGGCTCCGAAGAGTGCGCTGTAAGGCTCACGCGGCTGGAAGTCGATAGGACCGTTCTTGATCTGGATGATCACATTATCCATAAACTTGCCATCAAGCGGTTGGAACTCGAGATATGCCTGCTTGGCACGGTCAGGATCAGTAGGGCTATAGACGAAAGCTCGCCACATGACGATGCCCTTGTAAGGCTTCAGCGCCTTGGCAAGCATATTGGCACCATCAGCATGTGTACGACCGAAGTCGATAGGTCCCGGCTGTCCTTCACTGTTTGCCTTGACCAGGAATCCGCCAAAGTCAGGCACCAGCTGATAGATCTCCTTGACCTTCTGCTGCCCCCCCTTCTGCACATTCTTATCCAGCGGATCAGCAGTTTCCAGACCACCCAGCACCATTGGAGATGCAAAGTTAATAGCCAGATAGGTCTTGATACCGAATGGACGCATAACATCTGCCATCTTCTTCACCTCCTGCAGGTATTCGGCAGAGAGTACTTTAGGAGAAGCATTGACATTATCAGGCACATAAGCGTTGATGCCGATTGAGGCATTGGCGCGGGCATAGTCATAGAGGCGGTCAAGGGAAGGAATCTCCGGGGCATCCTTAGGCTGCAGGAGATCCTGCTCGTTGGCATCACCATTGGCATCTACACGCATCTGACTGGCACTATTGCGCCAGAAGATAGAGCGTCCGGCATAGCCACGCTCAATGGTTCCATTCAGGTTATCCCAATGGTTGAGGATTCGGATATTGTAAGCGGGGATTTCAGTAAAGACGGTGTCAGACGTCAGCTCTCCAAACTGCTGCATGCGCAGCATGTGATAGGCTCCATAAAGCAGTCCTATCTCTGATGAAGCGTCAATCTTTACTTTGCCATCAACGATAGTAACCTTGAAGGCGCCCTCCGGCTCCAGCTTCATACCCTTGCTTACAGAGAGCTCCGGCATCGAACCCTGCCATCCGGCAGAAAGTTCTGCACGAGCTATCTCGAGCGTAGAACCGGATTTAGGGGTTGACCCCTGAAGCCATAGATCATAACCATTCTTTGCCGCCAGCGTTGACACTGAGGCAAGAGCAAACGCTCCTATCAGAAATTTGCGTAACATAATAATATCAGATTTGGGTAATTGTGTTATATTATCAAAGAAACGACCCTTAGCCACACTTAAGCGACGAGGATCGTTCCTTGGGTTGTTATCAGGCTAGAACCTCATTATTTATATCCGGACAGCACCTTGGCGTCGTACTTCATGAGGCGAGCATTGTAGAGACGAGGGAAGAAGGCATTGTTAGGAGCCTGGAAACGAACGCGCACCACCATCTTGTTCTTGACATAAGCCGAACTGATGTTGATAGGCATATCGTAGGTCTTATCCTTGCCTGAACCCTTGGCTGAATTTGGAATAGTCAGCTTGCGGACAGGTTTGCCATCTACGGAGATTGTACCGCCACGGTTGCGGTCAGAGAGAGAGAGATGCAACAGAAGGGTCACACTGTCAGACTTGGCAATGTCATCTGCAAACTTTGAGCAGTCAAAGCCCACCTCAAACCACTGGTTAGGCTGGCAGTCACGGAAGGTCTGCTCATTAAGCGTACCGCAAGAGCCGGTCTCACTGGTCTTGATCTTATGTCCTGACTCATCCGCCTCATTACCGATATCAACGAGGTCAAATGTAATGTTCTGGAGGGTATTGTTGCGGAGCTCACGCAGATAAAGCGGATTGCGCAGCCAGGCAGTCTCAGACTGCTGGTTCCAATAGATCGTATATTTGCCGTGCTGTGTATCAAAGAATGGTCGCATCTCTACCAGTCCGTAGGTTGAGCCGGTAGCAGAAGCATCAACGTTGAACACCAGCTTAGACTGATCCTCAATACGCACTCGGCTTGGCACCTGACCACGTTCAGAGATGATCATTGGAGCGAGCGCCAGACTCTGTGGCTTCTGGCGGGCAGTGTTGGAATGATCCTTCTTGCCCTCACCGGCATACTCATTGAAGAATGGTTTAGACTGCGTGCTTCTCTCCGTGACTGCAGCCAGTACGGTAGGACCGTACTTGAGCGCAATGTAGGTAGGTACATGCGGACACTCATCAAATGAGAGTGACATCGGATAGTTGACTTCAATCACATCACCAGCCTTCCAGCCTTTTCCACAACTTATATAGTAAGAGCGCACACCTGCGCGCGCAGATTCAAATTTCTTCGGAGCCTTACCATTCACCAGAATGCTGAAGTTGGCATTGGTCCACTCCGGACGGCGGATGGCAAGCACATAGTTGCCCGGTTTAGTGATGGTGATCTTTGAACTCTGTCCGTATGGGAATTGTGTCTCCTGACGCAATCCAGCCTTCTCGCTCTTCAGTTCACTTGCCAGGAAGAGATTGACAAACAGGGTATCCTTGGCGTAAGAATAAATAAACTCACCATATTTAGACTGACTCTCCATACCAGTACCCACGCAGCACCACATAGCTTCATTGGTCTTCGAGTAGATACGGTAACTGTTCGGACGGGTTGCGGTGTAGAAGACATAGCCGCCCGTCTCCGGATCCTGATTGCTGAGGATATGGTTCAGCATGGCACGCTCATAGAAGTCTGCGTAGCGTGACTGATGCGAATTCTCAAAGAGCATTTCACTCAGCTTAAGCATATTATAAGTAGTACAAGCATCCGGACCGTCAGCTTCACTGATATAACGGCTGGCTTTGTTGGCTGGCTGGAAATAATTTGCCACACCCGCACCGCCGATAGCAGACATACGTTCAGTGGTCACGTCTGTCCAGAAGAGGCGTGAAGCCTTCTCATAACGCTCATCACCCTTGACGTTGTTGATACGAGCAAAACCTACAAATTTGGCAGCAGCCTCATTGGAGTTCTTCTGATCAAGGAAGTCATGACGCTCGTCACGCACCATATTCTCAATCATAATCTGGTGAGAATACTTCTCAGCTGCCTTATAGTATTTGCTGTCACCGAAGAGATAGAAGGCATCAGCCAGCACCTCATTGATACCGCCTGGCTCCCACTGCAGAATCTGCATCTCCATGACATCAGCGCGGAAATTCTTGACTACGTCGATGACCCAGTCACACATACCACGGAAAGCATTCTTAGCCTTCTCGTTCCTGCCATAGACGTAGGCATCACGCAGGCCAGCCATCACCTTATGCTCGCAATAGAAAGGCACCCAGACACCATGCTGGTTATACACACGGTAGTCACCCGAATAGAGGGTCTTCCAGATTTCATTATCAGGCAGACCGCCGATGAATCCGCGCAAGCCTTGCTTATTATTATTAAAGGCATTCTGGCAATCCACCATCACGTCCACCATATAGTCCATGCGCTGCTTCAGTTTAGACTGCATAGGCACATCATGGCATGAGCTGTAGCTGATGGCAAGAGCCGACAGATAATGACCGGCTACGTGACCATCCATGGCGAGAGCAGGGTTCCATGCCCAGTTCTCAAAGGCAGGATGCTCATTCTCCCAGTTGTAGTACTTACTGCGCTCATCATTGGTTTGACTCAGGCCAGCCTGACGAACAAATGGTGTAAGCAGACGATCCACGTCGTACTCCAGGAGGGTCTTATAGTTGAGATCCTGGGCACGCTTGAAAGGACTGTCCAGAAGTGTGACTTCATCCAAGTCAAAATGAGAAGGATACAGGACACGCTGAGCTTCGGCACGCTGTGCCAGTAATCCCAGAATAGTCAATGAGGCAATAGCCAACAGTCTTGAAACCTTTTTCATATCCATCTCTAATTAAGAATAGTATTTCACTTTGATAATACAATGCGGAAACCGCAGTGCATGATTACACTCTGCAGGTTTTCCTGGTCAAGGGAACCACGTGAATATTCCTGACGACTGCTGGAGCCGAACGAAGAGGTTGATGCCTGGTACCAGGATCCACCACGCAGGATCAAGGTATCTCCTACATAGCCTTCATTTGCATGAAGTGGCAGATGGCGGGCGCTGAAGGCGGCATCAGCAATACTGTCACGATAGGTATAGCGATAATAGGTATTCAGCACCCATTCGGACACATTACCTGCCATATCATACAGACCAAGCTCATTGGGCTCAAGTTCTCCACCCTTATGCATACCGAAAGTCTTACCGCCCAAAGCGGAATTGTAAGAGTTAGTAGAGCACCAGGCCACATCCGTATAAGTATCACTGCCTGGGAAGCGGTAGCCACGCGAATAGCGACCACCACGGGCGGCACACTCCCACTCTGCTTCAGTAGGCAGGCGGAAACTGCGGCCCTTCGAGTCAGGCATTCCGCATATCTGATTCAGGCGCTCACAGAACTTCACTGCATCAGCATACCACACATTATAGGCGGGATAATCATCACCACGACCTACAGCAGCGTACCACGCACTGTCACGACGCTCATTGGCATTGACTTCGATACATCTACGTCCGGTAGGCCATTCGCCCATCACTGCCATCCACTGAGCCTGAGTCACCTCATACTTACCGATGTAATAATCTTCAGGTACAGACATCTCTGTCACCGGACCCACCCAGAGATTACCATTATCCTGACCAGTGGTCTTAGGCATCTTATAGACCTGGGTGAAATAGACGGTATCGACATAGATCTTGTCTTCAACGGAATGTCTGTAGGTACGCTTGTCCAAGAGATGTACATTCTTGACAAAAGCGCTGTTTGGAGTATAGGTAATGTTACCGGCAGCATCACGGGCTCCGGTCAGCTTCAGCGAGTCGCAGTTGGAATTGTAGATAGAGAGATAATTGGCACGAGCGCTATTGCGTGCCTGAGCTCCCATCAGGAACTGGCAACGCTCCACCTTCACCATATTATCAAGCAAAGAGCCAATAACATCACGCTGCTGCGAGGTCAGCGTTGCATTCAATGACACCTGACCAATGGAGAAATTATCCTCCTGGTAATCGAGGGTCGGATCAGCAGCATCACAAGCTGACATGAGACATGCAGCGGCAGCAGAAATAATATATGCAGAAATCTTATTCATTCAAAATTCAGGAAATACGCACGCACACGTCAGCATACGCGCAGTTTCAAGGGGCAAAGTTACTATTTTTTCTCGAACTTGCAAATTTATCATCCATTTTTATTCCTTTTTTGTTCGGAAACATACTTTTTCTATAGAAAACATTGTTTTTTGCTACTATTTTCAACTATTTTTACGCCACTTCAGTTTAACTAATCAAATTATTTGTGTATATTTGCGCAGTTTTTAACATCAAGGCTTTCAGGATGAGTATCCAAGACAAAAACAAACCCCTCAATATCTATCGTGCCTCAGCCGGATCGGGCAAGACCCACCTACTGACAGGTTTCTTCATCAAGCAGCTTTTCCTCCCTGAGCTTCTTCCGGAGACACACTCCGGCGAGATGCATTTCAGCGAGGTTCTTGCCGTCACGTTTACCAACAAGGCTACAGCTGAAATGAAGGGTCGTATCATAGACGAGTTGTACCAGCTCAGCCAATCCCCTACCAAATCCGATTATTGGGAGGACATCAGTCAGGGTGGCAAAAAGAGTGAAGCCGCTATCAAGAAAAAGGCGTCTGGTCTGTTGGTTCAGATTCTGAATGAGTACTCTTCGTTCAACATCTCCACCATTGACAGTTTCTTCCAGAAAATAGTGCGCAGCTTTGCCCGCGAGCTCAACGTACCGGGCAACTACGAGGTGGAACTCAATAGTGACCTTGCCATTGAGGCGGCTGTGAGCAATTTCCTTGACAAACTGGATTCGCGCCTGAATAACAGCCTGTTCAAATGGATGGAACGCTTCTCGGACAAGCGTGTAGAAGAGGGAGAAAGCTGGGATCTTCGCGGCAAGTTATCCGAAATTGCAGTCAAGGTTCTCAACAGCGAATCGTACCGCAAACACAGCCAGCAAATTAAGGAATTTACAGACGACAAGCACGAACTGGCTCAGTACGAACAGATGCTGAGCGACATCATACGCGACTGGAAAAGACAGCTCTGCGAAATAGGGAAAAAAGGTATTGAGATCATCCAGCAATACGGCATTGAAGAGAGTGAGTTCAACTACAAAGGCGCAGGTTCTGTCTCTCTCTTCTCCCCTTGGGCAGAGGGGAAAGAGAAAGAGCCCGGTGGACGCTACACGGACATCCTGGCCAATCCAGACAAGCTCTTCAAGAAGACTTCACCTCGCTATGGGTCGGAGGTTCAGCATGCGATCATCGAACTGATGGAAGCAGGACACCAACTCTATACCGGCGACACTTACACGAACTACGTCACGGCAATCTACATCCAGCAGGACCTGTACGAACTGGGCATCGTTGCCAACATTGACGAAGAACTGAAAGAGTACTGCAACGAGCACAACCTGATGCTGCTGAGCTCTACCACAGAACTGCTCTCAAAACTCATCGGTCCCTATGATGCACCCTTTGTATATGAGAAGACGGGAACACACCTGAAATCGTACATGATAGACGAATTCCAGGACACTTCCGACATGCAATGGAGCAACTTCAAACCTTTAATCAGCAATACATTAAGTCAGGGTTATCAGAACCTTATTGTAGGTGACGTAAAGCAGAGCATTTACCGCTGGCGAGGCAGTGACTGGAGCCTGCTCGACTCCCAGCTGGGCTATTACGAACCCCTTTCGCACAACGACAATGACGAGGCGCTGCGCACCAACTGGCGTTCGCTGCCTTCCATTGTAGAGTTCAATAATAAGTTCTTCCAGATTGCTGCCAAAGAACTGGATACCATAGCCACTACGGATCAGATTAAGCGCATCTACCGAGACGTCAGCCAGGGACTGCCAGATAAACGCACAAAGCCAGGAAAGCCGCAAGGTCTGGTGCATGTGGAGTATTTAAGGCCGAAGGATGAAGAGGGTAACGTCATAGAGAAACCAAATGCGGAATCTTTACTCGAAGAAGCCAAGCGGCAACTTCCGCTGCAGATAATTGCCTTGCAGCAGCACGGCTTCGAGCCACGCGACATTGCAGTCCTGTGCCGCAGGAAACGAGAATGCCGCATCATGGCAGAAGCACTGCTACAATACCAGCAGGATCATCCGGATTGTCCCTATCCGATGGATATCATCTCAAGCGAGGCGTTGCAGATTGGAGCACGTCCAGTCATACAGACGCTAATCAGCATGATGCAGCTGTTATTGAATCCTGATTCCGAACTGCAGCAGGCGGTCACATGGAGCAATTATCTGCAACTGGAGGGACACTCGCCTGAAGAGGCAATCCAGCAATACTTCCGAATGACGTCAGATCAGCGCGAACTCCTTCCTCAGATTGCATTCCGTCCTCTTTATGAACTGACAGAGCTGCTGATCACCATGCTACCTCAACAGATTGTGGGGCAAGAGGCGCCTTTCCTACAGGCATTCAGGGATATTGTGCTCGAATTCTGCCACACACACAATGCCGACCTCAGTGTTTTCCTCGAATGGTGGGACGAGACCGGACAAGACAAGAGTATCACCACACCTGAGGCTATGAACGCCATCCAGATCATGACCATCCATAAGTCTAAAGGATTGGGCATGCCTGCCGTAATCATTCCATTCGCCTCCTGGGAGATGGATATCGAAATCTCCCCTATGCGCAAACAGATTATCTGGTGCGAACCTACAGAGGAGCCTTTCCGAAGGGATATTCTGCTTCCTATCCGTTTAGACAAAAGGCTGCAGAATACCATTTTCAAGGAGGAATATGCAGAGGAGCGACTCCGAACTATCATTGATAATCTCAACACCGCTTATGTGGCGTTCACTCGCGCCAAAGAGGCTATGATCATCCTTACTCCTGTACCTAACGGGAAAGAGGGCAGCCGACTGGAGCATCTGCTGGATCGCTTCTGCCAGGAGACGACCATCGGAGAGTGGCAACGGTATATAAAAAAGGAGGTTCAGCCTACCGAAAATGCTGAACCGATACAGTTTGATGAAATTGCCTCTAACTCAAGCAATCACCTGCCAGAGCTTTCAATCCTTCATAGCCCGCTTCAGGAAGATAATACCGCCAGGAAGAAAGGTAACTGCATCCATCGGGTACTGCAGGAAATCTCTCATTCAGGAGAACACAAGCAGGTGGTTCACAAGCTTTATCAGAAAGGCATCATTGACTCCAGAATCGTCAAAGAGAGCGAAATGGAAGAGATCATCTCCCATCTGCTCTCTATCCCAGAGGTCAGCCAATGGTTCCGTCCAGAACTACAGGTGCTGAACGAACAGACTATCATGGATAAGTTTGGCAACCAGATCCGTCCGGATAGAATCATACTCGACACGGACGGCACAGTCACCATCATTGACTATAAGACGGGCAGTGACCATGCCGGATACAGGAAACAGGTCAAGTCCTACATGAATGCCCTGCGTGATATTGGATTCAAGAAAGTGAGGGGCTTCCTCTTCTTCCTGAAGGAGGAGCGGATTGTACAGGTGATGTAGGGGGCAAAGGTCTATGACAAAAGCCACAACCACAGTAATAACCAAAATAAGTTATAAAGAATTCGACCTGTACGGTTTGAACACAGATTTAACGGATCAAACGGATATAACGGATTATCTCAAACACGAATTAAAACGAATTGAAGCAAATTTGCTTTAATTGGCTTAAATTTGCGTTTTATAAAAATCCGTTAAATACGTTAAATCTGCGTCATCTGCGTTCTATTCGCCACAACAGGCATCCAACCGTACAGCTCGAAAGAATTCAAATTTCGCAAGTGCAAAACTTGAATAAAAAAATGAAGAACGTAACGAATACGTTCTTCATTTTTTATATCAAAACTATGTTTGATTATGATTAAAGAGCGCTTACTACGGAAGCGAACTTAGCGAACTCGAGGTCAGTTGCAGCCTTAGCCTTGAGTGCCTTGTTGAGCTCAACAGCCTTCTTGAGGTTAGCCTGAACATCAGCGCTGTTGTTGGTACGAGCAGCAACTACAGCAGCAATGTAATAAGTCATGGCATCCTTGTTAGCAATAGCGTCGAGGGTAGCCTTAGCAGCGCTGTAGTTCTGAGCGCAGAGCTGAGCCACGGCAGCATTGTTGCTCTTCACATCGCCGAAGCTCTGGATAGCCTGAGCGTACTGACCCTTATTGGTAAGGAGAGTACCCATAGCCTCACCATACTCAGCACACTGACCAGCCTTACCAAGGAAGGTCTGAGCAGCCTGCCAATCAGCGTTGTTCATAGCGATAAGACCCATATTCATGTTAGCCTGAGCATTGTTGGCATCCTTGTTGAGGATGTTCTTCCAGATCTGCTCAGCCTCAGCGAGCTTACCTTGCTTGAAGTAGAGACCTGCGAGGTCATTAGCAGCACGGAGGTCAGAAGAGTACTTACCCTGAGCATACTTATAGATAGACTCCTGATCAGCAGCGTTGCTCTTGTTTGCAAGGTAGAGGAGCTCCTCAATGGTGAGGGCATCCTTATCGCTCTTCCAGAGAGCAGAGATCTCATCATCAGTGTGACCAATGTTACGGATGGTAGCAGTTACCTTTGAGTAACGAAGCTGTGGGAGGATCTCATCCTCGAGCTCCTTGTAAGCAGCAGAGAGGTTGCGGATCTCCTGCTCACGCTGAGCTGGATCGCTGATGCGGCCAAGTACATTAAGAACGAGCTGCTTGTCCTGGATGCTGCTTGCAGCAACGAGCTCCTTGAAGCCATCCCAGTCCTCAGCAATCTGCTCTGGGGTGATCTGGCCCTCAAGCTTAGCCTTCTTAAGGAACTTGTTGAGATAAGCAGCAGAAGACTTCTCACGACCAGCTGCGAGCTTTTCGTTCAAAGAGTAAGAACCTTCAGGAGAAGCGGTGCTGACCATGTCAATGCTCTCAAGTGTGCGCTGAGCCTCATCCTTAGTAGCAGCGATAACCTGCTGCAGATCCTTAACCTCCTGCTTCTTCTCGCTCTCAGTAGCACGAAGGTTGGTGCTCTGATACTGATAGATCATGGTAGCGATGTACTTGTCGAAGGTATCCTTTACGAAATTGTCCTGTGCATAAGCTGGAGTATTGCTTGAAGCAGCAGCGAGGCTCTCGGTAGCAATTACACCGTCAGCAACATATACGCTTGGCAGAACGATCTCCTTGCCCTTAACGTCAGCAAGGAAGTCCAGACGGAGCTTTGAAGCAGCCATCTCGTCCTGATAGAGGAAAGATGCACGGAAAGTAGCAGTTCCGCCATACTTATAGTTTACTTCCTGGTCATTACCACTGACCTTCTCTCCCTGGAAAGTTACAGGGGTACCCTTGGTCTCACCAGCAGCATACTCAAGTACTGGAGTAATGGTAAGAGTAGCCTTCTTATTGAAGTACTTCTCTGGATAAGTTACGGTGATGGTAGCATTCACCTGTCCACCTTGTTCAACGAGAGGATTTGGATTGCAGACGAAATTGTCTGCTGTGAGTGGATCGAGCTTACCGCATGATGACGCAACAGCAAGCATCACAACGGCGCATACGGCCAAAACAATTTTCTTGATCATGTTTTTAATAATAATAAATAGTTAGTTTTAAATTTTGGCGCAAAGATAATCATTTTCTCTCAACATTATATATATTGTGTAGAGAAAAAACAGATATATTTTGCGTTTTGGATAGTTTGACACGCACATTTTACAAATCTCGATTGGAAAATCAGCTGTATCATCCCAAGGTCAATGCACTTTATTGCGAGGATGGAACGTCAGAATCTCCTCACGCAGCATCTGTTTATCCACCTTGGTATAGATCTCTGTTGTGGAGATCTGTTCATGTCCGAGCATCATCTGAATGGCTCGCAGGTTGGCTCCTCCTTCAAGCAGATGGGTAGCAAAAGTGTGGCGGAAGGTATGCGGAGAGACCTCCTTGGTAATACCTGCCTCGTTGCAATAACGCTTCACCACATTGAACACCATGATACGTGAGAGTTTCTTGCCAAACCGATTCAAAAACACGTAATCCTCAAATCCACGCTTCACGTCAAGTTCATATCGGAACTTTTCGTAGTTGGCAATCTCCTGGAGCGCTTTTTCGGAGATGGGCACAATACGCTCTTTGCGTCCCTTGCCCAACACTTGAATGAACCCCTCCTCCTTAAAGATATGCGAGCTTCGGAGTTCGGTAAGTTCCGACACTCGTAAACCGCAACTGTAGAGGGTCTCCAGAATGGCGCGGTTGCGCTGTCCGTCAATCGTGGAGGGATCTGGAGCCTCAATGATCCGATTCACCTCCTCAAGGGTCAGAACGGTCGGAATCTGCTCCGGAAGTTTCGGAGCATCAATGCAATCAGTAGGATCCTTCTCGATCACCCCCCCTAATCTCAAGAACTTATAATAGGACCTTATTCCCACCAAGATACGCTTTTGGGATTTAGCGGAAATACCCAGTTCATGCAAACTCCAGATGAACGTCTCCACCTCCATCCGTTCCAGTTCTTCAAGCTCCTTACCAACGCTTTCGGCATATTTCTGCAATTTAGCGATATCACTCAGGTAAGCTTGCACTGAATTTTCGGTAAAGTTACGCTCAAATTTCAGATAAGAATAATATTTTGTCAGATTATTGTTGTTCATTTCATTTTTTTTTCGTACTTTTGCCGCTGAGAAACAAAGTTTTCGACCCGAACTGTCTCTTTGCAGCGCCAGAAAATGCTGCAAATATACAGAAAAACGTCCAACCAAGCAAATAAAAAATGAAAATTCTAATCATTAATGGTCCAAATCTGAACCTTTTAGGACGCCGAGAGCCAGGAATCTATGGTGCACAGACTTTTGAAGACTATCTGCAGCAG
Organism: Bacteroidales bacterium; assembly: GCA_045617885.1. Lineage (GTDB taxonomy): Bacteria > Bacteroidota > Bacteroidia > Bacteroidales > UBA3663 > Liminaster. Next base: position 71,676 of record JAZLJN010000045.1, on the reverse strand, counting down.
CTGAAACAGGCCTATCCTGACGTGGAGATTCATTACTTCCAGAGCAATCATGAGGGCGACATAGTGGACGCTATCCATCGCGCAGGGTTCGGCACAGAGGCTAATATTGGCAATGCAGCCTCTGACATCACACTGATGGACGGCATTATCCTCAATGCAGGTGCCTACACCCATACCAGCGTGGCCATTCATGATGCGATTAAGGCGGTGAAGACTCCTGTTATCGAGGTACACATCAGCAATGTGCACCAGCGTGAGGAGTTCCGTCACCACTCATTCATCAGTCCTGCAGCCAGTGGCATCATCATCGGATTCGGCATTAATGGTTACAGGCTTGCACTTGAATCATTCCTCACAGGGAAGAGAGATTAAGCGACATGCAGCGAGAACTAAGATACGAAGAGATCGCGGATGCGCTTGACGATTACGTCCGTGCCCACATAGACACCGAACCAGAGTTATTGCATCAGGTGCAGCGACTCACTCACATACACCTCACCTATCCACGCATGTGCTCCGGACATCTGCAGGGCAGACTGCTCAAGATGCTTTGCAAGATGACACAGGCTCACCGCGTACTGGAGTTGGGTACATTCAGCGGCTATTCTGCCCTCTCAATGGCAGAGGGACTGACGCCCGACCCAGAGACGGGACAATGCGAACTGCACACGATTGAGGTGTTTGACGAACTGGAAGACTTCCTGACCGACATCATGCAGCGGGCAGGAGAGTTGGGCGAACGTATTCATCTGCACTTCGGGGATGCCCTACAGATTGTACCCCAGTTGGACGGACTGTTTGACGTTGCCTTCATTGACGCAGACAAGCGCATCTATGACCAGTATTACGAACTGATCCTGCCCAAGATGCGTCCCGGCGGACTGATCCTGGCTGACAATACATTATGGGACGGGAAAGTGCTTGATCCCAACCCGAAGGAATCAGACACACAGACACGCGGACTACAGCGCTTCAATGACATGATAGCCGCCGATCCAAGGGTTGAGAAAGTGATCCTCCCCATGCGTGACGGACTAACAATGATAATGAAAAAATAATATTATATGGAGAATACCCGATTAGATAAAGTCAATCGCCTTCTTGAGAAGGAACTTGCTGAAATCCTCCGTCAGGAGACTGCCAAGACTCATGGTTTACTGGTGAGCGTGAGTGCCGTACGTACCGCACCCGACCTCTCCTTTGCCCGCGTGTTTGTCAGCGTCTTCCCATCGGATAAAGGTACCGGCGTAGTGGATAGCCTCAACAAACAGGTAGGAGGCATCCGTGGAGCACTGGGCAATAAGGTTCGCTATCAGTTGCGTATCATCCCAGAACTGCGTTTTGAGATTGATGACTCACTGGACTATCTGGAGCGAATCGATGAACTTTTGAAAAAGTAAAATGCTTGCGCTGAACATTGCCCTGCGCTACCTCTTCTCGCGCAAATCACACTCTGCCATCAACCTTATTACGTTGGTGGCTGCTTGTGGTGTGGGCATTATTACAGCTGCCATGATCTGCTGCCTTTCAGTGTATAACGGCTTTGAGGGGCTAGTAGGAGACCTGACATCCAGGTTTGATCCCGACTTGCGGGTAGAACCTTCACAAGGAAAAACTTTTACAGATACGCCATCCCTGCGTCAGCTGCTACTATCGCACCCTGACGTGGAGGTGGCGAATGCTACTATTGAGGAGACGGTTCTGTTAAGCTACAGTGGGCATCAGATTCCTGCCATCATGAAGGGTGTGGATCAGGAGTTCGCCTCCGTGACCCAAATTGACAGTATCCTGATGGGCACAGACGGATTCCTCCTGAAAGACGAAGTGACAGACTATTGTATTCCTGGTGTGGGACTTGCCTCTGTTCTTGGCATAGGCCGTGGTTTTGTTCGTCCACTTAATGTTTACTGTCCGCACCGTTCGGGCAAGATCAACCTCGCAAATCCGGAAGAGGCATTCTCCGAACAGTCACTTTACTGCAGTAACCTTTTCATGGTGCAGCAATCAGACTACGACGACCAGTATTTTCTCTGTTCTCTGGACGTTGCCCGCACTCTGCTGGGCGATAGTCTGCTCACCTCTGCCTATGAACTGAAGCTACGTCCAACGGCAAAAGCACAGAAAGTGAAGAAAGATCTGTCAAAGCTGCTGTCAGGACAGTCTGTTCAGACGGATGAAGAACCGGTACAATTCAATATCCTGACACGTCACGAACAGCAAGCTGATGCCTACCGCATTATGCAGATTGAGAAGTGGATAACCTTCCTGCTCATCATTTTCATCCTGCTCATCGCCTCGTTCAATGCCATCGGCGCCCTCTCGATGCTTATCATAGACAAAGAATCCCAGATTCAGACATTACGGAATCTGGGAGCTACCCAACAACTTAACCGGCGCATTTTTACCTTTGTGGGATGGCTTATCGTAGCCGGAGGTTCGCTGGCAGGAACGCTTTTAGGCGTCACCCTCTGCCTGTTGCAGCAGCATTTCGGGTTTATCAGTCTTGGCTCGGGCGACACAGCACGCTACGTTGTATCGGCATATCCCGTACTGCTGCAATGGGGAGACGTCCTACTAACTCTGTTTGCCGTAGCAATTATCGGCTGGCTCTCAACTGCCTACACTGTGGGAAAAACGCTTAAATGAATTACTTCAGTCCGATATAACCAACTCCGAACGACTTTCTGTTCATCAATGCCTTCAGACGGAACCAGACATCAACCAGTGGCAGATACAGATCCATCATGACAGGCCAAGCAATATACTTGCGCACATGCAGTTTTTGAGCTAAAGCCGTCTCTGCATATACCATTATAATAATACGTACCAGGAGAAGCAACAGCCAGATGCCAAACAGGCTCCAACCAAAGACCTGCAGATCCTGCATGGTCAAAGCAGCATACAATCCCCAGCCAGAAACAGCGAGACCAGAGAGGACGGTCACGTAACGGGTCAAGTCATCCAGAACCTTAACCGACACAGGAGCCATGGCATAAAGCCGAGAGGTAAAGCCACGGTTCAACCTATCCACACTCCATCCAGAAAACAAAGGAGATATCTGGTCAGTCATCAGACTGTCCGGACGGCACTCTACGGCTACATTTGCCCCACGAGCCACATCGTTCACCAGCAAATCATCTTCACCCGGCTGGATATTCAGATGCCGCTGATAGCCCTGACTGCGGTTAGCATAAAAGACAGACTTACGGAATGCCATATTCTGACCCCATCCGGCAAACGGACGAACAGCCAGCGTCAGGCCAAACAGCCGTACCATCCGATGGAAAAGATCATACTGTGAAAAACGTGACAGAAGGCTTGACCTGCGTTCAAATACCACAGGACCAATCACCACTTCCGTAGCTGGATTACTGAAGTGGCTCACCATATTGTCAAGCCATTTCTCCGAGCTCGGCAAACACTGTGCATGAGTCATTACAACTAATTCGTAATGAGCCGCCTTCGTACCCAGAAGCACAGCCAGCTTACGATGGCTCATGGTACGTACCTTCTCATCAATTTTAGTATGGAAAAGACGCTCATAACGCTGATCCAGCATGGTCAATACAGCCTGCGTCTCATCACAGGAGGTATCATCAAGTACGATTACCTCATAAGAAGGGTAATCCTGATTCAGCAGTACTGGCAGATTACGCACCAAAGCCTCACCCTGATTGTGGGCATACACGATGATGCTGACACCCGGCTTGTTGCCATTCATCTGACCAAGATCATTACCCACATCAGCGACAGAGGATTTCAACTGTCCTTTCAGGTGGCGAAGCGGACGCAACCATACCACAATCTGCAAAGTGATCTGTATTAACCATGCCACGACGAAGATAACAGCCAACAGCATGCACCACCACGGACAATTCCCTAATATATTACTCATCCTTAATTTATCTTTATAAGAATAATGCTAAAAAATCGGGCGCAAAGTTAATCATTTATTCACAAATAAACAAATTTCACGCCAAAAAACTTTACAACCGGTTTTGGTCGAAACAAGGCGCCTTGTTCTTTCACGAGCTCTCCGATCATTTGCACCAACTGCAAAACTTGTAATTCGTACCCTCGTTTTTTATGCAAAAGTAAATGGTCACAAAATCCGACGCCTCGGATCATAAAAACATCAGACAGGACAACTCTCCCGAGCCGTCAGAAGAAACATCCATCGACTGAAACAAACAACAAGAGGCCTCGGGCAGTTCATCCAGAAACCACGGCAAACAATCCGAGGTCTCTCTTGAACAATGTACCACTTTCAGCAACAATTCCCATACTAAAGTTAGCAATTCATATTGCAAACAGGGTGTGACTATCAAAAGATAGCACAAAAATTTGGCAAATTCAGAAAGATTCAGTATATTTGCCGCAATTTTTAACTACAAAGGCGATCTTTTCCTAAAGGAAGGATATCGACAAAAAGAATGAATAGATTCACGAAATTTATTATCATCACACTCTGGTCACTCTTTGCCATTGGAGTGTTTGCCGCATGGTTCATCTTCTCACAGATCAACCAAGGCAATATCGGCTACATGCCCCCCATCGACGAACTTGAGAATCCTCAAAGCAAATATGCCACTATCGTCTATTCTGCCGATTCAGTAGAATTAGGCCGATTCAGCCAGGCGAAAGAGAATCGCGTATTCACCAACTACAAGCAGCTCTCTCCCAATCTGATCAATGCCCTGATAGCAACTGAAGATGCCCGCTTCCGTGAGCATTCTGGCATTGATATGAAGGCTCTGTTCCGCGCTATGTTCAAGACCATCCTGATGCGTCAGAAGCAGGCAGGTGGCGGTTCGACTATTACGCAGCAGCTTGCCAAACAGCTCTACACTGAGGATCCGGCATCCAACCTGATGGAGCGTGCCATGCAGAAACCTATCGAATGGGTGATAGCCGTCAACCTTGAACGGCTCTATACCAAAGAGGAAATCATCAACATGTACCTCAACAAGTTTGATTTCTGCTACAATGCCGTAGGTATCCAGAGCGCCTCGCGCATCTATTTTGACAAACTGCCATCCGAGCTCGGAGTAGAGCAGGCCGCCATGCTGGTGGGTATGCTGCAGAACCCCTCCATGTATAATCCGATACGCCGACCAGAAAAAACGGCCAAACGAAGGAGTGTAGTGCTCGGGCAGATGGTCAAAGCTGGCTATCTGACCTCCCTTGAGGCAGATTCGCTCAATCAGCTGCCGCTGTTACCACAGACAGACAAAGACGGAAGATACAAACTGGCACATTCAGCTGATCACAAATCCGGATTGGCACCATATCTGCGCGAATACCTCCGTAAGATCATGCGAGCCCAAAAGCCTGACAAGAAGAACTATGCTTCATGGCAGGATCAGCAGTATTATGACGACTCACTGGCTTGGGAGACCAACCCACTTTATGGCTGGTGTGCAAAGAATAAGAAGCCAAATGGCGAAAACTACAACCTGACCACTGACGGTCTGCGCATCTATACCTCTATTGACTCACGTATGCAGCGATATGCCGAGGAGTCAATGGCAGAGCATTTGAGTGAGACCCTTCAACCAGAGTTCACTAAAGAGAAACAGAATCAGGCAAATGCGCCTTACAGCCGCAAACTGAAACCAGAGGAGGTAACCGCCTCACTCAACAAAGCCATGCGCCAGAGTGACCGTTACCTTACGATGAAAGCCAAAGGAATCAGCAAAGAGGAAATTGAGAAGGCATTTCATAGCCCTGTAGAGATGAAGATTTTCTCATGGCAGGGTGAGATTGATACTATCATGACCCCATGGGATTCGTTGAGATGGCAGAAACAGTTCCTCCGTGCCGGATTCATGTGCATGGATACATGTGGCTATGTGAAGGCGTATGTAGGCGGACCGGACTTCACCTATTTCCAGTATGATATGGTGACAGCAGGCAGACGTCAGGTAGGTTCCACTATCAAGCCTTTCCTCTATACACTTGCCATGCAGGAGGGACGTACACCTTGTGACGAAGAACTGAACACGCAGCCCGTCCTTTATGATGCATTAGGACGTCCTTGGACGCCACGTGATGCTGGCAAGGAGCGCATTGGTGAGATGGTAACACTACGCTGGGGTCTGATGAAGTCCAACAACTGGATTTCAGCTCGTGTCATGAGCCGCATGACGCCAGAATCATTCGTAGAATTCCTGCATAGCGCTGGAATCACTAATCATCTTGATCCAGTGTTAGCCTTGTGTCTGGGTGTATGTGACATCTCTGTAGCCGAGATGGTTACCGGCTATTCAGCTTTCCCAGGGCGAGGTCTTCGCTCCACCCCGATCTACGTAACTTCAATCTGCGACAATTCCGGTGTAGAGGTAGCACATTTCTCACCGGCACGACACGAGGTATTCTCATACGAGGCTTATCTGAAGATGCTTCCAATCCTGCGTGATGTAGTGGATCATGGTACAGGTGGCCGTATCCGATCGCGTTACAAGATAACTGCTCCAATGGGAGGCAAGACCGGCACGACAAATGACAATTCCGATGGTTGGTTTATGGCATTTACCCCTTCACTGGTGGCAGGCACATGGGTAGGAGGCGAGGAACGTAGTATCTGTTTTGACCGCATGGCATACGGACAGGGTGCTTCAATGGCACTTCCTATCTTTGCCAAATTCATACAGAAAGTCTATGAGGACAAGCGGCTGCCTTATAAGCAGGAGGAGCAGTTCATCTACCCGTCTGACTATGACCCATGCACAAGTGGTTCGTACGAGCGTGAGGAGATCGTCACAACCGGAGAGTCAGGAATATTTGACTAACAACTACTATATTAATCATTAATTACAAATCTCTGCTTATGAAAAAGTATCTTGCAGAAATGGTCGGCACATTCGTGCTTACCCTTCTTGGCTGCGGCGCTGCTGTCAGCCTCAACTGTGGTGTTGATACCGCATCTGTAGTAGGCACATCATGTGCTTTCGGTTTGGCTGTTGTTGCCATGGCTTATGCTATCGGCGGCATCTCTGGTTGCCACATTAACCCAGCCATCACCTTGGGTTGCCTGCTCACAAAGCGCATCTCTGGCAAGGACGCTGGTATGTACATGATTTTCCAGGTTATCGGTGCTGTCCTCGCTTCTTGCGTACTTTACCTCATGGTAAGCACTTCTCCCGAGCTCGCTCTTGGCACCACCACAGGTGCAAACGCTTGTAGCGGCACTGTAGTTAACGGCCTCATCGCAGAGATCGTTCTCACCATGATCTTCGTCCTCGTAGTTCTTGGTACAACTGATGCAAAGAAGGGCGCTGGCAACTTTGCAGGCCTCGCTATCGGTCTTTCTCTGATTCTCATCCACCTCGTAGGCATTCACTACACTGGTACTTCAGTCAACCCAGCACGTTCAGTAGGTCCTGCTCTCTTTGAGGGAGGCAAGGCACTTGAGCAGCTTTGGGTATTCATCGTTGGTCCATTTGTCGGTGCTGCTCTTGCTGCCTGCATCTGGAATGTAATCGGCGGTGAGGAGAAGAAGTAACACACCGGCAGTTTCTTCTTCGGCAAAATTAGGTACTAATCATTAAAAAATATATCATTTTGCAATTATTATAGATAAAAATAGGTTATTTCGCACGAAATAACCTATTTTTATTACCTTTTTTGTACGACATATCAAATAAATCTCTATCTTTGCCGAAATTATTCTGCTTATTGTATCACATTATTAATAATTAAAAGGTATTTGTTATGATGAAAACTTTTACCCGTTCACTTATGAGCCTGGCTGTGCTTGCAACTACAGCTTTCACCGCACAGGCCAATGAAGTAATCTTAAGCTATTGCGACGGTCTGATTGCCGATAAGGACGCTGGCACAATCGTGGGCATGAGCGGCAACAACTCAAAGATCAGCGGTGCTATTCATCTCCTTAAGGAGGATCTTGCCCAGTACGCAGGTCACAGCATCTCAAAGCTCCGTGTAGGTCTCCCAGAGACAACCAAACTTCCTTCTTCAATGGACCTCTGGATCCGCACCACGCAGAAGGGTTCTAATGTCGCACAGGGTTCTGTAACACCTATCGTAGGCTGGAACGTTCTTGAACTCGAGAGTGATTATGCCATCACCGGCGAAGAGGATCTCTGGATCGGTTTCAGCTACATCCAGGGCACAAAGCTCAATATCCTTTCATTTGCAGGTGAGACCGATGCCGAGGGTTGCTACGTTGCAAAGAGCACCGCTTGGTCAAGCTATGCAAGCAAGAACTACGGTTCACTCTCAATTGAGGCAGTTATCGAGGGTGATGACCTCCCATTGTATGACCTTGCTATCAAGAGCGCATCCGTACCTAATACATTGTGCAAGTTTGGTGATCCTATCAAGCTCACTACCGTAGTACGCAACAATGCAAGTGCTCCTGCCGATGCCATCGTTCGCTGGACCCTTGGTGCTGAGAGCGGCGAGGTTACTATCAACAAGACTCTTGAGTATCGTGAGAACTACACCGTCAAGATCAACATCCCAACAGAGAATCAGCCAGAAGGCGAAGCTAACCTGAAGGTAGAGGTTCTCTGGGCAGACGGTACCACTGACGAGAACGAGGCAAACAATGTGGCAGAGATTCCTGTTGACATCACCAGCAATATTGCATTCCGTCACATGGTATGTGAGGAGGCTACTGGTCTGTGGTGTGGCTGGTGTGTACGCGGTATTGTAGGCCTTAACTACATGACAGAGAAGTACGATAACTTCATCGGCATTGGTGTACACAACGGTGATGAGTTCGTCTATTCAGCATACGACAGCTGGATTGGCACTCAGATCAGCGGTTATCCATCATCAATCGTCAATCGTGATGGTGTAGACCGCGATCCTAACAGCCAGGAGCTCGAGAATTACTATCTTAAGATGAATCAGATTGCAGAATATGACGTTGCTGTTGCTGCAGAGTTCCCTTCACAAGATGACACTCAGGCTAGCGAGGCTTACGTTAATGTTACTGCTACCGTTACCCCATTGGCTAGCATGACCGACACTGACCTTCGCATCGCCATCGTAATCACCGAGGATTCTCTTATCGGTGCTCAGCACAACTACTATTCAGGTGGTGGCAGCGGCGTAATGGGCGGTTTTGAAAACATGGCAGGTACCGTTAACTATCCATTGCCTGACGTAGCACGTATCATTGCACCAAGCGCATCTGGTGAGGCTGGCGTATTCCCAGCAAACCTTACCAAGGGTGAGAAGTATGAGTATTCACTGAGTGTAAAGCTTCCTAAGATTCGCTACAACGGTCAGCAGGTTAACTTCGACGACACCAACAAGTTGGCAGCAGTTGCTCTCCTCATTGATGGCAAGACCAAGCAGATCATCAACGCCGGCAAGTTGAAGAACGAGCCTAAAGGCGGAAGCGGCATCTCTGAGATCAGCGAAGAGGAGGTTCAGAGCGTTAGCTATATGACTCTTGATGGCCGTGCAGCTTCCGACGAGGCTAAGGGCATCGTACTTCGTGTCAGCAACCTGAGCAATGGTCAGGTTAAGGTTCAGAAGATTCTCCGATAATCTAACCTAAAAAAAGCATAACTCATTTGAGGAGCTGGGCCAACAAGGCATCAGCTCCTCTTTTTTTTGATACGACCAGGGCATCATTTTTTTAGTACCAGCCGTTGTTTTCGAGATTGTATTTTCTGATTATAAAAATAAAAATCTATCTACAAAAACAAAAGCACACTTTTTACAAGTGGGAATATTCTTCAATATAGAGGGAATTTTATACTATTTTCCGCAAATTCAAGGTTTGGCGACTCTTAAAATGTAAAAATTTCTTAAATTTCCAACTTTTCTTAAGGAAAAATTTGGTCAACCGAGAAAAACCCCCTATCTTTGCACCGTGAGTAATTCCACAAAACTTCATAAAAATGAGAGAAAGGGCTGACGATCGTCGTGAGATGAGCGTCAGTTTTTTGTTTCATCCCAACGCATCAATTTTCAGCCAGACAAAGTCCGATCAGGAAAGATTGGCAGCATAAAAACGGCTTGATTTTCCCATAATATGAGGTCAAAGTGACAAAAAACAGAGAATTAGCGTTTTTTTTATTCATGTTTGAAACAACATTGAAAAAAAATTACTATATTTGCTCCGAATTTATCTTTAGATAAATACTAAATTTGAAATTTAATGAACCGAACATATATGATGCGACAGAACAGACTTAACCGAGTATTCATCTCTGCATTATTTGCATTAGGCACATTAATGCCAGCATCTCACCTTACGTCACAAGCAAAAGCTGAAACGGATGTATGGGATGGAACCTTACGTCGTCCAATCAACGGTAGCGGAACTTCACAGGATCCGTATCTTATCACCTCTGCAGAAGAATTTGCTTTCCTGATGCAAAGCTATGACAATGCTTCAGGAATCTGCTTGCATAAGTACTACAAGCTGACAGTAGATGTGGATATGGCACACAATCCGTATGCTTACGGAGCAGCAGCCACCTCAAACCACACCTTCATGGCGCAGTTTGATGGTGACGGCCATACCATCAGCAACCTGAGCCTGCTGGTAGCTGACGACATGCGCGAGGTTCACGTTGGTCTTTTCCCTCAATTAGGTGGAGATCCATCATTCAAGTCAGCTATTCGCAATCTGAAGATGGACAATGTGAACATCCGATACAACGAAAATAGTTCGGCTGCACAAAAAGGACTCCATCAGTTCTCTATTTCTCCATTGGTAGGCCAGATGTATGGCAATGCTGTCATCGAGAACTGTTCGGTTACCAATGCCTCCCTTGACGCTTCGTTCAACAGCGTCATCCAAGCAACAGGTTCCTCTGTACGTGTTGCCCCTCTGGTAGGCGAATACAAGGAATATTTTGGCAAAAAAGGCAAGGGAAGCAAGGCCCCAGAGTCAGGCATCAGCAATTCGTACGGCAGTATTCTATCAGCCGCTGACAATGCCAAGAACCTCGCAATTACAGCGACTCAAGGCAAGGCATCTGGAGCAGAGCCTGTAAACAAGGGTTACACCAAAGCCGTACGTGAAACAACACAGGCACCAGACCTTCAGCTGCACGCCCTCTCTATCACTTCTGTAGCTGGTGGCAAGTCATACAACATCAAGGCAGAAATGGTGGGCAATAGCAACAACGCAGACCTCACCTATCAATGGCTTGACCTCACTGATGGCGAAAAGGTAGTAGGCAATAACATCAACCTTGTAGGTGCTCACGCCGGTCATACCTATCTGGCACTTGCCCGCGGCTCTCACGAATCAAAGATTGCAGTCAGCACCATCTGCTCATTGGGCAAGGTCATCTACGTTAACCACAATGGCATTACCTCGGCTGAGGACGTTCAGAAATATACCTTTGACGGCAAGACCGCCTATCCTGCAGGCGATGACAGCAATGACGGAAGTGCTCCTGACAAAGCAGTAAACACACTGAAGCGAGCTATGGAATTGGTCATCCCAGAGCATCAGGGCGGCACAATGGCAGACAATATCATCGTCATTATGGGCGATTACAACGAGAATATCCTGTCAGACCTCAATAATCCAGCCATTATCTGCGGTAATTACGGCAATGTTCGCAATGGTGCCATGCTGGCAAATGGGCAGATCCTGATCAACGCAGATGTTCGTCTGGAAAATATCATGCTGCATGGCGTTAAGGATGGCAAGAGCAATGGCCAGGCTTCATTCTATGCACAGAACCACAACCTCACTTTCGGCTATGGTATCAGCATGTCTGATTATGCTCTGATGGACATTCTCTATGGTCTGCCTTTTGGCACCCTGAGTCCAATGATTACCGTTTATGGCGGTTTCCTCAATCCAGATTTTGAAGAGTATGACTACAAGGAGAATACTATCCGTCTGCTTTCTGGTTACTATGGACGTATCATCGCAGGCAGCCGCTTCACAGAAAACTGTTATGTATCCGGCAATATGGCAGGTACTCCACGCAAACCTATGCGTCCTCGCCTCATCGTGGATATCAGCAATCAGAAAAATGAACATGCTTATCCATTTGACGTTTGTCTGCTCGTAGGCGGACAGGCTGATGGTTCTTGCTGGACTACCTCTACCATTGACGTAAAGGGTCGTAGCCGTGTAGGTCGCATCATTGGCGGAAACATCGGACTCGGAAGAGCTGCTTTCGTCAAAGACAAGAAGGGAGAACTCTCTGCCCGTCCTTCAGACAGTTTCTACGGCAAGAGCACTATCAATATTGAAGCTGGCAACGTGAATGAAGTATTCGGCGCCAGCTTGGGCCGTACGGCACATGCCACCCTTGTTGAAAACTATCAGCTGGTGGACAGTTGTGCCACCTACTTCTATGGCATTTCAGAGATCAACATCACTGGTGGCGATGTTCGCAACACAATCTATGCCGCTGGTGCTGGTGGTGTGACAGGCGTTTTTGGTCATGAAGCAGACAACCGTCATCATACATTTGATCCATTGTTGCCTTATGTAACCGCTAATGGCAAGATTGCCTATGGTGATTTTGGCAAAGCTAACGGCAAGATGCCACGTATCATTGACACCAACGGCTCTCTGATCTACATCAACGAGACTGAAGTTTCTGTCAACATAGGAGGTAAGGCTCATTTGTTTGGCTCGGTATATGGCGGTGGTCTTGGATTCAGTGAAGGTATCCAGACACAGCAGGCAAGCTGTCAGAGCGGTAACGTGTTCGGTCAGGTCAGCATCAATGTAGATGGTGGCACCATTGACGGTTATATCTTTGGCGGTGGCTGTGGCAACCTGAACTATTTTGACAATTTTGACCTGACAGGATATCCTAACGGAAAGTCAAAGACCTACTTTAGTGCTTTAGCTCAAGTGTATGGCAATACAAACATTCGCGTCAGCAATGGTGTTGTAAAGGGCAATATCTTTGGCGGCGGTGAAGGTTGTTACTACCGTGCCACCAATGAAAAGGATGCAACAAATGCCGTTGGTGACATGGCTACCATCTTTGGTAACACCAATGTGACCATCGAGGGCAATGCACAGATTAACGATTTTGTCTTCGGCGCCGGCAACTATGGCAGCATCCGCAAGATTGAAGGCGTAGAGGGCAGCGGTGACACCTATGTCAACATTCTGGGCGGCAAGTTCGGCAACTCTATCTTCGGTGCCGGACACGGACACTACGAGGCTGCACATACGGAACAGTCCGTTATCTCGACCGTGGAAGGCGATGCTCATGTGCTGATCAAGGGTGGTGAATTCTTCTTCCTCCCTAGTGGTTCTCGTTATGCAGACAAGCGTTATTACGGCATATACGGTTCGGGCAGAAGTGCCAGCATCGTCATGGGTGACACTTATGTAGAGGCACATCGCAGCCTCTTCAGCCAGGCAATGCTTGATAGCGTGGGCTGTCACTACTGGAACACCAACAAGTCATGGGATCAGAGCTTCGCCCTCTGTGGCGGCGGTAGCGGTGAGATTGCTGACGTAATGGGTAACACCCACGTCCTGATTGATGTGGATGACATTGACGCTCCGATCTATGACAAGTTCAACAGCGACCCAAGCCAGATTACCGGACAGGAGAGCATACCATTCATCACCTTCACAGACGTATTTGGTGGCGGTCTGAAAGGCAACGTTTACGGTTCGACAAACGTAACAGTCAAGGGTCATCCGTTTATCCGTAATCTTTACGGTGGCTCTCTGCAGGGTGACTGCGGCTTGCGTGACAAGCACCTGAATGGAGAAAGCATGTTCGATCACAGTACAGCAGAGCGTGCTTATACGACACGTACCACAACCAACATCCTCTCTGGTCATATCATCCGTGCTTATGGCGGTTCACTGATGGGCAGCATCATGGGTGAGACCGAACTGAATATCGGTTCTCTGACTGATACTATCAGTAATAAGGATATCTTCATTGGCAGAGTAACTGCCGGCAATGATGCTACCGGCGTCATTGCAGGTGGCAACAACGAGCGATATGGTACTCACCTCAATATCTACGGTGGCACGATCCTCTATGACATCTATGGCGCAGGTGATGGCGAGGACATCAGCAGCGAGCACATTGTTCGCTCACGTTCAAGCAGGAATCCAAATGCCCCAATCATGCGAGCAAGACCTCATGTAGCAAGCACAATGATTAATATTCAGGGTGCAAGTGCCACCAACCGTGCCAACGTCTCCGGAACACTCTTCTGCGGTGGTAACAACACAACAGTAGGCCTCTTTGCAAAGGATCCTGCTTCAAACGAGGACTGGGGTCTGCTCCGCGAAGTACTCGTTCCAAATACTGGTCGCGTAGCCATCAATGTAGGCAACCACGTTACTTTGGGCAGCCTCGTTATGGGTTGCAATGGCCGTCAGTTCCTCACCAAGAGCAACATCCCATTCTCTACCATTGACGGCAAGGAGTGGTATAAGGGCTTCTTGAGCAACGAGGATTTCGAAAATCACTGTCGTGCCATTGATATGTCATGCGTTCCGACCCTCACCTTCAATGCGGATGGTCAGTTCCATAACAACTACCCTATTGATGACCGCATGGGTGACAAGATTGAGTTCAATACCCCTGGCGAGATGGATGCCAAGGATATTATGATAGGCGAGTTTGTGGGTGGTGGTTACCGTGGATCCATGACCAGTGACTCCTGCTACATCTACACCTTGCCTCTCGGCGTGACAATCATTAACCAGGTAGTAGGCGGTGCACAGAATGCACACTTCGCCTTCACCGAGAAAGAAGGTCCATTCAAGGGAGAGCATCGTAACAAGCTGGGCGGCATTGCTCCATATCATGACGACTTCATTATGACAGACCGTCTGCAGCTCAACCTCTTCAATAAGTTTGCAGACATGGAGGCTACCACCGACAAGAAGGGCCACCCTTCACACAAGGGAGCAAAGGTATTTACCGGCTGCCTTGACTACGGTGTGATCATGGGCTATGCTTCACTCAACTACCATTCAGACATCATCGGTAACTATCAGCTGAAAGAAGGTGAGTCATGGCGTAACATCTCACGCGAATGGAATTCTGAAACTGGTTACATCTATGGTGCTGGCAAGGGTGAGAATACCGAAATCCTCGGTAATACATATATTAATATACGCGGATGCGTGCTGAATGGCGAGAAATGCATACCTAACTGCCTGAATGTATTCGGTGGTGGTCTGGCAGGTCGTGTCATCGGCCGCACCAATGTAGGTGTAGATATTCAGTGCAAGGGCTCTAATGCCGTTGAGGCTGCAGAGCACGCTGTCTGGGGTAACGTCTACGGCGGTGGTCGCATGGGTGATGTATGTGAACAGAGTACTCTGATGCCACAGTTTCATGCGCTGACTGGCGTATCTACACACGTCCGTGTACATAGCGGTCGTGTTGGTGACGTATTCGGTGGTGCTCGTATGGCTGACATTGAGGGCGGCACATGGGTTGAGATTGAAGATCATTCTACGGATCATTTCCATGCTATCATTGACCGTGTATTCGGCGGTTCTGACCTTTCAGGCAGCATTGGTCTGTCAAAGCACACCTCGAAGACACGTGGATCTGAATTTGCCTCTAACACTTATGTTTATATTAATGAGGCAGAGCATGAAGACGGCACTTCAACCGGTTTCCCTCTTATCGGTGAAGTTTATGCTGGCGGCAATGGTGATTATGGCACTCCTGGCAGCAATGGCCATTACGGCGGCGGACAGATGCTGACCCGCAATGGCGACATGATGGATCTGACTGGCATGAAATATCCAGATGTTGACAGCACTTATCTGGAGATCAATGGCGGTACTATTCTGAGCGCCTTTGGTGGAGCAAACAGCAGTAACGTTCTTTGCAAGTCAAACATCACCATCGACTATCCACATAAGGAGGATAAGGCCAAGTTTGATCGTACTATCTCTGAATCTTGTTTTGCACGAGGAAAGGAATTCCTGATTCTCCCTGCACTTCATTCAGGATTCAACAATGACGGCACCCAGATCAGATTCGACAACAATATCTGCCGTCTGTACGGTGGTAACAACAAGACCCCATTGACTATCCAACCTGACTGGGATATGCAGCGTGCAAATATCGGCACGATCTATGGCGGCTGCAACAATGGCGATGTGCTTTATTATAAGGAGTCAGGTGACCGTAACCTATACCCAGAGAATGGCGGTTCTCCTGGTCTGTGGCTTGTTCTTTCTAACGAAAACCTGAAGATTGACAATATCTATGGAGGTTCTCGTATGGGTGATATCAAACCAAGCAAGATCACCTTTGACCCTGTAACTGGCAAGAGCGATACGACACAAGTTGTACTGGCAGACAATCAGTACGCATCTGTCATTTACATCACTGAAGGTAATTACGGAAAAGTATATGGTGGCAATGATGTAACTGGCTATGCTCATAACGGCACACGTATCATGATACAAGGCGGAAAAATTGAGTCAGTATATGGCGCTGGTAACGGTCAGTATCTCTATAAGTGGGATCCTTCTGTAAGCCGCGTTACTGAAACCTGGGATGAGAGCCTGCAGCAGTACGTTTACCTCACTCCTACTAACAAGCTGTTCCCAAATGCAGCCACCGATGATAATCACAGACTGCATGCCATCAATTTTGCCCGTCCTCATAGCACCAAATCGCTCATTGAGGTAGGCGGTGGCTACAATTCAACGGCTTACGTCAACGACGGTATCTTCAGCGGTGGCAACTGCGCTACCATCATTGGCAGGACCCCTGGCGAGAATGGTGACATCGTGGTAGATCTTGGTGACAATGCCGTAGTGAACAGCATGTATATCGGATCGGATGCTGAGGGTTACATCGACCAGAAGTATGTAACCGAGCTCTTTACACTGAATGGCATCAATGACCTATCTCAACGTACAAGCCATGACCAGAGTCTGCTTGACGTCTATATGAATGCTGTTGCCATCTATGGCCTGCCAAAGTATTTCCACTTCCGCAACAACTATGACAACTGCTACATCGGATCATTCTTCTTGGGTGGCCGAAGGGCGTCTCTTGTTGCCAATGGATCACTTGACGTACACTTCCCACGCCAGCTGAAATTCTTCGACAAGATTGTTGGTGGTGCAGACCGAGCAGACTTTACCATCACAGCTCCTAATGGCAAGGAAGTAAGTCACAATGGTGGTATCCTCTGGGATAGAACCGGACAGACTCCAAGCATCAGCATGAATGTAGAATGCCAGTTCGTCGACGCTGAGATGGATATGCATGATGAGTCACTCTTTGAAAGCAATTACCTGAAGTTTGGTCTTACTGGTAATAATCCTATTGATCCTAATATCTTCAGTGGCTGCTACCTTTCAGGCAAGGTTGAAGGCACCATCGATATCCAGGTTGACGGACAGCAGGAGGAAGAGATCTTCTTCTGATAACACATTATTAATATATATAAGATTTTTTATGGCAAAGCAAATAACAGATCAGAACGCAGCAGAGCTGCTTGCTGGTGACCAGTTGGTAGTAATTGACTTTTGGGCTACATGGTGTGGTCCTTGTCAGCGCCTTACCCCTATCATCGAGCAGTTGGCTGAGGAATATGAAGGCCGTGCCGTCATTGGCAAATACAATGTTGACGAGGGAGAAGACCTTGTGGCAGACTATGGCATCCGCAATATTCCTGTAGTACTTTTCCTCAAGGGAGGAGAGGTAGTTCATAAGATGGTTGGCGCAGCTACCAAGGCAGCCCTTCAGGAGCAAATCGAGAAGTTTATCTGATCCTTATGAAGATTGAGATCTGCTTCTCTCCCAGTTTGCTCAACTTATACGACCACAAGGATTCAGTGGTGGTGGTAACCGATGTATTTCGTGCCACCACCACCATTTGCACTGCCTTTGCTAATGGATGTAAGGACATCATTCCTGTTGCAACTGACCAGGAGGCACTGTCATACAAATCGCTTGGATACCTTGTAGGTGCAGAGCAAAGCACAGAACGATGTGCGTTTGCCGATTTTGGCAATTCTCCAGCAGAATATTCAGTAGAACATGTCAACGGAAAGTCTTTGGTGATAAAGACCACCAATGGTACCGTAGCTATCAAAGGAGCCGCCCAATGTCATAAGCTGCTGATTGGTGCTTTTGTCAATCTGCAGGCTTTGGCAAACCGTATTCTACAGCTTGGTAAGGATGTACTCATCGTATGTTCCGGTGCAGACGGACGAATTTGTCTGGAAGACTCACTTTTTGCAGGAGCACTGACCAGCACACTTCTTTGTGAAGAGAATGTTGAAGCAGCTTCGGATGGTGCTCGCATGGCAGCGGCACTTTGGCATCAGGCAAACAGGGATTTTTCAGCCTTTCTCATGCAGAGCGAGCATGCCAAACGCCTTATTCGCCATGGTTTCCGCGCAGACCTTAATTACTGTCTGCGCAAGAGTATTCTTGGGGTTGTACCTGAACTGGTAGGAGACAAACTCATAGCTACCAAATGACAACTACGATCTAATTTATTATTTTTAATGGTCCAACTTGGTCAATACAATAGTCTCACCGTCCTGAAATATGTAGAATTCGGTCTGTACCTCGACGGAGGTGACGGGCTGGAGATTCTTATGCCGAAACGCTACATTCCCGAAGGGACAAAAGAGGGAGATGAACTTCGCGTCTTCGTATATCAAGACAGCGAGGCGAGGCTTATTGCCACCAACGAACATCCTTATGCTACCGTAGGACAAATCGGTTATTTACGAATCAACAGTGTGAACCAGATTGGAGCCTTTGCCGACTGGGGAACCTCAAAAGAACTTCTTATACCCCACCGCGAACAGACCCAGCGCATGGAAGAAGGTCGGCGATACCTTGTATATATCTATATCGATCAGGTTTCAGGTCGTATTGCTGGCACTGCCAAGTTTGATAAGTATCTTGATAATGTTCCTCCTAAATTTGATACCAATGAGGAGGTGGAGGCATTAGTCTGGAAACCCACACCAATGGGTTGGAAGGTCATTATCAACCAAACTCACACCGGATTGCTTTACAAGAATCAGATTTTTCAGGAAATTCACACCGGAGAACGTCTCCGCGCATGGGTACGTGGAGTGAGAGAAGATGATAAGATTGACCTGTCACTCCAACCACTTGGTTACAGACAGATGATTGATCCAGCAGAATCATCTATCCTCAAAGCTTTGCATAACCACAATGGCTTCATGCCACTTACGGATCATAGTACACCAGAGCTCATAGCATTCGAACTCCAGATGTCAAAAAAGACGTTCAAGAAAGCAATCGGAGCGCTCTATAAACAAGAGCGCATTGCCATACTCCCTGATGGAATAAAGCTTCTGGACTAACAAAAGCCTACAACACACGCACCATGAGTCACAGACACCTATATCTGATTGTCACGTTATTATTATATTTCGTTCAGAACACGCCAGTCAAGGCATACAATGACGAAACGGAATATTGGCTTCAGCAACTCGATAACGAATTGCTGAAGTATGACGTGTACGTTAATCAGAAGCAGGAACGCATAGACATACTCATGGCTCAGCGCAAGCAGTTAAGACAAGATGAGGAGATCTTCTTCCAGAACAAACAGGTCTATGAGGAATGTATGACCTTTGATTCGGAGCTTGCCATGGAAGTGGCAGAGGAGAACATCGCCATCGCCCGCAGACTTCATGACCGTGACTGGGAAACAGAGTGGATCATCAAACGCTCATTTCTGCTTGCGTCAACTGGTCTGCTGATGGAATCTTTGCAAGCACTTGAGGGAATGAACGGACTACAGCTTCCCCGTGAACTCGCTCTGCAGTACTACAATCAGATGCAGTACCTCTACTCACATCTATGGCAATATACTTGGAAGGGCGAGATGAAAGACTACTATCAGGCTTGCAATGCCCTGTATAATGACTCAATCAGCTTGATAATCCGTCCTGACGATGCTGATTATATTTGGCATCAAGCATGGCACAAAATGGGGACCAATGAAGCGGAAACTTGCATTCAATCCTTAATGGAGAAAGTAAACTCATTACCTAATGACAGCCGCCCGGATGCCATGCTTAACTATGTTCTTGCCCGTATGTATGAGACCCAGGGTAATGAAGAGCTATGTATACAGTATCTCACCAGATCATCAATCGCTGATATCCGTTCAGCTAATCAAGATATTGCTTCACTTGAAGAACTTGCCATTAAGATGTACAATGCGGCAGACGTGGAGCAATCACAGCAAAGTTTGCTGGCATTGGATAACGATCAGCTGATCTCAAGGGCATACAATTACATCTCCACATGCCTCCAGACTACACAGAAATACAACAACCGCGTACGAACCGTCAGTATCTCACGCGTATTGGATCAGATCCTTCATGCCTACCTGCTGCGTGATGCGCATCAGCGTGACAGACTGCACCGTTCATTATGGACAGTGTGTGTACTGCTCGTACTTGTCATCACCGGCATCATCGTGGTATGGCGCCAGAACAAGAGACTGGCAAGAAGCCGCCAGCAGCTAGCTCAAACCAATAAGGAACTGAAGCAGAACCAGCAAGCTTTGGCAGAAGCCAATACACAATTAGTGCAAGCCAACGCACAGCTGAAAGAAGCCATGAGCCAGCAACAGGATGCCAACCAGCAGCTACGTGAAGCTGACTTGGTAAAAGAAGAGTACATTGGCTACCTTTTCTCAATCTGCTCGAATTATATCAGCAAGCTCGATGACTTCCGAAAGAACATCAACAGAAAAGCTAAAGTCAAATTATGGGACGAAGTGCTGCAAATGACAGACAAATCGACACTTGTACAGGATGAACTGAAAGAATTCTATCACAATTTTGATGCCATTTTCCTGCATCTTTATCCCGATTTTGTCACCCAGTTCAACGAGCTTCTTCAGCCAGAAGAGCGGATTGAGCCACGTAAAGGTGAACTCCTAAACACAGACTTACGCATCTATGCGTTAGTCCGACTGGGCATTAATGACTCTGTCAAGATTGCAGAATTCCTTCACTGCTCACCTCAGACTGTATATAATAACAGACTAAAGATAAGGAGCAAGACAATTCTTCCGAAAGAGGATTTTTTGCGTACAGTACAGCATTTAGGTCACCCCGAAAACTTTACCGCCCAAAAATCATAATCCACTGAAAAACAAGCCTTAAATCTTACAGACTATTTACCGATTGTTATACCTTATCTTGCAACGCTCATAAAAAAGCGCTAACTTTGCACCGCTTTAATAAATCAAGCAAAAAGTTACAAACTGCACACATTTCGCAAAATCACAAAATACACATTAATAATAAAATAACAAAAACAACATGAGAAACCCGATCCAGAAATGGGCTATGAAGACATTATTTGTCTTAGCCCTGCTGCTCTTCTCTCCATTGGGGGCTTACGCCCAGCAATTGACTGTGAAGGGCTTGGTTAAGGACGAAATGGGCGAGCCAATTCTTGGTGCTAACGCCCGAGTGAAAGGAACCTCAAATGGTGCAACCACCGACCTTGATGGTAATTTCGTGATCAATGGTGTTAACCAGAACGATATTATCGAAGTCAGCTTTGTGGGTTATCTTAGCCAGGAAGTTAAGGCTAAGGCACAATTAACTATCATTCTTGAGGAAGACAACAAGTTGCTCGAAGACGTTGTAGTTGTAGGCTATGGTGTCCAGAAGAAGAGCGTTGTAACCGCAGCTATCGCAAAGGTTAGCTCGGAAGATTTCAAGGGCAAGGCTCCAGTCCGTATGGACAACGCATTGAAGGGCCTTGCAGCAGGTGTAACCGTCACCTCTGCTTCTGGTCAGCCAGGTGAGGCAGCCCGTGTACGTGTACGTGGTATTGGCTCAATCAACGGTTCAGATCCTCTTTACATTGTAGATGGTATGCCTATCAGCGGTGGTCTTGATTTTGTTAACCCTAACGATATCGAGTCAATCGAAGTGCTGAAGGATGCTGCATCTGGTGCCATCTATGGTGCTCGTGCTGCCAATGGTGTAATCCTCGTGACTACCAAGAAGGGTAAGCAGGGCAAGACCAATGTCACCTACAATGGTTCTTGGGGCTGGCAGTCTGCAGCCAAGCATCGTGACGTAACCAACGCAACTGAATATGCAGTTCTCCAGAATGAGAAGTACATCAACGGTGGCAGTGCTGCTCCTTTTGCTGATCCATATAATCTGAAGGATGCCATGGGCAATGGCATTCCTGTAAATGGTGGCACTGACTGGCAGAACCTCGTATTCAATGATGATGCACCTGTAGTAAACCATGACATTTCAATCAGCGGTGCATCTGATAAGGTTAATTATTATCTCTCAGCTGGCTACTACAGCCAGGAAGGTATCATCGGTGGTAACTATGGTCAGTCAAACTATGATCGTCTCACCCTCCGTAGCAATACTAATTACAATCTCTTTGATGAGTCAAAGGAGCGCAATTGGCTTAACAAAGCAGACCTTGCTGTCAATGTTTCTTATATGCGCACTCATAGCACTGGTATCGGCACAAACTCTGAGTTTGGTTCGGTTCTTGGTTCTGCTCTTTACATGTCTCCTATCCTCACTCCTACCGTTTATGGTGAGTATGCAAACAAGATGATTGAGACATATAGCAAGTATGACCTTCCTCGTGATTCAGAGGGCAACCCATATACCGTAGTTGGTTATGGTGGAACCTATCAGGAGATGAACAACCCACTTGCTATCATGGTAGCTCAGACCCCAAGCAAGAACTGGAGCCACAAGTTCGTGCCAAGCGTAAGTCTTGACCTCCAGCTTTGGGATAACCTGAAGTATCGTTTTGCTTATAATGCCGATATGAGTTTCTGGGGCAACGACGGTGTTACCAAGAGTCTCTATTATCTCTCTGGTAATAATAATAAGGATCATACAGAGGCAAGCAAGAGCACCAGTTATGGTGTTACATGGCAGGTTGAAAACGTCCTCTCTTATGACAAGACTATTGACAAGCACACTTTCGGCGTAGTACTCGGTCAGTCTGCCCTCAAGTCAAAGGGTAATTATGTTGGCGCCAGCCGCTGGAACCTCGTGAATGTTGACAAGCCTTCCGTTGACTATGCTACTGGTAATTATGAATATGGTTACCTCCTTGACGAGAATGGCGAAAAACTTATCGCCTACGATGAGAATGGCAAGAAACTTGGTCCATTCATCACTGGCGTAACTATCCAGAAGAATGGTTGGGCTGGTGTCAATACAGAGCATCGTATGTATTCACTCTTTGCTCGTGCCAACTATAGCTATGATGAGCGCTACATGGCACAGTTCACAATCCGTCGTGATGGATCGAGCAAGTTCGGTTCGAACAACAAGTACGGTATCTTCCCATCATTCTCATTGGGTTGGAACTTTGCCAATGAGGATTATCTTGATCTCCCTGAGTGGATCAGCATGGGCAAGGTACGTTACAGCTGGGGTAAGAATGGTAGCGAGCCTTATGGCGACTTCCTCTACACAACCCTCACAGCAATGGGCAACAACGTACTTTTCGGCAACCAGGCACACAAGTTCAATGGTTCAAAAGCTGATAAGACCGCTAACCCAGACCTTAAGTGGGAGGAGTCAGAGCAGACTGACCTCGGTATTGATCTCGGCTTCCTCCAGAATACCATCACCCTTACCGTTGACTACTTTGACAAGCGCACCAACGGTATGATCATCGAGATGCCAATTCCTTCATATGTAGGTGAGACCAAGCCTGTGGGCAACGTAGGTGACATGAGTAACAAGGGTGTTGAAATCGAGCTCGGCTATAAGGGTCACATTGCAGACTTCAACTATAGTGTCAAGGGTAATATCTCTTACATTAAGAATACCGTTGAGAACCTCGGCAACTCTGAGGGTTGGACTCAGATCAGTGGCACATCTGTACAGTCAATTGCCGACTTCTACGCTCGCGCAGAGAATGGCATGCCTTACGGTTACTTCTATGGCTACAAGACCAACGGCATCTTCCAGAACATGGACGAGGTTCATGCTTACACCAATGCTGACGGCACAATGATTATGCCAAATGCCGTTCCTGGCGATGTTCGCTACGTGGATGTCAATGGTGATGGCACAATCTCCAGCGACGACCGTACCAACATCGGTAATGGCAATCCTGACTGGACATTCGGTTTCAACCTCAACCTCGACTGGAAGGGCTTTGACTTCGGTCTGTTCATGCAGGGCGTAGCTGGTGCAGACATCTTCGACGGCACCTATCGTACCGACGTCTTCTCGGGCAACTATCCAAGATGGATGCTCGGCCGTTGGACTGGTGAAGGCACTTCAAACAAGTATCCACGCCTTTCACTGGGTGACACAGAGAACTGGAAGGGTTCAGACATCTACGTTTGTGATGGTTCATATATGCGCATCAAGAACGTAAGCGTCGGCTACACCGTTCCTGCCAAGTACACCAAGAAGGCATTCATCAGCCGCCTCCGCGTTTACGGAATGGTTGACAACCTCGTAACCTGGACCAAGTACTGGGGCTTCGATCCTGAGATTTCTTCTGGTTCTGGTAATGCACAGGGCATTGACCGTGGTGTATATCCACAGCCACGCACCTGGACTGTAGGTGTTAACGTAGCATTCTGATAATGGATAATTGACAATTCCGAATTGACAATTGATAACAATAAAGATACGACAATGAAAAAACAATATATTTTGATGGCTGGCGTCCTTGCAGGTCTTACCTTGGCAAGCTGCTCAGACGACTTCCTTGAGGTTACCAATCCTAATGGTGAGCCACTTGAGGAGTACTACACCACCGATGAGCATATCCAGGAGTCACTCATCGCTGCTTATGA
Organism: Bacteroidales bacterium; assembly: GCA_045617885.1. Classification (GTDB taxonomy): domain Bacteria; phylum Bacteroidota; class Bacteroidia; order Bacteroidales; family UBA3663; genus Liminaster. The sequence continues at coordinate 46,914 of JAZLJN010000045.1, read as the reverse complement.
TCCTATTCACTGGCCAGACTGGGGATTGGGTCAGTATAATGCACTTAACATCGATGCAGAAATCATGGGCGACCTCTTCTGGGTAGGTGGTTCTAACCTCTCAGATATGCAGAACTGGCACATGCTTTCAAACTTCCAGGCAGACGAGAACAACACCCTTTCTTCCCTCTGGACCGTTGACTATTCTGGCGTAAAGCGTTGCAATGACCTCCTCCACTACCTGGCAGACAACAAGCTGGTTGATGTCAAGGAGGCAGACATGCGAAGCTATGAGGCACAAGGTCGCGCCCTTCGTGTGTTCTACTATAATATGCTTTGGCACTATTTCGGCAATATTCCTTTCTATCTGAAGAATCTGACCGCTCCTTACACCGCTCCTCAGATTTCTGCTGACGAGGTGTATGACAACATCATTACCGAGCTAGAGGAGGTAATCGGAATGAATGTGCTTCCTATGCGTTGGGATAGCGATAACAGCGGCCGCATCAGCCAGGCGATGGTTTATATGATGTATGCTGAGATTGTAATGTATCAAAATGACCAATCGCGTTATCAGAGAGCTCTTGACTACATGAAGAAAATCATTGACTCAGGCGAGTATGAGCTGAACCCAGACTTTGCTAATCTCTGGGAGGAGTCAGGCGAATGGTGTTCGGAGTCAATCTGGGAGATCAACTACGAGGATAACAACAACGAGCGTGGCTGGGATTCACCACTCGCTATTGGCGGCACCGTAATGCCTACCCTCATCTCTCCTAACTCATGGCCTGGAGGTGATGGCTGGGACAAGGGTGCTGACGGTTGGGGCTTCCTTCCTATCCGTACCTCTACTTATAATATGTTTGAAGAGGATGACCTCCGTCGTGATGCTACCTGCTGGGACGTTCGTGGCACTGTGTACACACAGCGTTATCAGGATACCCATATCTGGCTTAAGAAGTATCGTCCACAGACAGCCAACAATGCAGGTGCAGGCTTTGACAATAACCTGAACTACAACAATAACCTCCGCTACTACCGTTATGCAGAGACTCTCCTCAATGCAGCTGAGCTCATGGTACGTACAGGTTCAGGTGATGCAGCTACCCTCGTAAACAAGGTTCGTAACCGTGCAGGTCTGGGCAATATCTCATCTGCCACCATTGAGAACATCATCGAAGAGCGCAAGCTTGAGTTCGTAGGTGAAGGCAAGCGTTATTGGGATCTTGTACGTACTGGAATGGCAGCATCCGTACTTGTTCCTACTCCATGCGATGGTCTGACACCTTCTGATCAGGGCCGCGTTGGTTCATGGACTCCTAACAAGAAGTACATCCCTATTGCACAGGCTGAGTTGGATTCTGATCCTGCTCTCGTACAGAATAACTATTAATACAATTTGAGACATGAAAAGTTCATTCAAATATATTCTTAGCTCTCTTGTCCTGACAGGCTCACTCGTAGCTTGTTCTCCAGATGACTTTGAGGGCGTTGATGAGACTGGCATTCCTCAGGCTAATGCCTTCCAGGGCAACGTAAAGATCAATGTCGATCAAGACATTAATCAGGTCAGCCTCACACTCGATGCTCCAGGCGTTTATCCTATCTGGACCATCACCCTGCCTAATGGCAAGGAGGAGAAGAGCACCGTCAATGGTTACACCAAGATCTTCACTAACTCTGGCGATTACACCGTAACCATGAAGGTGGGCAACCACAATGGTATCAGTGACGGCGTCTATACTACTACCTTCCATGTCAACAATTCAATCGTTGACTTCGGCAAATACACCACCATGTTGTCAAAGGCTAACTGGCACATGGCTAACAAGGAGAAGGGTCACCTGGCTTGTGGCGATTCAGGCACTGACGGCACCAATCGGTGGAGCGGTGATCCTGACTGCAAACTCAACGAGGGCGTTTATGACAACGAACTGACCTTTACCAGTGACTTCAAGTACACCTTCAATCCTGGTGATCACGGCACCATCTACGTTAATAAGGATGTAACCATCTGGCCTGACTATCGTAATCCGAGTGAGGATTTCAATGTACCAGTAGAACTTCAGAACGCAGAGTATGGTCTTGAGGTAGATGGCGATGATCTCTATCTCACCTTCAAGAAGGGCACCTACTTCCCATACATTGCCAACGATGATATCTGGAACACTCCTAAGTATAAGGTTGTGAACCTCACCACCAAGAAGATGACACTTCTCATCGACAATGGTGCTATCGCATGGCAGTACATCCTCACCACAGAGAACACAGTTGAGAAGGCATTCACTGGGTTCAAGTACAACAGTGAATTCAACCTTTGGAAGGCTATCGATGATGCTAAGGATTACACTACACATTATTATTATGCTCCAGGTTGGAACCAGATTGCCGATCCTGAGATGACTCAGGAGGGCAGTGCTTACACTTGGGTACTCCCAGAGGCAACCACCGACCAGTGGCAGGCTCAGTGTCCTATCAAGCCTACTAAGCTTAGCCTCACCACCGGTGCTACCTATGACTTCTCTTGTATCATCACCGCCAGTGAGGATCTCCCAGGCGTAACTGTTAAGCTGACGGATGTTAACACGGGCGATAACTATGTATTCGTTGAGCGTGTTCCTGTCAAGCAGTACGAAGACTATGTATTCTACGTATCTGATGTCAATAATCTAACCGCAGATGCAGATTGTGAGCTCTTCTTCGACTTCGGTGGCAACCCTGCAAACACTACCGTTACTGTCAAGGATATCGTTGTCAAGGATCACGCTAATGACGATGGCACCGTACTTCCTTCTGATGAGCCTGGTAATGAGCCAGTAGTTGGTGGCGTTGACTGGACCGGTGCAAACCTCCTGGACGGCATGAATGTAGAGATCTCTCAGTACTATGCTCCAGGTTGGGTTCAGATTGCTGATGCAGAATATACAGCTGAGAATGGTGTCTACACCATCAACTACACGGAGTCTACAACTGATCGCTGGCAGACACAGTTCACATTCAACAATACTGGCATCACTCTTGATCCTAACAAGACATATGACTTCCGTATCAAGATAGTTTCTACTACTGATCACCCTGGAGTAACAGTCAAGCTCACCCAGCAGGACGATGACAACACCTTCCTCACCGAGGGTCAGCACGCACTTGTAGCCTATGAGGAGACATGGATCGAGCTTTCTGACATGAAGTTCATTATCAATGGCGACGGCAAGGGTGTAATCAACAACCTGAAGATGCCATTCGACTTCGGCGGCATCACTGCTGGCACACAGATTACCATCAGCGACATGCACCTCCAAGAGCATAAGGAGCTCGCTGGCGGCGGCAGTACCAACTGGAATGGTGCGAACCTCCTCGCAGGTATGCCTGTAGATCTCTCTCAGTACTACGCTCCAGGTTGGGCACAGCTTCCAGATGCTGAATATACCGAAAACAATGGCGAGTATGTCATTACATATCCTTCTGCAACCAGCGACCGCTGGCAGGCTCAGTTCACATTCAATAACACAGGCATTGCACTTGATCCAGATAAGAGCTATGACCTTCGCCTCAAGATGACCTCTACCACCGATCATCCTGGTGCTACCGTCAAGCTGACCCAGCAGGACGATGACAACACCTTCATCACCGAGGATCGTCACGCACTCGCAGCCTATGAAGAGACTTGGATCGAACTCACCGACCTCAAGTTCATCGTCAATGGCGAGGGCAAGGGTGTGATTGACAACCTGAAGATCGTGTTCGACTTTGGTGGCAATGCCGACAATACCGAGATCACCATCAGCGACATGCACCTCCAGGAGCACAGCGCAGGTGGTAACGGAGGCGGTTCTGCGACCCTCGACTACAACAGCGAAGCAAACCTTTGGAAAGCAGTCGATGCAGGAGATGCTTTCATTTCTGTGACTCCATGGTTTGCTAATGATGGATGGAGCCAGATTGGGGATCCAGAATGGAGCCATGACGGTAACGTCTGGGAACTCACCCTTCCAGAGGGCATGGGTGGTTCACAGTGGCAAGGCCAGTTCCCAATCAACACAACTTTGGCAACTGCAATGGCTGATTCGTACACATTCTCTTGTACCCTTGAGACTGATGCTGACTGTCCTGGAGTGACTATCAAGCTCACTGAGACTGACGAACCAAATGCTAAGCACGATGACAATTTCTATTGTGCAGACCGTCACGACATCGAAGGCTACGAACCATTTGTTTACACCATTACAGATGTGAAGCTGCCTAAGAACGATGCTCATGCACTCTCACTGTTCTTCGACTTCGGCGGTTCACCTGTTGGCACAAATGTCAAGATCAGCAACATCATCCTGATCAAGAACTAATCATTCACTCACAACCCGAAGCTGAAGTTTCTCTCTCTTGGATTCCCAAGCTTTGGGTTGTTTGTTTCCATACATAAAATTAACAATGAAACTGATGAATATTCTTGCTATAGCCCTTGCGAGCCTTCTCGGCTTCTGCGCCTGTGGCAGTGGCAGTGATGACAAAGGCAATGACGTGATTGAGCAGTTCAATCTTACGGCTTCTCCTGAATCATTGTCATTCAATGCCGATGGAGGAGAATCATCTATTAATATCTCTTCCAGCCGTGAGTGGAGTGCTTTTGCTACCAACAATGAGACTTGGTTCACTGTCTCTCCCGCCAGTGGAGCATCAGGCAGTACCTCTATTAAGGTAACTGTGCAGAATAACAGTACCTATGTAGCTCGTGAGGGAGAGATCACTGTCAAGGCTGGCAGTGAGCGTCGCTTTGTAAAGGTCTCTCAAGAGGCTTCGATGAAGGTTTCGCAGGAGTCGTTCTATACACCATCTGTTGGTGGCACACTCTCTGTTGAGGTGACTACTACCAGCGAGTGGAAGGCAGAGTCGAAGGCGGCTTGGATGAAAGCTAACAAGCTCAACGGCAAGGAGCTGGAGATTGTAGTCGAGGCTAACGATGAACTGAAAGAGCGCGAATCGCAGGTTGTAGTGACCTATGGCGCTCAGACTGTTAATATCACCGTGAAGCAGGGCTCTGCCGATGATCGCAACATCTCGGCTCCTGAAGGCTATCATCTGGTATGGCACGACGAGTTCAGCGAAGGCACTTCTCTTGACACACGTAACTGGCGTCATGAAGTACAGCGTGACCATTGGGTGAATAACGAGTTACAGAACTACGTCAATGAGAAGTCTCCGAAGGGTCAGCGTGTCACAGAGATTGTCGATGGCAAGTTGCAGATCCATTGTTTCAAGGAGGACGGCAAGATCTATTCAGGCCGTGTCTATGGCAATTCAAGCAAAGGCTGGACCTATGGCTATGTTGAGGCAAAGATCAAACTTCCTTCAGGCAAGGGCACTTGGCCTGCTTTCTGGATGATGCCAGTCAACTTCACTTCATGGCCTCATGACGGTGAGATTGACATCATGGAGGAGGTCGGATACCACAAGGATTATGTATCATCGAGCCTTCATGCAGATGGTCATGTTCACAGCAATGGCACCCAAGTTACCAAGGAGGTCTATTGCAAGGGAGCAGAAGGTGAATTCCACCTTTATGCCATGGAGTGGACTGCTGACTATTTCCAGTTCTACGTTGATGGCAACAAGACACTCTACTACAAGAATCCAGGCACAGGCGTACGTGACTGGCCTTATGATGCTCCATTCTACGTGATTTTCAATCTCGCCTGGGGCGGTGACTGGGGCGGAAGCCAGGGTGTTGACGAGAGTGCTCTTCCTGTCACCATGGAGGTTGAGTACGTTCGCGTATTCGAAAAAGACTAATACCTGCCGTCCTTCTACACTGTTATCCAAAACATAACAACTTATCATGAATACATCCAAAAACTTCATATTGGCGGCAGTCCTTTCCTCTGCCGCCATCCTTTCTGCGCAGCAGCTTCCCCTCTACCTCAATCTTCAAGCTCCTATTGAGCAGCGCATTGAGGATGCATTGAACCGCATGACACTCCGCGAAAAGATTGGCATCATCCATGCCCAGTCTAAATTCTCAAGCCCAGGCGTTCCTCGCCTTGGCATTCCTGAACTGTGGTGTACTGACGGTCCTCACGGCATTCGTCCTGACGTACTTTGGGACGAATGGAATCAGGCAGGCTGCACCAATGACTCCTGCACCGCCTTCCCGGCACTGACCTGCCTGGCAGCAACCTGGAATCCTGAACTCGCCCTTGCCTATGGACAGTCTATCGGCGAGGAGGCTCGTTACCGTCAGAAGTCAGTCCTTCTTGGTCCTGGTGTCAACATCTGCCGTACTCCTCTCAACGGACGTTCATTCGAATACATGGGTGAGGATCCATACCTCTCTGGACGTATGGGCGTACAGTATGTCAAGGGCGTACAGCAGCAAGGCGTTGCCGTATGCGTCAAGCACTATGCGCTCAACAATAATGAGCACGAGCGCTACCAGAGCAACGCCATCGTTGATGAGCGTACTCTCCGCGAAATCTACCTGCCTGCCTTCGAAGCAGCCATCGTTGAGGGTGGTGCGTGGACATTAATGGGCGGATACAACCTCTTCCGTGGTCAGCATGCCTGCCACAATCAGTATCTGATGAATGAAGTGCTAAAAGGCGAGTGGGGCTTTGACGGCGCCATCATTTCAGACTGGGGCGGCACACAGAGTACCATGGAGGCTATCTACAATGGTCTTGACCTTGAGTATGGCACCTGGACAGATGGTCTGCAGATGGGTGCTACCAACGCATACGATAATTATATGATGGCCAACCCCTACCAGAAACTTATTGAAGAGGGGAAGGTTGGCACAAAGGAATTGGACGACAAGGTACGTCGCGTACTCCGTCTCATCTTCCGCACTACTATGAATCCTAACCGTCCATTCGGTTCGCTCAATAGCGAGAAGCATGTCCAGACCGCTATCAATGTGGGAGCTGAAGGAATCGTACTGCTTCAGAACAACCCATTAATGCAGGGTAAAAAGCAGGTAGCACCAGCACTTCTTCCTTTAGACCTCGCATCCGTCAAGAATATTCTTGTAGTAGGTGAAAATGCCGTTAAGATGATGACCGTAGGCGGTGGCTCTTCATCGCTCAAAGCACGCTACGAGGTTTCTCCTCTTGATGGACTCAAGGCTCGTCTGGCAAAGACCGGCACGAAGGTGGAGTGGGTACGCGGCTATGTAGGTGACCCAGGCGGAGAGTATAATGGTGTGACCACCGGACAGAATCTTAATGATAGCCGAACGCCAGCCGAACTTACAGCCGAAGCTGTAGCAAAGGCCAAGGAGGCAGATGTAGTAATTTTCATCGGTGGTCTCAACAAGGCCGACCACATGGATGCTGAGGGCACAGACCGCACTCAGTACGGTTTGCCATACGGTCAGGACGAGCTCATTGAAGCATTGGTTGCTGCTAATCCTCGTCTGGTAGTAGTCAATATTTCAGGCAATGCAGTAGAAATGCCTTGGGCAAACAAGGTTCCTGCCATTGTACAGGACTGGTATCTCGGATCAGAGGCTGGCACTTCGCTCGCTGCTGTGCTGGTAGGCGACCAGAATCCTTCGGGCCATTTACCAATGACCTGGTATGCTTCACTTGACCAGTGCTCCGTCTATGCACCTGTACTTAAGCAGGGCAAGCAGAAGGTAGCAGATCCACGCCGCTACCCAGGCATTGCTCGCACGGATACCATGCCTAATATCTGGGACGTCTATTATGACGAAGGTCTTTATGTAGGCTACCGCTGGATTGACAAGCAGAAACTCACTCCACTCTTCCCATTCGGGCATGGTCTGAGCTACACTACGTTCGAAATAAAGGATGAGAAATTAGGAATGAAAAATGATCTGCCATACGTCACTGTGGATGTTACCAATACGGGCAACCGCGCAGGTGCCCAGGTCATTCAGCTCTATGTGCAGGATGTCAAAGCCTCTGTTGATCGTCCTGTCAAGGAGCTCAAAGCCTTCCAGAAGGTTTTCCTCCAGCCTGGCGAAACTAAGACCGTCACCCTTTCTCTCAACGAGCGTGCATTCCAGTTCTACGATGAGGCAACCAAGACCTGGAAGGCAGAGCCGGGCAAGTTTAATTTCCTGATCGGCACCTCATCAAAAGACATCGTTAAGACCGTTTCTTACGAACTGAAGTAAGAGATTCTCCTTTTTACCCAAAAAGATAGGGCAAAATTTGCTTTTTTCAGCATTTTGCCCTATCTTTGTACCCTCAATAAGAATCCAACATCATAACAACACATGAAAAAACAACTCTTACCCTTTGCACTTGTAGCCATAGCATTGGCAGCTTGTGCACCAAAGACACAGAATCAGGTCTCTCCTGCCATCCCACAGGATCCTGAAATCGAGAAGAACGTTGAAGCCTGGATCAAGAAGATGACACTCGACGAGAAGGTCGGCCAGATGCTCGAGCTCAACCTTGATCTCATGGGATCCGTACAAGTTAAGGGCGAAGCCAAGATTGACCGTAACAAGCTCCGTCAGGTCCTCTCACAATTTGGCAACAGCAGTGCTGAACAGATTGCCGAAGTCATGGCACTCTCTGACGAGGAGGTCAACGCACGCCTTGGCGGATACGGACTGGACATCTATGACAACAATGTAGTCCGCGAGTGGACGCTCAACGAGGCTGCCCTTGATTCAATGATTGGCAAGTGGAAGGTCGGTTCCATCCTCAATGCTCCTGGTCATGCTCTCACCCCAGAGCACTGGCAGCAGATTATCCCAAAGATTCAGGAACTCTCAATGAAATACATTGGTATCCCTTGTATCTATGGTCTTGACAACAACCACGGCACTACCTATGTAGCCGGAGGCACGCTCTTCCCACAGAATATCAACGTAGCCGCTTCATTCAATACTGATCTGGCTTATACATCTTCAGAGATCTGCGCCTATGAGAGCCGTACCGCAGACTGCCCTTGGGTCTATAACCCAACCATCGACCTCGGCCGCGACCCACGTTGGAGCCGCATCTGGGAGAGCTATGGTGAGGATGCCATTGTAACCTCCAGAATGGTTGAGGCTGCTGTTCGTGGCTACCAGGGTCCTGATAACAATCACATTGACGGCAACCATGTAGCCACCTCCGTTAAGCATTACTTCGCTTATGGCGCACCTTGGACCGGCAAGGATCGTACTCCAGCCTACGTCTCTCCACAGCTTTTGCGTGAAAAGTATTTTGAACCATTCAAGAATGCTATCAAGGCCGGAGCTATGACTATCATGGTCAATTCTGCCTCTATTAATGGCGTACCTGTTCACGCAAGTGCCGAATATCTCACCAAGTGGCTGAAGGAGGATCTCAACTGGGACGGAATGATCATCACTGACTGGGCCGACATCAATAATCTCTTCTCACGCGAGAAAGTTGCCAAGGACAAGAAGGATGCCATCCGCATTGCTATCAATGCAGGTATTGACATGAGCATGGATCCATATAGCATCGACTTCTGCATCCTGCTGAAGGAGCTGGTTGAGGAGGGTCAGGTTCCTATGTCTCGTATTGACGACGCCGTACGTCGTATTCTCCGTCTCAAGTATCGTCTTGGTCTGTTTGATGCTCCGGACACTCACATTGCAGACCATCCACAGTTTGCTTGTGCTGACTTTGCCGAGAAGTCGCTTCGTGCCGCAGAGGAGACGGAAGTTCTTCTCAAGAACGAAGGCAACCTCCTCCCTCTTGCACAGGGCAAGCGCATCCTTGTTACCGGCCCTAACGCCAATCAGATCCGCTGCCTCAATGGTGGTTGGAGCTACACTTGGCAGGGCACGAATGATCCAAAGTTCGTTGAGCCATACAATACTATCTACGAGGCTCTCTCCAACAAGTTCGGCGCAAAGAATGTTATCCTTGAGCAGGGTGTAACTTACAATGAGCGCGGTGCGTACTGGGCAGAGAACGAGCCACAGATTCAGAAAGCTGTCTCTGCAGCCGCTAAGGCTGATGTCATCGTAGCCTGCATTGGAGAGAATTCTTACTGCGAGACTCCGGGCAATCTCACTGATCTTACCCTCAGCGAGAATCAGCGTAACCTTGTCAAGGCTCTCGCCAAGACAGGCAAGCCTATCGTCATGATCATCAACGGCGGCCGTCCACGTCTCCTTGCAGACATCGAACCACTTGCCAAGGCTGTAGTAGATATTCTTCTTCCTGGCAACTATGGCGCCGACGCTTTGGCTAACCTCCTTGCTGGCGATGCTAACTTCAGCGCCAAGATGCCATACACCTATCCTAAGGAGATCAATTCTTTGATCAACTATGACTTTAAGGTCAGCGAGCAGGTCAGCACCATGGCTGGCGCGTATGACTATGATGCCAAGGTTACCCAGCAGTGGCCATTCGGTTTCGGTCTGAGCTACACCACCTATGCTTACAGCAACCTCAAGGCAGACAAGACAGATTTCCGTGCCAACGATCAGCTTACCATCTCTGTTGATGTAACCAACACCGGAGCACGTGCAGGCAAGGAGCCAGTACTCCTTTACAGCTCTGACCTCGTAGCCTCTATCGTACCAGACAGCCGTCGCTTGCGTGCCTTCCAGAAGGTTGAACTGATGCCAGGTGAGACCAAGACCGTCACCTTCACACTGCCAGCCAGTGATCTGGCATTCGTAGGTGCTGATGGCAAGTGGATCCTTGAAGCTGGCGAGTTTGCCATCACGGTTGGTGGCCAGGCTCTTACCATTAATGCTACAGAGACCAAGAAGTGGGAGACTCCTAATATCTAATCCCTACTTTCATTGTTGCTAAAGTAACTACAATAAAATGACAGGAGGTAAACGCTAATGTAAGTCGTTTACCTCCTGTCATTCTTTGATTATTGCTACAGCATCATAAGTACCCAAGCAAAAATAGTTCGACCTATTTTTTTGAACACGGATTTGACCGATTGAACGGATTGAACAGATTATATAAAGCGTCGCAGACATCCGTCCTATCCGTTTGATCCATTCAATCCGTGTTCTCTATATACATATAGTTATTTTTGATCATTTACTTACTGTTAAATAAAATATAGCAACTTATTTCCTGATACCATACAGATAGCCCAGAAGCGCCATCTTGCCGCGCATGGTTTCACGTGGTGTGAATTCTCCATTCACCCAGAGATAGCGCTGATTGAAAAACGATTCCTGCTGCGGCCATCCTCCTTCATACCAGCTCGGATAGCAGCGGTCCAGCAGAATGCGGGCATCACCGCCATTACCAGCTGACCAGGTTTCGGTTCCATTGAATGGCGTCTGCCCTGGATGAGATTCAGGACTTCCGTCGTTACGTCCTGTTGTATAGCAGTCAGTTATGTGTCGCTGGCCCAGTCCTGTCATCTCGACGGTATTTGAAGGATTTCTGCCCAATCCCCATCCAGCTTCCAGATACATGGCTTTCTCCAGCTGATTCCGACGTGCGGCGTTAGTGGCAATATAATGAGCCATCATGACAAGCTGCAGGTTTTCTGACACCTGCCAGCGTGGGTCATTTGCAGCTCTGCGAGAAGGTCGCTTGCTGATGAAATCCACATTGTTCTCATCTGCCTGTGCATTGACACTTGCCTTCATGTTCTGATACAACTCTGTGAAGTGACGCTCATGCGGACATGTCAGATAGGCTGCGGTAGCCCAGATCTGATAATAGGAATTATTACGCTCCTTGCTGAACAGTTTTGAGTCTGCACTCTTCACGGCACTCTCTTCAGCCATGATACGTTCCCACTCCAGATCACCCGTCACATTATAAAGGAAGGCAGCTGCCATCTGCTTGAAGTCACGTCCTCGCATCCGTGCACTACCTATATCCTGCAGGTCATCCAACTGCTGTTCCTTCTGACGGCTGGCAAAGCGGAACGCCTTGACTGCCTCATCTGTATAATACTGACAGAGCGTTTCATCACCATGTATTCTGAAAGCCTCAGCAGTAATGGCACAGTTGGCAGCATTTGCCCAAGCAGCCATCGTGGTACATCCTGCCTGGAACATAATGGTCCATTCGGTTGAAGGATTGGTCACACCCTGCGAGTAAGCCTCCCCGTCACGGATGCTGAGGAAGAAATCCACCTCATTACGGGCTTCATCAATAATATCTGGAATGCCGTTGCCGCTCTCACGGATGCCAAGGTCATCATCACCAATACGTCCATTTGTCATTATATACGGCAGTAGCATGTCATAGATATTGCTGACGTGAGCCAGATGTCTGTCCCAGTCAAAGGCATCCGAATGTCCACCCTTCACCTCTACGTTGACAGGATTACCAGGCAGGCGATGCTGCCAAAATGCTGATTCCAGGGCAGGTTTGAAATGGGGTTCATCCCACACGTCGCCGCGCAACTTACGCCAGTCAGGATGCCATGGATGCAGGTCAGTCTTATAGACGGTAAAGCCCTTTGGATCCACTTCAGGAATGAACTGCGGCTGACGTGGCACAGGAGTTACCTTCGGATCAATCGGCTCACCCAGTCGCATATAATAGTAGCCACGCACAGAGTAGCGGAAAGGCTCCCGGTAGAGGTCGTTCGTAATATCAAAGTCCATACTGCAGCCTACATCCTCCACCACCAGTCTGTACCGACCGGGCGAAGTAGCAGAGAAGTCAATATTCCAGACATCGGATCCCGTCATATTCTTACGGTTCGCCTCCTGTTCACTTTCAGCAGCAGATTTCCAGAAGCTGACTTTGCCCACACTCCGTCTCTTGCCTGTATTGACATTATAGAGATACACTTTCTTGCCTTCAAAGGTCTTATAGTCACGCTGACCGCCATCACCAAGCCAGAGATAGAGATCGGCAGCCTTCTGCTCGGCAGGTGTATAGCCAAGCACATTGACATGAATAGCCTCCGACTGTGCATTCCAGATATCGTAAGTCACCTCTGCCGTCTTCTTGTCCGAACCTAAACCCTCTGGGATTGTGATAGAATACGTGCATCCCTGCTTCATAGATTGAGGCAACTGAAGGAAGATCCAGTGGTCGAGTTCGCTGGTCAGTGTATGGTCAGTATTCATTGGTTTGCTCTTCCGGAGAGAGGCGATGACTGGCTTTGTGCCAAAGGCCTTGTCGTTGGCAGAAGTGACTACCCAGCCACCAGCCAGCGCTGCCACTTTGGCATCCAGCCGAGGGCCGAACACCTTCAGCGTATCATCACCCTCTGCAAACGAGTGACCCAAATAAGCACTGGGGCCAGTAGCATCATCACGATAGCGCACCTCGCCATCCCTGAAGTGTAACATCAGATAATCCTTGTCCACCACCTTTACCTCCATTAGCTGGGTGGCATGAACTGGCAGTGAAGTCATGGCTGCAAGCAGCGCAGCTGCCAGATAAGATTTGGTTTTCATTCCCACAATTGTTTAAAGTATAAGTATTGGTATTGTTTTTTATCGGTGGCAAATATAGGCATTTTTTACCAAAAAAGCAAGATTTCACTTACTTTCAGCTGTTTTTCTTTGTTTATGCCCTTTTTTATTGTACCTTTGCAAAGTTTTGCGCTAACTAGTCAGTCAAAAACTCATTCTTTCATATTGCGCAAAGCACTATGAGAAAAAGTAACTAAAGATAGTATAATAAATCATTCAGATCATGAATAGTGTTTTAATCGTTCTCCCAATTCTGACCCTGTTAATGTTCGATTTGGGACTTACTCTCAAAGTCCAGGATTTTCTTTTAGTGTTCCAACGCCCCAAAGCCGTTCTGCTGGGACTGGCAGGTCAGCTGATTCTGCTCCCACTGATAGCCATCGGGCTGGCTCTCGTTTTTGACCTTCCCTCTCTCTTCTTCATAGGAATGGTTCTGATCGCCTGCTGTCCTGGCGGATCATCAAGCAATGTCTTCTCCATGCTTGCCAAAGGTGACGTCGCTCTTTCGGTATCACTCACTGCCTTGAGTTCCATCATTACCCTCTTTACCGTACCGCTGATTATGCAGTGGACCACAGCAACGGTTGGTGAGGCTGTTGGTGTCAAGCTTCCTGTCGGCAATCTGCTGATGCAAAACCTGATCACCATGCTTGTACCTATCCTCCTCGGCATCACCGTGCGTCATTACTGGGAGAAGGCAGCAGCCAAGATTGAGAAGGTGCTCTCCAAGATTGCCTTTCCTGCCCTAATGCTTCTTGCCGGCGTGTTTTTTGTGCAGCACAGAGATACCATCGCCGATAATTTCGGCACATTAGGGCTCTCTACGGGTCTGCTGATCATCCTCTCCATCACACTGGCTTATCTGGGAGGTCGCCTCTGTCGCCTCAATACGCGCGAACGTCGCACCATCGTAATTGAGGTTGGTATGCAGAACGCTGCTCAGGCAATAGCCGTAGCCTCCAGCCCATTTATCTTCAATGATAGCGTCATCGCCATACCCGCCATCATCTATGCTCTGACCATGAATGTGGTGCTGCTGACGTATGTAGGCATAATCAAAAAAACTGCAAAACAATGATTCAATTCCAATGTGACTATAATGAAGGCGCTGCCCCTGAAATCATGCAACGCCTGCTTGAGACCAATATGGAGCAGACCGTAGGTTACGGCTGCGATGCTTACTGTGAGCATGCCCGCCAGCTGATACGTGAAGCTTGTGGTGCACCTGATGCCTATGTTCAGTTTCTCGTGGGCGGAACGCAGACCAATACCACGGTCATTTCAGCCGCACTCCGTCCCTATCAGGGTGTGCTCTGTGCCAGCACCGGACACATCAATGTGCATGAGACAGGAGCCATAGAGCATACCGGACACAAAGTGATGCCTCTGCCTACCACCAACGGTCTGATCACTGCCGCCCAGGTGGAGAATGCACTGAAGGAGCATTTTGCCGATGGTAGTGCCGAACACATGGTGCAGCCTGGCATGGTGTACGTCTCTTATCCTTCAGAAGTGGGCACTATTTATACCAAAGCCGAGCTGCAACTTATCAGTCAGGTTTGCCGTAAGTATAACATTCCGCTCTTCGTAGATGGTGCGCGTCTGGGTTATGGTCTGGCATCTCCGGCTTCTGACCTTACTTTACAGGATCTGGTACAGTTGGCTGACGTCTTCTACATCGGCGGCACCAAGCAGGGAGCACTCTTCGGCGAGGCGCTTGTCATCAACAGCAAGGAACTGCAGAAAGACTTCCGCTACAACCTGAAGCAGTGCGGAGGCATGCTTGCCAAGGGTCGTCTGCTGGGCATACAGTTTGAGACGTTTTTCACAGACAATCTCTATTTCACACTGGCGCAGAACGCCATCACACAGGCAATGCGCATCAAAGAGGCGCTCATCCAGAAGGGCTATTCGTTTATGATGGAGTCTCCCACTAACCAGCAGTTCCCAATTTTCACTGACGAGAAATATGCCGAGCTCTCCAAGGAGTTCCTCTTTGACTACTGGTGCCGTATGGACGAGAACCACGTTGCAGCCCGCATCTGCACCAGCTGGGGCACCAAGCCAGAGAATGTAGATCGGCTGATTGCTGCCCTGTAACAGAAAAAGTTTATCGAAATGAGAGAATTCAAAGCTGCACTTTTTGATCTGGACGGCACACTGTTCGACACTGAAGGTCAGTACACCATCCTATGGGGCAGACTGGCAAGGAAATACCGCCCGGATATCCCCCGGCTGGAATACATCATCAAGGGAACCACGCTCAAACAGATCTTTGAGCGTTACTTCCCTGACCCGGAAGTTCAGGCTGCCATCAAAGTGGATTTGGATGACTATGAGCGGCAGATGCGCTATGAATGGGTGGCAGGAGCTCTTGACTTCCTGTCTGACCTGAAGAGGCACGGAGTAAAGTGCGCCGTAGTGACCAGTTCCAATCAGGAGAAGATGCGAAGCGTTGCCCTCCAGTGGCCAGCGTTCAACGAAATGTTTGACCGCGTCCTCACCTCCGAGGATTTTACCGCCTCCAAGCCTCATCCTGACTGCTATTTATTAGGTGCCAAAGTCTTTGGCTGCACTACGGATGAATGTGTGGTATTTGAAGATGCTTTTACCGGTCTTCAGGCAGGCATGTCAGCTGGAATCTACACCATCGGATTAGCCACAGGCAATACGCCCGAGCAGATTAAGGACAAATGTAACCATGTTCTCAATGACTTTGTAGGCTTGACATTTGCCCAAGTGGAGGAACTGTTGAATCAGCACAACGACTGATTGCATTTCACCGGCAGGACTCTATCAACTCCAGCATAAGGCGGTTGAACTCATCCGGCCGCTCCATATTAGACATGTGTCCACAGTCAGGGATGATTAACTGCCGTCCGTTGGGCAGATAAGGCAGCATAGGATTCTTTCCCTTGTGCTCCATCTCTCCGGAGAGGATCAGTACGGGCAGTTCGGGTCGACGTACTTTGAGCGAATCCCACGCCTCATAGCCATAGTACATGTCAAGCGTATGGCCATGTAGCAGCAGTACCGGCTCACCTTCACCTACTGACTCATAATATAACTGACCGCCGTGACTGACCGTCACATAGCCGCTGCTGACGGCAGGACAGGACACTGACGAGACTTGGCGTGCCTGTGAGCACGCTGTAAGGAGCAGAATAAAGAGGATCGACCAGGAACAGGGTTTCATGCGAATATATCAGGTTATTCTTTGAATCGGTTGGGTTGCAAATATAGTTTTTTACCCCGAAACTGCAAAATTTTCATTACAAAAACAGAAGAGTTCATTCCCTTTTTCCCCGAATCATCACTTTTAGGTATTGTGTTTGTCAAAGAAAAGCGCTATCTTTGCAGCCGTTTTTATAAATATGAGCAAGAAATCACTTCCCATAGTACTTCTGGCAACTATCCAGAGCACAGCCTCCCTGACAGCTTCGGTCAATACGGCTGATACCACCCGCATGGTGACCTTGGAGGGCATCACCGTCGTATCAACTCCCAAGGAGACAGGTTCCATGCGTCAGCAGCCTTCTATGGCAAATATTCTTTCAGCGCCTCAGCTCGAAGCGGCACACGTATCCTCTGTCAAGGAGATTACCCATCTGGTTCCAAACCTCTTCATTCCTGACTACGGAAGCCGACTGACCAGCGCCATCTATATCCGAGGTATAGGCAGCCGCATCAACACGCCTGCTGTGGGCATGTATGTGGATAATATTCCGTATGTGGATAAATCTGCCTTTAACTTCAACTTCTATGACGTGGAGCGCATCGATGTGCTTCGCGGCCCTCAAGGTACGCTGTATGGACGTAATGCCATGGGCGGCATTATCCGTGTCTATACCCGCAATCCACTTCATTATGAGGGCACAGATATCAATCTGGGCTTCGCCACGGGCGACAATCACCGGCAGGCTTCCCTGACCCACTACCATCGCCTCAATGACCATTTTGCGCTCTCTGCCGGCGGTTACTATGACGGAAGTGACGGATTCTTCACCAATGATCTCACCGGCAAGCAGGCAGACAAGAGCAGTGCCGGCGGTGGACGCTTACGCGCCATCTTCAACGCCAATGATCGCCTGACCTTTGACCTCACTACCAGTTACGATTATTCTGATGAGGGGGCGTACCCTTACTTCTATACCGGGAGCTTCGCCAACCCCGAGTTTGCCAAGGAACAGATTGGTACTATCTGCAACAATCGTGAGAGCACCTACAGGCGCAGTATGTTCAATGCCGGACTAAACATTGAGTACAAGACTCCACGCTACGTCATGAACGCCATCACCGGTTTTCAGTATCTAAATGACCGTATGATGATGGATCAGGATTTCATCCAGCAGGATATCTATACACTTGAGCAACGCCAGCGCATCAACACCATCACAGAGGAACTAACCATCAAAAATAGTGATGAAAGCGGATGGTACCAATGGCTGACCGGAGCAAATGTTATGTATCAGGGACTTCATACAGAGGGACCGGTTACGTTCTTTGAAGATGGAGTGAAGGGTCTGATTGAAGGCAATATCAACAGCATCTTCAGCCGGCTGCAGGAGAGCAATCCACGTATGCCCTCCATGGCTATTACGATTCAGGAAAGAGAGTTTGTTGTGTCAAGTATCATGGAGACTCCTACCCTTGACCTTGCCATCTTCCACAATTCCACCTTCAGATGGGGCAACTGGAAGTTCACTGCCGGACTGCGTCTCGATTACGAACGTCTCCGTCTGGATTATTTCTCGAATAGCGACATCGCCTTCGACTTTGATATCAAGATGTCACCCGCTATGAGTTTTACCTATCCGGACCTCAAAGCGTCGCCCCTCTTTGATGATGAGATGAGCCATGACTATCTGCAGTTGCTGCCGAAGATGAGCGTGATGTACCTGTTTCCAAACCAGAGCAATCTCTATGCTACCGTCAGCAAAGGCCACCGCAGCGGCGGATACAACGTGCAGATGTTCTCTGACCTCGTGCAGGCAGAGATGCGCAGTCAGATGATCAGCCAGATTGATGAGGCTGGCAAGGGCGTAGTGCAAAAGATGCTGGGAGAAGAGGCTTATAACGGATTATTAGACAAAGGAGATGTAAATAGTGTAGTTTATAAGCCAGAGTATTCATGGAACTACGAGATAGGCACACACCTCTATCTGGCAGATGGCAGTCTGATGCTTGATGCCGCAGCATTTATTATTGACACGCACGACCAGCAGATTGCCCGCTTTGCTCCTACCGGACTGGGGCGTATGATGGTCAATGCCGGCAAGAGCCAAAGCTACGGTGCAGATATGACCGCCCTCTGGCAGCCTGTGCAGCCGCTCACCATCCTCGCCAATTATGGCTATACACATGCCAAGTTCACGGATTATGATGCTGGCGGCGATCAGGATTATACCGGTTGCTACGTTCCGTTCGTTCCGCGCCATACGGTCAGCATTGATGCCAGTTACACCTGGCAACTGCCTCTTACTTGGGCGCATAACCTCACACTCGGTGCCACTTACAATGGTGCGGGAGGTGTCTATTGGACTGAAAGCAACCGTACAGCCGACGGCATCCAGGATGCCTGCCAGAAGTACTATTCCCTGCTCGGAGCACGTATGCAGTTTACCTTGAGCAAAGCCGTCATCCAGCTATGGGGACGTAATCTGACTGACACCCATTACAATACTTTCTATTTCGAATCAGCCAACCGAGGTTTCGAGCAGCATGGCAAGCCGCTACAGGTCGGTGTGGATGTTCAGTTCCATTTCTGATTCAGGTTTCACAAGCTTAATGATTCGCCCGGAAGAGGGCGATGCGTTCAGACAGCAGCGCCTCCTGTTCAGGCTTGAAGAAGGAGGTGCAGATACGCACGCCCTGCTCTTTTGATCCCATCGTATCGAGCGGATAGACGGAGATACCATAGTACATCAGTTCACGAGTCAGCTCAAGGTCTGTCATGCCCGGATATTGTACGGTAAAGTAGAAACCGTCAGCCAGCGGCTCTCCCATATCATTATCATAGACAAGATAGAAGCCATTGTCAAGCAGCACACGCTTGATGAAAGCCGCACGTCTGCCATACTCACGGACTTCTGACACGAAGTCGAACTGTCCGTCACACGCCGCCTCCATCATCGCAGCCATGGCATGCTGCACACTGTGGCAGCAGCCGCTGGAGAGGGTATAGATAATACGGGCATCAATAAATCTGCCGAACTCTCCTACCCCGAACTTCTCCTGAAGCGCCGGATAGACTCTGCCATAGAGCGCATCACTCACACAGCACACACCAATACGCTGACCGGCATACGAGAAGGCTTTCGACCCTGAGATGGTCATCACATAATTATCCGTATATCGAGCCACCGAAGCCTGATAGGGTGCCGTGAAAGGGTGAGACAGATCCTTGCGGAAGTCCATGGCGAAATAGGCAAGGTCCTCAAGGATGATGGCATCATAGCGTGTAGCCAGCTTGCCAATGCCCTCCAGTTCCTGTTCTGTGAAGCAGACCCATGAAGGATTATTGGGATTACTATATACAATGCCGGCAATATTACCTGCCTTGAGTATCTCCTCCAGTTTACTGATTAGCGCCTCTCCCCTGTAGTCATGGATATCCAAGCCGATATGCTTCAACCCAATCACGTCACACTGGGTTGTCTGCACAGGGAATCCAGGATGGATGAACAGAATGGTATCCTTAACCGGAAGTGACGTCTCCGGCTGGCAGCCCACACCATGGGCAAGCTTCAGTGCAGTAAACACGGCGAAAGTCCCCTGCATGGATCCCACCGTAGCAATGCATCCCTGTGGCTTCAGGTCAATGCCGATAAAGGCTTTGATGAAACGCGAGGCAGCCAGTTTCAGCCGCTCAATGCCCGCATTAGGCGGATAGATGGCAGCACAGCCCTCATCCAGAGCCTGTTTTTCAGCCTCAATGCCAATCCGTGAAGGCTTTAGTCCGGGCACACCCATCTCCAGTCGGATAAAGGGTTCGCCCGTCAGTTTCTCCAGCCTGCCTGCCAGCATAGCAATGTCACGTATCGTAGCGCCGCTGAAGTCGCCCAGCTGCATTTCATCAATAGCGGCAGTGACCACCAGATAATCCAAAGGTGTATTCATTTCCCGTATCTCTTACGATGATTAGAAGAAAATCTGTGTCTGTACCTGCAGCCTGTGGCAGTTCTTGTCAAGCCAGGCGTCATTCAGTCCTGCTGTCCAGGTATCTGCCCAAGTGTATTGAGCCTGTATGCGGCAAGTCTTGTAAAACCAGTACTGAACGCCTGCTATCAACTGCGTACGTTCACGGTCAAAGCCCTTGGCATAATTGAAATAGTCATACGAAGCCACCAGATCCCACTCTCCTGCAAGGGGAATAGAGGCAGTCAGATATCCGCCCCAGGAATCGGTCTTTCCGTCACGTCCGACCATGATCTCACCGCGCAGGCTGGTGCAGCGGTTCTTCCAGTAGTCATTCTTGCCCGTCTTATATTCGAAACCAGCTGTCCATCTATCCCTACGATAGGTCTCTCCCAAAGCTATCTGATGCTCCTGGGGCAGATAGACAGAATGTCCGGTCAGTGACGTACCATAACCCTTTTGAGCAGAGACTGCCAGACGTAATCCGTTCACAGGACGGTATTCGAGCTTGGCTATTACATCTTTCTTATTATCGCGGTCGCGCGTATCTACACCGGCGCCATTCATCACCTGCAGGTAATAGAGCAGCTGTCCGTGTGCCAGCTCACCTGAAAGCTGTATACCCAGGTCACGACCATAATTAATGCCGAACAGCGGATCAGATCCGCCGCCAGCCAGATAGGTACCAGCCTGACTACAGATGTCCACCAGTTCAAGGGTGGTAGGTGGCAGAGGATTCTCCAGCGAGAGCTGGTTCTTCATTTGTCCGAAGCGGATGGAGAGACCTTTGCCCTCTGTAACCCGGTATTCGGTATAGAGCTCCTGCACCTTGCTTCCCAGATCATGCATGAAGAGGAATGACCATCGCTCGGTCATCTGTGCACGCGCCCAAAGCAGGATGCGCTTCATCTCAAGTGAATTGTTGTTCTTGTCGCCCACGCTTGTAGCGGTATAACTTGCCTGTGCAAAACCATTGATAGTGATACGGTGCTGCAAAGCATCATTCCAAATGGATGCATCTTTCTCTGTTGTCACATTTTGGGCAAAACCAGTCACAAATGAGAGAGACAATGCCAGGGTACTGACCAACCCGATAGTAGTTTTCTTCATCATATTTTGAATTTATTTGCGGCAAAGTTACTAATTATTTCCTTAAAAAGAAAACAAATAGCCTATTTTCTCTGGTTGCATTTGTCATTTTTCTTTTTTTTCCGTATCTTTGCCCCTATAAATATGACAAGCATGCAGATAGAAGACAAAGAACAGGAGTCATTGGAGACGATGAGCTTCGGAGATCACCTGGAGGTTTTGCGGCAGATGCTCCTACGCATCGCTGCCGTTGTGGTCTGCCTTTCGGCATTCATTTTCTGCTTTAAGGAGGAGACCTTCAGCCTGCTGCTTGCCCCCAAAGAGCATGACTTTATCACCTTCAGGCTCATTGAGCAGGCTGCCGCTTGGATTGCCTCCCTCTCCGGACAAAGTGAGAGTTTCCACTTCACTCCTTACCATATTGACCTCATCAGTACCGAACTGTCAGCACAGTTCATGATGCATCTCTCCTCCTCCATCACATTAGGAGCGCTGCTTGCCTCACCTTATATCCTCTATGAACTGTGCAAGTTTGTCAGTCCGGCTCTCTATGAGAATGAACGTCGCTATTCCGGTCTGGTGACGCTTTTCAGCTACCTGCTATTTATGGTAGGTGTACTGATGACCTACTTTCTCCTCTTCCCTATCTCTTTCCGTTTCCTTGGTACCTATCAGGTGGATGCTTCTGTGCAGAACATCATCACACTTGACAGCTATATTTCCACCTTTACCACTCTTACGCTCAGCATGGGTCTGGTATTCCAGCTGCCTGTCCTGAGCCTGATTCTATCAAAGGCTGGCCTGCTGAAGTCGAGCTTTATGGTCAAGTACCGCAAACATGCCTTCCTCCTTATCCTGATTCTCTCCGCTATCATTACTCCTCCAGATATCTTTACACTTATTCTCGTTGCCATCCCCTTGTACGGACTGTATGAGGCTTGCATCCACATCGTGAAGCGAAATCAAGCATAACAACAGTTTCATTCTGTAATATAGAATTGTCAATTTTGGCAATAACTAATTATTTTAGTTGTTTAAAAACGGATTTAACTAAAAATATTCGTTGGGTAACTAAATAAAACAGTTACTTTGCACCAGCAAACAAAAATCTACAGAAATGAAACAGGAACTTACAGCAAAGGAAGAAGAGGCAATGACCATCTTCTGGCAGCACGGACCTCAATTCATCCGCGAGATGCTGGTTTATTATGAAGAACCACGACCACACTTCAATACGCTCTCTACGGTGGTTCGCACACTCGAAGAGAAGGGGTATGTGGCACACAAGAGCCTTGGATCCACCTATCAATATTATGCCGTTGTCTCTGCCGATGAGTATCACAAGAAGACACTTACATCAGTAATCTCCCGCTACTTTAAGGGCTCTTATCTCAATGCTATTTCTGCCTTGGTCAAAGAGGAGAATGTATCCATTGATGAGCTCAAGCAACTGATTGACGAAGTTGAAAAGAATAAATAACGGGCAGTCATGGGAGTATTCTTTGCCTATATACTTAAGTCGGCAGTGTGCCTGGTAGCTTATTACTTATTTTATAAGTTACTGTTAAGCCGCGATACTTTCTATCGTTTCAACCGCTTTGCGTTAGTTCTGCTGTTGATGTGCTCTATGGCTGTACCATTCTTGCATTGGAACTGGAATGAAACGGCAACCGAATCCGTAGGTGCAACAACTTTTGAATTGCCTAAAGTGGCGGAAATCGTCAGCCCAGAGGTTTCGCCATGGGACAAATTGATGGCACTTTTGCTCTTGGTCTATCTGGCAGGAATCTTCGTTTTCTTTCTCCGTACGCTGGTTTCTTATATCAGTCTTTGGCAAATGATCAGACATTGCGAGGAGCGTTCGATGCCTGATCATATCACCTTGAATAATGCCCATTTCATGGTCACCACCGACAAGGTATCACCTTTCAGCTGGATGAACTACATTGTGGTCAATGAACAGGATCTGGCAGAGAATAGTCGCAGTATCCTGTTGCATGAATTGGGCCATATCCGTCATCATCATACGCTCGACATCCTCTTTACCGAACTTTGCCTCATCGTGCAGTGGTTCAATCCCGCCATCTGGCTGATGCGCGAGGAGCTACAGGCAATCCACGAGTTTGAGGCAGATGAGGAAGTGCTCCTTGCGGGCATCGATGCACGTGAATATCAATTACTACTTATAAAAAAAGCTGCTGGTAGCCGACTGCAATCAATTACCAACAGCTTGCACCAAAGTTCAATTAAAAAACGTATCACTATGATGCAAAAGAAAAAATCAAATCGTTGGGCACAGACCAAGTATCTGTTGGCTGTACCAGTCACGGCGCTCGGCGTTATGCTGTTTGCCACACCTGCTGCCTCTGCTATCTCTACGGAGATTTCTGGGTGCAAAGTTAGTAATTTATTTCCGAATGACCAAGTTTTGGCATCGGAAAATGAGTACCCATTGGCAGAATTGGCATCAAATGATGTAAATGAGCTATTTACTGTTGTAGAAGAAATGCCAGAGTACCCGGGCGGAACACAAGCCATGATGCTGTTTATAGCCGAGAACCTGCGTTATCCTGCAGAGTGTGCCGATAAGGGAATCCAGGGTCGCGTCGTGCTCAGTTTCGTGATTGAGAAAGATGGTTCGATATCCAGTATCGAGGAAATGAGATCGCCTGATGAGCGTCTCACCGCCGAGGCAATCCGTGTAGTATCCCTGATGCCCAAATGGAAGCCAGGCAAGCAACGTGGACAAGAGGTGAGAGTGAAGTATGTGTTGCCAATCAGTTTTCGTCTGAATGATGATAAAGATGGAATCATCGTTGTAGATGAAGTCAAAGCTGCACAATCAAGCGACGCTCCATCCAAAGGTCTCTTTCTTATTGACGGCAAAGTTGTGTCATACGAAGAGCTCAAAAATCTTTCCACAGATGATATC
Organism: Bacteroidales bacterium; assembly: GCA_045617885.1. Classification (GTDB taxonomy): domain Bacteria; phylum Bacteroidota; class Bacteroidia; order Bacteroidales; family UBA3663; genus Liminaster. Next base: position 22,432 of record JAZLJN010000045.1, on the reverse strand, counting down.
CAGTCCATGGATATACTGAAGGATGAAGCAACTATCAGTCAATATATCAATCAATATCCTGAAGCAAAGGATGGCGTAATCAAAATCACACTTAAGAAATAAAAACTCTTGGTGTGGTTGCATTTGATGATTTGCGGGTCAGGGGGGGGCAATCCCTCTGACCTATGCAAAAAAATAGTTTCTTTGGCGCAGTCATTGGTGGCTTCATCCAAACGGCTTTCTTCCCATAGGAAGATTTCTTATTCGGGGGTGATGCGAAAGGTGTGCAAAATCAGACCTTTGTTATTCAGCCTTTTCATCCACTTCCTTCATGAAAGCGCGCAGTCGATCCTTATTGTTCTGGAAGGAGAGTGTATTAATCACCTCGTCGAACGCCTCTTTGTTCAGACACGAAGGATAGGCTGCTTTCGCAAACGCCAAGCGGTCATCTTCAAAGGAGAATACTCTGACTATACGGGCAATCTCTCTGGCATACATTGGGAACTTCTCGACTATCGCATTTGCCACATCCTTCTTCGAACGTTCGAAAGTGAATTGATCAATGACGAGCATGTAGTTCTCAGGATCTGGGCAGTAATCGAAGGCAAATGTTGCAAAGTTCTTTTTCTCTTCCTCAAAGGAGAAGCACTTCATCATCTTTGCCATACCGTCCGCAGACACAGGGCAGATAGTCAGACAAAGTTGTGCTGCCTTGCTCCTGTCAGAGTCGAAGTTGAGGCTCTTGAGATACGTCAGGATTGCATCCACCTGTTCCTCCGTAGCGGTGATAATGACGGTCTCCTTATGATAGTGGTGATGACGATGTGAGTGTGATTGCTTTGGAGCCTCAGCATGATGCGAGCGAGGTCCTGACTGCGGTCTTTGAGCATACGCAATCATAGTCAGATTCGTCAAAGCAAAGCAGCATAAGATAGTTAGCAGTAATTTTTTCATAAAAGTCTATTTTGGAGGGTTAGTATTTAACATCGTATAATCTAGCGCAAAGATATACATTTCTGCGCATATAAAAAAGTCCGAACCTATGAAAAGTTCAGACTTTCGACATTTTATTTGCGTGTTTATATAAAAACCTACCTTTGCGCTTGTTAAAAATCACACCACTCTCAAGAATTGTTCGACATCTTTCATATCCTTACACTCCACAATAGGTGTACCAGATGGACGAAGCTGACGAGGCATAAATCGGCCACGGGTTACTGCATCATACATCTTGTGCACGAATTCTGTCATGCCTACAATCTCGACCTTATAGTCATGTGCAATGTTATATAATTCATCCGCAGCTGACCGTGAAATCTGCTCAACGCCAGTAAGATCAAATAGATACTCATCACTTTGAGACAATTTCAACGATAGCCGCTCCATCACCTGACGCGTACGAAGTTCTTTACCAAATTCTTCGGTTAGTTTAATAACTTGTTTCATATTGCGAGAGTAATTATGAAATATAATCGTATAGATTGAAATTGTATGAACCTTCAAGAGGAATACGAATTATTATGCAAGTTCCAGGCCATTCTACATCTACTGGCAAACTTGCTACCTGCATATTTCCTCTCAAGTTTATCATTAAAGCATTGCCGGAAAGCATCGCAAATGTACCTTTCAATCCTTCAGTAATCATTTTGACATTAGATGAGATGCCGTATCCTCGATTCTCTGCATCTGGACGATTCTTGGTTGAGTAACCATCCTTTGCCATATTGAGTGCCTCTGCGGCATTGTCACCAATATAGTCAAGGTATTTACCTGATTGCACATAACTACCATAGATTGTCACACCTTGATCTGCAATGCAGATATCAAGACAATCGCACTCTTTGTTGTAATCAGCAAAAACGAAGCCTGTGGCGACTTGAGCATGTTGTTGGATATTGCAAATCAACTCATCGAATAAATATGATATTGCAACCTTCAATGACTTCACTCGTATGTCTTTGCCCGACAACGAATCTTCTATCTGACTGACAATTTTATTTGCATCTTTCTCTGCAATACTAAATTCGATTAGACCAGAGAAACAATCAATTCTGGATGCTATAATTTTCTTTCCACACGATGCTTTATACAACTTTAGTAATGCAGAAAAAAGACCACCACAATTACTATCCATCTTCCACACGACAGACGTATCCGACGTGCTCTCCGTTTGCTGCATCACATTTAGCAAAGAAGAAATTACAGCCGAAATGTGTATGTTATTAGTTGTAATATCAACATCGATTGTTACCATACGACTTCTGTGACGAATGAATATTGGTTTATCTTTTGCAAAGGTATGGCTTTTCTGTGGCATTTCCAACTTTTTCTTCAAAAAAGTCTTTAGCTGAACCCATTTTTTATTTCAAACCTTATAAAACAGGATTATATTAGAACCAGAATCACGGGTTAGGTCGAACTACTATCCTAAAAAGTGGTTCTCAATGTAAAGCCCCATCGTAGTGACACGCTTCTACAGCTGCAAATTGATGTTTGATAACACAGACGTCAATTTGCGAATCTTTAAATTGATGTTTAATAACACGGACGTCAATTTACGAGTCTTTAAATTGATGTTTGTTAGCACGGACGTCAATTTGCGAGTCTTTAAATTGATGTTTGATAGCACGGACGTCAATTTGCGAGTCTTTAAATTGATGTTTGATAACACGGACGTCAATTCACGAGTCAAAGATCACTTCTGTATGAACCAGGGCTTCATCTGAACCTTATAGTCAAGATGCCAATAACAGTCAAGGTACTTCTTCCAATCATCAATACCAGGAGAGACTCCAATCTGGAGGGCATAAAAACGAGTACCGTCGTCCTGCAACTGCTGCAACTCCTTTAGCAGGGTGTTTGAAACCAGTGGGAACTTGAAATCACTGATTAGCAAGACGTCAGCGCTGCCATATTGGTCATCACTGCAGATTAACTGAAAGGCAGCCCGGAGCATTGCAGTACCATCAGTATCTCCACCACCCTCTTTTCGCAGAAAGTCAAACAGCTGCGTACGCTGCCTGCGCACATCCATCTGCTTTGCCGTGGTGCTGAAAGCTATCAGCATGAGGTCACGCTCCTGGGAGAGTGCAATCTGCAGCAGTTTGATAATAAGACTATGAGCGATACGTTCAGGAGGACCCTGCATCGAACCAGAAGTGTCAAGGCACACTATCATCGGACCTCGCTGACGTGCCTTGCGTACCTCCACCCGCTGGGCTTTCTTCATCAGGTTACTCTTGTACTGGAAAGTCTGAAGCCTACGGGTAGCGAACCGGTAGGTGAAGAGCGAATCCAGCTGGTCATCAGCCATGATAGCCATTTCAAGGGGCAGCAGGGCGGTGAGATCGTTGCCTACGGTAATGCCCTCGATATCAGAAGGGGCGCTGTGTTCCACCCGCATACCTCCGCCAGAGGCTACCGGCACACGTTCCGGTCCCTGATCATCAGCCACACGACCTACCCGGCGAGCCACATCCAGCAAGACTGGATACTGCTCCTGCAGGCGCACAATGGGACGTATCCGTTCAAACTCCACAATATTCCAGATGCCACCCATCAAAGCCCAACACTGCGCGAACTCCTCATCTGTAGCGCCCTTCTGACGCACAGCTGCCGGAATCACCTCCAGGTACTTGTCCAACAGGGCTTGCTGCTTGGGCAGACGCTCACGCAGGTATTCCTCCTTCAGCTGTGCCAGTTCGTAGCCATCCTCCACGCCACGCATCCGCATAAACTGTAACCGCGCCTCAACCGCATCACTGAATGAGCGCTCAAGGTCGGTACAAATCAGTTCCTCAAGGGGAGTCAGCACCTTTGGAGGGAGGGTAAGATACATAAGTGCAGGGTGGAGGGGAAAAAATTTAATCGTCGTAAAGCAACTTCCGCACATCAGCTCGCAGCACAGCAATCTGCTTGCGGAAAGTATCCATCTGGGCGGCGATAATCTGCTGTACCATTGGACTCAAGAACAAGTGAGCCTTGATCTGGGCAGCCAGCATCACTGCCTCCTGAAAGAGAGCATCAACGGCAGACTCACAGTCCTCAAGGGAGGCAAGTGCGCCCTTAAGGACAGGTTCCAGCCCAGACTGCAGCGTATTGGGTGCGCCACGCAAAGCCCTACGGAGCGCATATCGCGTACCATTGACATAGAGATTCATCGAATCACGATACAGATTGACGCGAGAGAACTCTGCCTCATGTTCGCCCACGTTGTCCGGATTGGAATAGGCACGGATAATGGTTCGCTTGGGCTGACGCGGATCACGATACATCACACCGCGCACGGCAGGCTCGTCAGCGCTGCGGGTAGGCAGGGTCTTGAAGTCTGGTATATATATAAATGTGTTACTTACTCCTGTACGCTCATCTAACTGATAATAGATACCATCCACTACAGCCACATCGTCATCACGATGATCGCCGCGCATACGGGCGGCTTCCATAACGTCACGCACCTTGCGCTGACGCAGTTCTCTGCCTATCTGCTGCATGAGCAGATCCAACCGGTCCAGATAGGGACGGAAGATGGCATGGGCTACGATGCGTCCGATGCTGTCAATCTCATCCGGTTCATTCCAGAGGCAATGAATGGCAAGCTGCAGGTCACACAGGCTGACCTCCTTGCGGTCATGCACATAGGCAGAGGCGCGCATCAGGTGTACTACCTTCTTCCAGCGGCGGTCACTGACGTAGATACTGCGGTGTACGTCCTGACCATCAATGGCAACGTCCTTCAATGCCTGGCGGATAGAGGTAATGGCAAGCAAAACATCACGAGGCACGCTGACCTGGGCTATCTCCGCCTGTATCTGGGCATACTCCTCTGCGGTAAATGCCCCCTCAACAGATTTCTCCTCACTGTGCGAAAGGGAGGATGATGATTGGCTCACCATCTGATAGAACAGCTCCTCATCACGGATACACTGGCTGACAAGGCGTATCAGGAAACGGTCCCAAAGAGCCTCCAGCCCTTCGCCCTGCGTAGGCAATTCGTTGCTGGCAGCCAGCAGGAGCTTGAGTGGCAGACGCATCGGCACATTGCCATTCAGATAAGTCTTCTCATTGATGACGGTGAGCAACGTATTCTGTATGGCAGGACCCGCCTTCCAGATTTCATCCAGAAAAACCACATCAGCGGTAGGCAGATAACCCTCAACGGCACGTTCATAACGGTCAGACTCCTTCAACCGACTGATTGACACCGGACCGAAAATCTCGTCGGGGGTAGAAAACCTCGACATCAGATACTCAAAGGATCTGGCTCCGCTGAAAGCCCTCTTCAGCCGGCGTGCCACCATGCTCTTGGCAACACCCGGAGGACCTAACAGCAACACACTCTCACCTGCCAAAGCAGCCAGAAGGCTCAATGACAGTTCGGAATCTTTCTCATAAACGCCCTCGCTCAGCGTGCGGAGCAATGATTGAATACGAGTCTTCATCAAAGAATCTTAAGGAACGTACATCAATAAAAAACAAATGACTGTCGGAAAGAGTTCCCTGACAGTCATCGTCATCCTCGTAATAAGGATGCTAGGCAACAAACACACCAGTATTAACGCATGGTGTCTCCAACGGTAAGGTTCTTGCGACCCTTAGCACGACGAGCAGCGAGAACGCGGCGACCGTTCTTGGTAGCCATGCGAGCACGGAAACCATGCTTGTGGAGACGGCGATGGTTGTGTGGCTGGAAAGTCATCTTCATAGTTGAATCGTTTTTATAGAGTTTATATAGTTTTTTGCAATTAGCGGGTGCAAAAGTAGTAATTTTTCCTTTAGTTACCAAACTTTTTCATGAAAATCTAATATTTTTTTTGTTTTTATCAGTAAAATTCGCTATCTTTGCACCCGCGAAATTACAAAATCAATAAAATATTAGACAATTATGGCAATTAAGTCACAGGACATCAAGAACGGCACCGTCATTCGTCTTGACGGTAAGCTTCAGGTTGTTGTGGAGTTCCTCCACGTAAAGCCAGGTAAGGGCAACACCTTCATGCGCACTAAGTTGAAGGATGTAGTTTCAGGTTATGTAGTTGAGAAGCGCTTCAACATCGGTGAAGTTCTCGAGGATGTTCGCGTTGAGCATCGCCCATACCAGTTCCTCTACATGGACGGCGAGGATGCAGTATTCATGAACCAGGAGACCTTTGATCAGGTAAACATCAACCGCGAGATGGTAGTTGGTGCAAAGTACATGAAGGAAGGTGATATTGTGGAGGTTGTATCAGATGCATCAACCGAGACTATCCTTACTGCAGAAATGCCAGTTAAGACCGTGCTTGAGATCACTGAGATGGAGCCAGGCGTTAAGGGCAACACTGCAACCAACACCCTTACCAAGGCAACCGTTGAGACTGGTGGCATCGTAATGGTACCTCTCTTCTGCAAGCAGGGTGACAAGATCGTGGTTGATACCCGCGACGGCTCATACGTAGAGCGTGCCAAGTAATTATAACTTGTCAATGTATGAAAATCACGGATTGGTCGCTTGATGACCGTCCTCGTGAAAAGATGATAGCCAATGGTGAAGCATCCCTTTCGGATGCCGAACTGTTGGCTATTCTCATTAACACCGGACAGCAGGGACGCACGGCAGTGGACATTGCCCGTGACGTCCTAAAGCAATGTGGAGGCAGCATCGAACGGCTGCACAATGTACTAATACCAAATGATGACCCGCAGAGCAGACAGTTGCTCAAAGGCATTGGTCCGTCAAAAGGATGCACGATACGCGCTGCCCTTGAACTGGGCCGCCGTCTGGAGAAGGAGATGCAGCTGCGTCAGATGTGTGCCACGCGTGTCACTGGGAGTGACGTCATCTTTGCGCAATTCAATCAGGCACTCTCGCATCTTGACCATGAAGAACTATGGGCGATTTACACTTCAAAGAATGGCTCTATCCTGCAGAAGGTGCTGATAGGACAGGGTGGCGTTGACTCTGCCACAGGTGACGTACGCTGCATAGTACGCCCAGCACTACAATACATGGCTTCAGGAGTGGCACTCTGCCACAACCACCCGCATAGCGGGCTGCGTCCCAGCGCAGCCGACCGGCAGCTTACGCAAATCACGCAGCAAGCGCTCAAACTATTCGGCATCCAGTTGCTTGACCATATTATCATAGCTGACGGCAACTATTATAGTTTCAGGGATAACGGTGATTTATAAACGGATCAAGTGTCATTTTTCAGACTCGAAAAGCACACTATTAGCTGTATAACGCACTTTTTCTCCGAAAAATTTGGCAGTTACTCCAAAATGTAGTATATTTGCAGCGTACTTTTAGGGAAACCTAAAACAAAAACGGATAATAACATAGCCCTGGTGCTTTGTAATATAGAAGCGTAATAAACACCCAGCAATAAATGAAAAAGCAATTAATCAGACTCTGTTTTTTTCTGACCCTATCCATAGCTCTGTGGAGTACTGCCAAAGCTCAAGTGCAGAGTTTTCATGTAAAGGGCGCGCACTTCAACCTGATAACCGTTGAGGGCGGCACTTTCCAGATGGGAGCCACTGCCGAACAGGACTTTCCATACCATGACGAACGCCCCGAACATACTGTAACCCTTGACACCTATGCCATAGGCGAAACAGAGGTGACGCAGGATTTATGGTTTGCCATCATGGGCACTAATCCCTCACAACATGTAGGGCCGAGTTTCCCTGTAGAGAATGTTTCATGGGAGGATTGCCAGCTGTTCATCCACCGGCTTGATTCGATAACTGGAAAGAACTTCCGCCTTCCTACTGAAGCGGAGTGGGAATATGCTGCACGTGGAGGCAATAAGAGCTGCCACTATCAGTTTGCGGGTGGTAACCACATCTCTGACGTAGCCGTCTATTACAATAACAGCGGTGATTCACTGCTCATAGGCGAATGGAACTATCAGAAACAGCTCGATAACCATTGCACAACCGGATTGGTCAAGAGCAAGCAACCCAATGAGCTTGGACTCTATGACATGAGCGGCAATGTATGGGAATGGTGCAAGGATCTGTATTACCGTTATGGTGCAGAACCAGCAGTCAATCCACAAGGTCCTGAAAATGGAGAACGCCGCGTATGCCGTGGTGGATCCTGGGGACACAGTGAGCGTTACTGCCGCGTATCCCGCCGCATGGGCAATATGCCGACTCATCCATTCCCCAATGTAGGATTAAGACTTGCTCTGTAAACACAAGACTTTATTCGGACAAAACAGAGAATTGCAAAAGAGCTTCCGTCCTTCTCGGACGGAAGCTCTTGCTTTATAACATGAGGACTAATCCTCTTAATTTCAAAACTTGATGCTACGTACCACAGTATTCATTGGAGCGAGATACATTGCGCTGGCACTATTGTAGCCGTTAAAGTAATTAACGCAAGCCTTCTTAATTTTTGATTCAAACTTTTTCATAACAAATAATTTTTAAATGATACCTTAAATAATAAAATAAATAAACACTAAAAAAATATCTTGTTTCTTTGTTTTTGCGCTGCAAAGTTACGGCTCTTTTCTTTATTTTGAGCAAAAGTGACTGAAAATCGTACTTTCAGGCCTCTTAAGTGCTACAGTTGATACGCACACTATACAAAACACCCTATCAGATCGTCAAAAAGAGAGCTGTGTCAAGACTCCAAAATACCAAATAGCAAAAATCAGGTATCACCACCCGCTCTACAATGTTGTAGCGTAAGTGGTGATACCTGATTTTTGTTATTTGATATTTAACTGTGGCTTAACAAAGCCTCATTATCATAGGATGCTGATTACAGCACCTGTTCAACAGGGAGAACGAATGCTCGAAGACCAAGCATCGGACGCTCCTGATCAAGTTTGCGGAGACGTTCGAGTATCAGAGGCACGCGGTCATCTTCGCACATCGTTATGATGGCAGAGTTCATTCCTGCCCATGCGTGGCTGCCATAGTGAGGATCACCGGTCTTGCTGCCACGGCCCATAGCCTGCTCAAAGCACGTGAAGCCTCGCTGCATGCAGCTGTTAAGCGCCTCAATGATGCTGTCATGATGGGCCTGATCGTATGCTATAAAAATAGATTTCATATTTTACGAAGGGAAAAAGTTAATAGTAGATGGTTAGCAGTAAGCAGCCAAGACTTTTACTTGCGCTTGCCGAAGTGATGCTTCTTCTTGGCCCACTCACGCTCCAGACCGAGCTTATCAGCCCATGCTCCACGCTCGCCGCGTGTGACGTGCATACCAGCAATGGTAAAGCCGTTGATCTTGGCTCCCTGGAAGATACAATATACTGAAGGAACGACAACGAGAGTCATCACTGTAGAGACAAGCAGACCACCGATGATAGAGATACCAAGCGGCTGCCACATCTCAGAACCCTGACCTGTACCAATAGCCATTGGCAACATACCGAGGAGTGTGGTAAGAGTGGTCATCAATACAGGACGCAGACGTGAACGTCCGGCCTTGACTACAGCCTGCACTACTGAAAGTCCGCGCTCACGAAGGAGGTGGATGTAGTCAATAAGTACAATACCATTCTTCACTACAATACCGATAAGCATGATGGCACCGAGGAGTGACATAATGTTGAGATCCACGTTGGTCATCCACAATGCAAGCACGATGCCGGTGAAGGTGAATGGTATAGAGATAAGCATGATGATGAATGGATCGCTCCATGACTCAAACTGCGCTGCCATGACAATGAATACGATAAGCAGGATGAGTACACCGAGGGTACCAAGGTCCTTAAATGACTCCTGCTGGTCTTCATACGAACCTGCCACCTGGATAGAGACGTCGCCCGTAAGCAGACCATCCTCTCGCATTCCTTCGATGACACGCTCACCAATCTCTACTACCTGACCAAGCTTTGCTACCTCAGTATTAACCACGCAGGTAACGGTATTGACACGCTGACGGTCCTTTCGCTCAATGGTAGGCAATGAATAACGCTCCACTACTTGGCCTACATCCTTGACACGGACGCGCGAACCATTAGAACCATAGAGGAGTACATTCTCAAGGGTCTCTACGCTCTCACGGACATTCGGTTCATAACGTACACGGATAGCATACTCCTCACCATCCTCACGGTAATATGATGCGGTAGAGCCATTGAAGCGGTTACGGATCATTGAACCTGCAGTAGAGAGATTCAGACCATAGAGAGCAAGTTTCTCACGGTCAAAGTCCACCTGAATCTCTGGCTGATAGTCAGAACGAGAAATGTTAATCTGGCTCACACTGTCATCAGCCACCTCTGCGATACGCGTTTTAAGGATAGTAGCCAGCGAGTCGGTCTGTGTAAGATCATAACCATAGATTTCAAAGGCAGCGGTACTCTGTCCACCCATACCCTGCTGACCGCCTTCGGTCACCATCACGCGGCTGAACTCTGGATACTGCTTAAGATCCTCACGAATCTGGTTGGCTACGCTATACATGGTCTCATTGGCAATACGGTCAGCCACATTGTACATAGCAATGTTGAACGAAATGATGTGGGTACCGTTGTCACGCATTGAGGCGAAAGTATTGTCAGTATCTGCCTGGCCGGTAGAATAGTTGCAGGCACGGATAATCCTCTTGTCAGGAGTACCCCAGCGGTCCATCCACTTGTTGGTAAGCTCGGCAGAGAGACGATCAGCCTCAGCCTGACGAGTACCTACTGGCAACTGGAGCGAAATAGAGATACGGCCGCTATCAGCTGAAGGGAAGAAGCCGGTAGAGATAAGTTTCAGTGCCAATGGCGTAAGCGAAACGACGAAGAAGATGACGATGCTGACTACCATAGTCTTGCGGTGGCGCACTGCCCAGTTGATTCGCTTCTCATACCAGGCATCAAGCTTATCAAGCATACCACGTACGATATAATGATTGTACCAGCGGGCAAACCAACCCTCACGCTTCTTGAGTCGAAGCATCTGCGAACAGAGCATTGGTGTGAATGAAAGTGCCGAAGTGGTAGATACAGTCATGATGATACACATCATCCAACCAAGCTCCTTAAAGAGCACACCAGCCATACCGGTCACCATGGTAAGTGGGAAGAACACACCGATCATGGTAAGCGTTGAGGCGATAACGGAGATAGCCACCTCATTGGTTCCGTGGATAGCAGCCTGCTTTGGCTCTGAGCCTCGCTCAATGTGGTTAGTGACATTCTCCAAGACTACAATGGCATCATCCACGACGTTACCGATAGCAATAGAGAGACATGACAGCGAAATCATGTTGAGCGACGATCCTGCTACTGCCAGGTAGATAAACGAAGCCACCAATGACAATGGAATGGTGATAATAATTACCACACAGGCACGCCAGCGGCCGAGGAAGATGAAGCAGACGAGAGCAACGAAGAGCATAGCGTAAGCAATAGTCTCCTCAAGAGAAGCGATGGTAGCGTAGATATTATCACAAGTGTTGTTGATAATGCTAAGTTCCACGTCTGATGGGAGATTACGCTGCAACTCTGGGAGCATATAAAGTACCTTCTCTGCAATAGCAACAGAATTGGCGCCTGACTGCTTCTGCACAATAATCATAGCACCCTGATTACCGCTCCAGCCACGTGGATCGATGGTACTTGGGCCATAAGTAAAGGTTTTCTGGGCACGCTCCTGAACAGTATCAACTACGCGAGCCACATCTTTGAGGCGAACCACCTGATTGCCCCTGCTCATGACTACGAGTTCCTCCATCTCCTTTGGATCATTGAACTCACCCTCTACTCGGAGTGAGAAGGCGTTGTTACCAACATCGAATGAGCCGCCAGGTACGTTGCGATTCTCCATAGAGATAGCATTGGAGATAGTCTCAATGGTGAGGTTGTATGCCTCAAGCTTTACTGGGTCGCAATAAACGTAGATCTCTCGTTGAGGAGCACCGGCAATGGATACGGTACCGACGCCGGCAATACGCGCAATAGGATTGACTACGTTATCGTCAAGGATCTTGTAAAGTGCATCCTGGCTCTCACTTGCCTTGGCAGAAAGCATCAGGATAGGAATCATATCAGCAGAGAACTTGAAGATGATAGGGGTACCCGCACCATCAGGAAGCTGCTGGGAGATCATACCAAGCTTATCACGGACATCATTGGTGAGATCATCAATATCATAACCGAACTCGAACTGGAGGGTGATCATTGAATAGTTCTCACGAGACTGTGAAGTGATATGCTTCAGATAGTTCACTGAGTTGAGGACGTTCTCGAGCGGACGGGTCACGTTGTTCTCGATATCCTCTGCACTGGCACCTGCATAAGTCTCCATGACCATGATGGTATTGGTCTCGACATCCGGCATAAGGTCGATAGGGAGCTTAGAGAGCGAGAAGAGACCAAAGATGGCAATGGCTACGAAAACCAGTGTGGTCATAATCGGTCGGCGAACCGAACCTTCGTATATAGACATAAATATGTAAGGTTTGTTAAGGGTTATTAAGGGAAGTGAAAAGGGGGTGTGTGAGGGACAAATGCGTCAGAAGCCATGTAATTTGGGACTGGCTGGTAGTAACATCCCTTTCACTCCTCTTTCACTCCTTTTTATTACTCTTAATTATTATTTTTCAATCACATTAACCGGACGACCATCAGCCAGCTTTGAGAAACCGCTGAGCACAACCTTCTCGCCCTCTGCAAGACCGCTGACAATCTCGTATTGGGTAGCAAGCTCACCCTCCAGACGACGACCGAGCTCTACGGTACGGTGGCTTACATTCTTGCCATCAGCAGAGAGGACATAAACGAAGCGCTCGCCTGAACCAACCTGCTTCTGTACAGCCTGGTCAGTAACCGTAGTATGATGAGCAGCGCCAAGATTGATGTTTACGCGGGCATACATACCTGGACGAACGCGCTGGTTCTGGTTTGCAATGGTAATCTCAACAGGGAATGTGCGTGTGGTGATGTTGATGGTAGGATATACGATGCTGACCTTGCCCGAGAATACTTCACCCGGATAAGCCTCAAGAGTAATGTTGTTAATAGGCATACCTACCTTGAACTGACTGTAATTTGATTCATTTACATCAATCAAGAGCTTCACTGGAGAAATCTGCTGAACTACAAGCACTGGCTGACCCTGATAAAGGTCACCGCTGTCATAGTTACGTGCCGAAACAATGCCGTTGATTGGGCTGACAAGACGGGTATTCTCCTCAAGGTTAGCGTATGACTGACGCATCACGTCGAGCTGAGTCTTCATCTGATCCCACTGGCTCTTGCTGACGCCACCAATCTTGTAGAGCTCATCCAGACGATTGAACTCGATCTCAAGGTTATCAAGCTGGGCCTTAAGCTGAGCAAGATTGTTGTTATCAAGCTGCACGAGGGTCTGACCTTTAGCTACACGATCACCTACCTCAACCATAATCTTACGGATACGGACAGGAGCCTGAGGAGCAATCTGGTTGACTACGTTAGCCTCAACAGTAGCGCTGTAGGTAATCATCTGATCAACGTCACGAGAAACGACCGACTCTACAGTCACGTTGACTGTATCCTGTGCCAGACGAGCAATGCTGGCATCAGTAGTCTTGGCACCGCCGCAAGAACTCAGCGAAAGCGCTACGGCAGCTGCAGAGACAAGGAAAAATGAATTTTTCATATATGTATTCTATTATTATTTGTTATCAATTTACTTATCAGTTACCACTTTGCCCAGCGTCTTCTCAAGTGCTACGCGATTTGAGAGGAAATCATAGATTGACTGAACATACTGAAGACGAGCGCTCAAAAGGTTTGACTCGCTTGAATTCAATTCGAGCATGGTACCTGAACCTACTGCATAGCGCTTCTCAGAGATATTGTAGGCACGCTCTGCGGAATAGACATTCTCCTTGGTGCTGACTACCTGCTCTGCTGCAGTGGTGATATTGTTCAGGCTGGAAGTGACTGCCAGTTCCAACTGACGGAGGATGCTCTCTTTCTGAAGCTCAAGATTCTCGAGCTGAAGCTTATTCTGCTTGCTCTTCATATACTTCTGAAGGCCGTCAAAGATTGTCCATGAGAAGCTGAGCGAAATGCTCTCCGAACCATAGAAAGGTGCCTTGAAAGGATTGAATTCAGAAGGCATTGCCGAATAGCCTGCCTGGAAAGCCAGCGCCAATGTTGGGAGGTAACCCAGACGATTGATCTTCTCGCTCATGCGGAGGATGCGCTCATTATAGTCAAGCTGACGAAGTGTAGAGTTATCAGTCAAAGCAGTGTCTGCACGCAGATTCATCAGATCGCCGAAAAGACTCTCCTCATAATCACTGAGCTGACCCACGAACTTCATTGGTTCGTTGACATCCACACCCATAAGGACCTTGAGCTGCATCTCTGCCAGTTTGATGCCATTCTCTGCAGCCAGCATATTTGGCTTGAGAGCCGCAAGCTGAACGTCAGCCGTAAGCTTATCATATTCGCTGACCGAGCCAAGTTCAAACTTATGCTTGGTATCCTCTGCATTACGCTCTGCTGTGCGATAACCAGCCATAAGTGCCTTGTAGCTGTCACGAGCCAGCAGCAACTGATAATAGGCATTCTTGACACTTGCCACGGTGTTGATCTTGCTCTCACGTGCCTGCTCGACAGCCAGCTGCAACTGTTCCTCACTGAGCTCAATGGATTTCCATAGCTGTGGTGCTACCAAAGGGAGGGCAGCGGTAGCGGTAAGAGAATAGTTGTAGGGACGTCCCATTTTAGCCTTGATTACCTGATCGCCCATAGCCATAGTCATGGTAGCCACCTTGATGTTTTTGGTAGCGGAGGCAGAAGCAGAGACAGAAGGGAACAGTCCTGAGATGGATTCCTTCTTGGCATACTTCTTGATCTCGATGGTACGGTCAGCCACCTGGATGTCTGGATTGTCGCTCAAAGCAATCTCCAGCACTTTGTCCAGATTGAGCTCCACGCTATCGGCTGGTGCCTGTGCATAAGCAGCCATTCCGATAAGTGAAAGCACTCCAATGAACAGTCGTTTCATAGTTTTTTCTAATTATGTTTTTATTATTTGTTGTCACCATACTTGACATTGGCATCACCAATGCTCTATAAATGCGGGTGCGAAGATACATATATAAATATATAAAGCAAAATACCATTCAATAAAGGCTCATCTTGTCTCACTCAAAAAATTCAATTTTTGAAGGATTTAAGGTTTGATAACACAAAACGCAATCACGAGATAGCAAATCCACGTCCATCATCTCCCCAAAGCCATTCTTGGGAGAAATGATAAAAAGGATTAATTTTCGATAACAAAATTTGGATTTATCACGCAGATACCCTATCTTTGCACCGATAAAGCACAGCATCATGGCAGCAAGATATACATTCCTTTCATTCGTCCAGAAATACAGGCGGGCGCTAATCTGGGTAGCCCTTTACCTGACTTTCATCCTGATCTCCACCCGCCATCTGGAGGTTCCTGTGGCTATTGCCACTTCTACCTGTACCATCCTCCCGATGCTCATTCTCTGGACAGTCATGGATTGCCTGATCCTGCCCAAACTGATTCACAGACACCGCGGACTCTTCTTCCTGTGCACCTTTCTGGCTATTGCACTCCTTGTGGTGTTGGCATCGTTCCTTGATATCTCTGTTTATACAGAGTTGAGCAAATATTTTGAAGTGAATCACAACGGACGAGTCATCAGTCAGATCAGCGACACGCTGGATGAGCGCATCCTGCTGCACTCCAAATATTCATTCCTGCTGCTGAGTACAGCTACGGTGGAGAGCATCTCTTTCCTGATTGAGGAACGCAGACAACTGGATCAGGAATTTAAGGACGAGCAAATCCTGAACCGACTGAAATACCTGCGGGCGCAGATTAATCCGCACTTTCTCTTCAACTCGCTCAACTGCATCTACACCCTCACGATGATTCAAGACGAGAAAGCGCCGGATTCGGTGCTGAAGCTCTCTGAAATGCTCCGTTATGTGATAGATGACTGCAGTTCGGATCAGGTTCTGCTACAGAAGGAGGTGAAGTATATCCGCAATTACATTGACTTCCAGCGCATCCGTATGGAACGGGAGCCTAATCTGACCTTCGACTGCCATATAACGGACCCGAACTATAAGATTCCACCCATGATCCTGCAGCCAATGATAGAGAACTGCTTCAAGCATTCCCGTATTGTAGATGACCCTAAGGCATGGATCCGCATCACTTTGAGACAGGATGCCACCGGTCTGCTTTTCACAGCAGAGAATTCCATCCCGCAAGGCAACGTATTCAGCACCAAGGATAATGAACGCACAGGCATCGGTCTGGAGAACGTAAGTCAGCGTCTGGAGATGCTATTCGGCAACCAGTGTTCGTTCAAGACGCTCGACGAGAAAGAACGCTACAAGACCATCCTCCACATTTCATAAGACACTTCCCTATTCTGAAAATGAATACAGATAAAAATCCTTATCTCACTGCGTGGTGCTGAAAAACTATAATATAAACTTTTTGAATGACTACTTACAATCAAAATAATCCATTAACACCTATCCTACTATGTATAAAGTATTGATCGTAGATGATGAATTCCTGGCACGCAAGCTGCTGCAGGGCTACGTAAGCAAAATGACCGAACTGGAGCTTGTAGGCACAGCCCAGAATGCCTTTGAGGCGTTCTCTCTGCTTAAAGAACAGCAAGTAGATATTCTGCTCCTTGACATACACATGCCTGACCTGAACGGATTGGAGCTGGCACGCACCATAAAGAACGTCCCGGCTATCATCTTCACCACTGCCTATTCCGAATATGCGCTGGAGAGCTACGAGGTCTCTGCCACTGATTATCTGCTCAAGCCCATCGCCTTTCCCCGCTTCGTCCAGGCCATTGAGAAGGCAAAAAAGCAGATTATAGCAGAGAATTCGCCTAAAGATGTTCATTCAGATAGCAGCCTCAACGGTCAGAAGGCATCCGCTTCGGGGACAAATATCATCCCAGCAGAATCAAACACGCCACATGCTGTAGATTACCTGATGGTTAAGGCTGATTACAGACTCTATAAAATAAATTATGCTGACCTCCTGTATATCGAAGGTCAGCATGAATATGTTTCTTTCTATACCACCGGCAAGCGCATCACCGCGCTCTATAGCCTCAAGTCACTTGAAGAAATTCTGCCACAGGACAAATTTGTCAGAGTACACAAGAGCTATATCGTATCAATAGACTGTATCTCAGAGATTGATCAGGTTTACGTGACGGTTGCTGGTCAGAAGATTCCTATTGGCGGCAGCTATCGCGATGCACTGCTCAAGAAGTTAGGGCAATAAAAAAGAGGCGTTTGCCTCTTTTTTTATTATAAGGAATAATCATCAAAGCAGTGGCTTGAGGCATTCAGCCATCTCGTCAGCCACCTTCTTTGCCTCCAGTCCTGCCACCTCAGCGAACTTCTCGCTGTGGTCGGCATAGATGATGGCGCGGCTGGAATTGACTATCAAGCCACACTGGCTGTTCATGCCATACTTGACCACCTCCTGCAGGCTGCCACCCTGAGCACCGATACCAGGCACGAGCAGGAATGAGTCTGGAGCAACCTTACGGATGTCTTCAAACATCTGTCCCTGTGTAGCACCTACCACGAACATGATCTGATCCTCCGTACCCCAGGTCTTAACCGTACGCAATACCTTCTCAAACAGGCGCTCTTCTGTTCCATCCACAGTGGAGAGCTGGAAATCATGAGAGCCCTTATTTGAAGTCAGTGCCAGACAGATTACCCATTTGCCCTCATAGCCGAGGAATGGCTTTACGGAATCCTCACCCATATATGGAGCCACGGTCACAGCATCCAGATCCATGTGCTCAAAGAATGAGCGGGCATAGAGCATAGAAGTGTTACCGATGTCACCACGCTTGGCATCAGCAATGATGAACTGGTTAGGATATTGTGTGCGGATATACTCTACCGTCTTCTCAAAAGCAATCCATCCCTCCACACCGAAGCACTCATAGAAAGCCAAGTTTGGCTTGTATGCAATGCAATAAGGCTCAGTAGCATCAATGATTGCCTTGTTGAACTGGAAGATAGCCTCTGCAGGAGGCAACTGCTGGAGATGTTCAGGAATCTTCTTGATATCGGTATCAAGACCGACACACAAGAAAGTCTTCTTCTGCTTGATCTGCTCAAAAAGCTGTTCGCGGTTCATAATCTTCTGTTATATTATTCGAAAAGCTTTGAAGCCTCCTCTGCAGCAACCTCAGCATCCTTCTGAGCCTTCTTTGCCTTATCAGCCAAAGTCTTTGCCTTCTTGTCAGTCTTGATTGCCTTGTCAAGGATCTTCTTCTTGCCCTTCAGGTCATTGAGCTGTACCTTAAGCTGCTCGCCGTCAGCCTTCAGCTGTACATTCTCTGGGCTGCGCTTCTGCTCAGCCTTGTTGGTCTTAATCTGACCCTGAACAGACTCAATACGATACTTATAATCCTTGCTGAGCTTCTCAACATCATTGTCAGCGAAACTTGCCAATGGAGCAATCATCATTGCACCAAGGAGCATAACCTTTGCAATAGTCTTCATAGTCTAAATTATTAGTGTGATTAATAATGGTTTTACTTTATGACGTCAACACCCATCCAAGGTTTAAGCACCTCAGGAACAAGGATGGTTCCATCTGCCTGCTGGTAATTCTCCATGATAGAGGCTACGATGCGAGGCAATGCCAGAGCCGAACCGTTCAAAGTGTGGCAGAGCTCGGTCTTCTTGTCCGAAGCACGACGGTAGCGGCACTTCAGGCGGTTTGCCTGATAGGTATCGAAGTTAGAGACAGACGAAACCTCGAGCCAGCGCTTCTGTGCTGCTGAATAAACCTCAAAGTCATAGCATACAGCCGAGGTGAATGACTGGTCACCGCCACAGAGACGGAGGATACGGTAAGGCAAGCCCAGTTTCTGGAGCAACCCCTCTACGTGCACAAGCATTTCCTTGTGGCTCTCAGCCGAATGCTCTGGAGTATCAATGCGTACAATCTCAATCTTAGAGAACTCATGCAGACGGTTCAAGCCACGCACATCCTTGCCGTAAGAACCTGCCTCACGACGGAAGCACTGTGTGTATGCACAATTCTTGATTGGGAGTTCCTTCTCGTCGATGATTACGTCACGATAGATGTTAGTAACAGGAACCTCAGCGGTAGGAATCAGATAGAAATCATCTACCTCACAGTGGTACATCTGGCCCTCCTTGTCAGGCAGCTGGCCTGTGCCATAACCAGAATCTTTATTTACCACTGTAGGTGGCATAATCTCCTCGTAGCCAGACTTGGCAGCCTCTGTAAGGAAGAAGTTGATGAGTACACGCTGCAGGCGAGCGCCCAGACCACGATATACAGGGAAGCCGGCACCGGTAATCTTAACGCCCAGATCAAAATCAATGAGGTTAAGGTTCTTAGCCAGATCCCAATGAGGCAGCTTGGCATCAGGATACTGAGCATCTGGATTGCAGTCCCAGTTACCCACGGTATCCTTACCCAGCACACACTCCTTGAGGTTTGACTTCACTACCCAGTTATCCTCAGCGCAGCTACCCTCAGGCACCTCGTCGTATGGGATGTTAGGAATCTGGCAGAGCATGGTCACGATCTCCTGCTCCAGAGCCATCTTCTTGTCGTCGAGTTCCTTATTGGTGCTCTTAAGCTCAGCTACGCGGGCTTTAGCCTGATCAGCCTCCTCCTTCTGGCCGTTCTTCATCAGCATACCGATGTTCTTGGCGAGCTTGTTGGCCTCAGCCAGATTACCATCGAGCTGCTGCTGGGTGGCACGACGCTCCTGATCCTTTGCAATCACAGCATCGATAGCCTCCTTCGCACCATTGAAGTGCTTCTTATTCAAACCGGCAATAACTCGATCGTACTGCTCGGTAATCAGTTTAAGTGTAAGCATATAAGAGTTTTTTCTTCAGTTTTTATGTCTAAAAAAGACAAAGAGCAACCGACCGCTGAGTATTCAGTGCCAATTGCTCTTCTTGTTCTTGTGGTTGTTGAATACTCCTTATGCAAGAGGCTCAACCGATACGTAGCTCTTATTCTCACGCTTCTTGGTAAATACCACCTTACCGTCAATGAGAGCATAGAGGGTATCGTCCTTACCGAGACCTACGTTGAGGCCTGGGTTGTGCTTGGTGCCACGCTGACGAACGAGGATGTTGCCAGCCTTAACGATTTCGCCACCAAACTTCTTAACGCCGAGTCGCTTTGAATGAGACTCACGACCGTTCTTCGAACTACCTACACCTTTTTTGTGTGCCATAGTGAACTTTCTTTTTTAATAGCGAATTTCGCTTATGCAACAATAGACTTAACTAACACCTCGGTAAAGTGCTGACGAGAACCTACGAGCTTATCGAAGCCCTTGCGACGGATCTTGTGGAACACCTTAATCTTCTTGCCACGTACCTCTACCTGAGATACCTCAAGAACTACCTTTGCACCCTCAACTACTGGGGTACCAACGGTGATTACACCGTCATTGTTGACGAGGAGCACCTTGTCGATGGTGATCTCCTGACCAACCTCAGCACCTGCGATGTTCAAAACGCAGATCTTCTGATTAGGCTCAACATTGAACTGCTGGCCCTGGATTTCTACAATTGCGTACATTTGTACAAAAAACTTTTAATAGTTTCTCCGCAAGGCGAACACTCTTCGTGAGCATTACTTAGGAAGCCTACATCGGAATCAGCGTGCAAAGATACACATTATTTTAATATCACACCCCACTCCCCCCTATAATTTTCACTAAATACCTAAAATTTCCCTATTTCCCATCAGTTTTTAAATCCCGACGTGACAATTTGCATGGGTTACATATCAATAGATCAGACGAATCAGTAAAGAGAAAATACCTGCTATTGTACTTTCATTTATCCTTCTCTATGGGTATTTGTGGAATTCTTTTTCTTACGATACCATGTGCAGATGTTACGATACTTGTTGTCAATGAAGTCTGAGTGGCAGATAAATTGAGATTCATTGAAAATTCTAATTCAATGTAGACGGTGTGAAGAAGATTTATTGCTAAAACGGAATCTTGCCAGACAATAAATGTATGTCTTTTGCTCGCTGTCAGGCTCGAAACTGGCAAGAATGTGCTTGTAGCATCATTTTTCAATCCAAAATAAACCATTATATATAATAAATTTGTATCTTTGCAAAAAAATAAAAGACACGCAATACTATGGCATTACCCATTAATATAGAGAAACTTTTAAAAGGCAATATCGTAGAGTGGGAACGTCTGGATTTCAAGGAAGGTTGGAATCCGGAAGATGTTCTTCATTCTATGTGCGCTTTTGCCAACGATATGAACAACTGGGGAGGAGGCTACATCATCGTAGGTGTAGCAGAAGACAACGGTACACCAGTGCTTCCACCCAAGGGTTTGGACCTGAATCAGCTTGATACGATTCAGAAAGAGTTGGTTAAGCTGACGTTCAAGGTAGAACCTTTCGTGACCGTCGTATCAAAGCCCGAGGAGTATATGGGTAAGATGGTACTTGTCATCTATGTACCGGGAGGAGAAAACCGTCCTTATAAGGCTCCCATTCATCTTGGCAAGGCAGAAGAGAAGCAAGGTAAGGTGTATTTTGTGAGAAGCTCGTCGGTGACACGACAGGCTACCGCCATCGAAGAGCAGCAATTACTTAGTTTAGCAGCTAAAATACCATTCGACGATCGTATCTGTCATCAAGCTTCCATCACGGATATGAGCAAGTTGCTGATTGGTGACTATCTGAATCGTGTCGGTAGTTCCATCACAGAAGACGAGCTGGAACATACATCTATGGAGGATCTCTGTCGATCTATGCATATCGCCAGTGGGTCTACGGAGTTCTTCAAACCCAAGAATGTGGGATTGCTATTCTTTGCCCGTGATCCAGAGCAATATATCCCTTATGCTCGAATTGAG
Source organism: Bacteroidales bacterium (assembly GCA_045617885.1). Lineage (GTDB taxonomy): Bacteria > Bacteroidota > Bacteroidia > Bacteroidales > UBA3663 > Liminaster. The sequence goes on along the minus strand of JAZLJN010000045.1, from coordinate 585 downwards.
ATCGTCCGTTTTCATGATGATGTGGGTGACCACTTCGACGAAAAGGTTTTACATGGTCCCATCCACTTGCAGTATTACGAGGCTATGCAGTATCTTAATTCTTTGCTCATCGAGAAAGTCATGAAAGTGAAGGGCGAATCAGATGCCGTGCGTGTGTGGAACTATCCATATCAGGCTCTGGAAGAAGTATTAGCAAATGCAGTCTTCCATAAGTCCTGGGATGACCGGAATCCAATAGAGATACGTGTGAACAAGACCAGCATCGAGGTCTATAATCTTGCAGGTCCAACTCCTCCGATCACTGCCGCTGACTTACAGAAGGAGAAAGTTATCAATCGCTCATACAGGAATCGCCGCATCGGAGACTTCCTCAAAGAACTGCATATCACGGAAGGCCGCTCAACTGGCTTCCCGAAGATCTATCGTGCTTTGAAGAATAATGGATCCCCTGTACCTGTGTTCGAGACCGACGAGCATAACCAGTATTTCCTTGCTACGATCAAGATACACGAGGCCTTCATTGACGAGAGAGCTTACCTTGCATCGATCGGTAAAGAGCTTGATGAAGTAGGAACTGAGGGGGAG
>JAZLJN010000044.1:0-3759 GCA_045617885.1 Bacteroidales bacterium | reverse complement strand
CGCTTGGCCTCCGACTTAAAAATACAGATAAAACATATAACATAAAACATCTATTCCCCCAAGATGTTTCCCGGAAATGATACTAATCACTCCCTTCACCCTGTAGGGGGGAAGGGCCGGGGATGGGGGCTACTTTATGTCAAAAATCATCAAATTCAATACCGAGTCACGCGACCTGCTCAAGAGCGGTGTCGATCAGTTGGCTAACGCAGTGAAGGTAACTCTCGGTCCTAAGGGCCGTAACGTAATTATCGACAAGAAGTTCGGTGCTCCTCACATCACCAAGGACGGTGTCAGTGTGGCAAAGGAGGTAGAGCTGGAGGATCCATTTGAGAACATGGGCGCTCAGCTCGTCAAGGAGGTAGCCTCAAAGACCGGCGATGACGCTGGTGACGGCACCACTACCGCAACTGTCCTCGCTCAGTCAATCATCGGCGTAGGTCTCAAGAACGTAACCGCTGGTGCCAATCCTATGGACCTGAAGCGTGGTATCGATAAGGCTGTAGCAAAGGTGGTAGAGAGCATCAAGGCTCAGAGTGAGGAGATCGGTGATGACTACACCAAGATTGAAAACGTAGCCCGTATCTCTGCCAACAATGACGAGGAGATCGGTAAGCTCATCGCTGAGGCTATGAAGACCGTCAAGAAGGAGGGTGTCATCACCGTTGAGGAGGCTAAGGGCATGGATACCACCGTTGACGTAGTGGAGGGTATGCAGTTTGACCGTGGCTACATCTCACCATACTTCATGAACAATGCTGAGAAGCAGACCTGTGAGATGGATCAGCCTGCTATCCTCATTCATGACAAGAAGATCTCTAACCTGCAGGATCTGCTCCCAGTGCTCGAACCAGTGGCTAAGCAGGGTCGTCCACTCCTCATCATTGCTGAGGACGTTGACAGCCAGGCACTCGCTACCCTCGTGCTCAACTCACTGCGTGGCTCTTTGAAGATCTGTGCTGTCAAGGCTCCAGGTTTCGGTGACCGCCGCAAGGAGATGCTTCAGGATATTGCAACTCTCACCGGTGGCGTAGTCATCAGCGAGGAGGTAGGCCTGAAACTTGAGAATGCTACCCTTGAGATGCTGGGTCGTGCAGATAAGGTTACGGTCAGCAAGGAGAACACTACCATCGTGGACGGTGCTGGTGACAAGGAGGCTATCGCTCAGCGCGTACAGACTATCAAGGCTCAGATTGAGAAGACTACCTCTGAATATGACAAAGAGAAGCTTCAGGAGCGTCTTGCCAAGTTGGCAGGCGGCGTAGCTGTGCTCCATGTAGGCGCTGCTTCTGAGGTAGAGATGAAGGAGAAGAAGGATCGTGTGGATGATGCTCTCTGCGCTACACGTGCTGCTATGGCTGAGGGTATCGTACCTGGTGGTGGCGTAGCTTACATCCGTGCTATCGCTTCGCTCGAAGGTCTGAAGGGTGACAATGATGATGAGACCCTCGGCATCGAGATTGTAAAGCGTGCTATTGAGGAGCCTCTCCGTCAGATTGTTGCCAATGCAGGCAAGGAGGGTGCTGTCATCGTACAGAAGGTTAAGGATGGCGAGAAGGACTTCGGCTACAATGCCCGCACCGACCAGTACGAGAACTTCCTCGCTGCTGGTGTAATTGATCCAGCCAAGGTAACCCGCGTAGCTCTTGAGAACGCAGCCTCAATTGCCGGCATGTTCCTCACCACCGAGTGTGTCATTGCCGATAAGCCAGCTCCAGAACCAGCTGCTCCTGCTGGTCCGGGCATGGGCGGTATGGGCGGCATGATGTAATCCCAGATTGCTCTAAATAGTGATTAATAATTGCCTAACTGGCAATAAATATTAAATGTATTTGCAGCTTGCGTGCAATATTTCTTCGGTGGGTCGTTACGCTATTCGTCGCTATGAAGAGGTGGTAGGCAATTTCCTTGTTCAACATGTCCTGAACGACACAGATGATAATCTCCTTCTCTCGCTCGGAAAGAGATTCCTGAGAGGATTCATTGCCTCCTGTAATCATATTAGAAATACGCTGTGACACATCGCTTTGTCTGCACTGCTATTTGAGTAATCGGATGGCAGGAAGATACACTCCTCGATCTCGACGTGTTGATAGAGCATACGCTCGGAATTGTAGATGTCGTAGAGTGTGGCACTGAGCTGATTGTTGCGCAGATTATTCTCCTTAATTGCAAGGATTGAGTATTGTCAAATGCTCAATCCTTGTTTTTTTACTCATTTGTCGGTATCCGTTTTGCTCAAAAGTGAGCATGCTACCTATCTGAATGCCTTGTCTTTTACTCGATTTAAGGCATTGTGACTGCCAGAAAAACACGCTAACTTTGCACCGCGAAAAAACAAAAACATGGTAATGATGAGTAATAGAATTTGTTGGATGGGATTGTTAATGGCATTGGGCAGCATGGCCAGTGCCAGCGCTCAGGAGAAAGGTGAAGGTCAGGACTCGCGCCTCTCACTGGGTGGCTATGGGGAGGCAACAATGAGCCGAATGTTCTATAGCAATAACTACAAGCGCTACACGAACGCTGAGCTCTATAAAGATGCCAAAGGCTTCGGACAGTTCGACCTGCCTCACGTGGTCTTTTATATTAATTATGACTTCGGACACGGCTGGTCGATGGGGTCGGAGATTGAATTCGACCATGGTGCCGTTGAAGCTGCTGTGGAGATCGAGGAAGAAGAAACCGGAGAGTATGAAACCGAGGTAGAGCGTGGCGGAGAAGTGGCGCTCGAACAGTTCTGGATCCAGAAGTCGTGGAGTAAGGCCGTGAATCTGCGCATGGGGCATATCGTAGTGCCTGTGGGTCTGACCAACCAGTTCCACCTACCGACAGAGTTCTTTACCGTCTATCGTCCGGAGAGCGAAAGCAGTATCTTGCCTTGCACGTGGCATCAGACGGGTGTCTCGCTTTGGGGACGGTTGCCAGAGTGGCGCTATGAAGTGCAGTTTCTTTCGGGGCTGGAGGCTGATCTGTTTGGCGCAAAGGATTGGATCAAAGGTGGCAGCGCCAGCCGGTATGAGTTTGATATTGCCAACAGTTATGCAGGAGTCATCCGCTTCGATAATTATTCTCTGCCAGGGCTTCGCATCGGTGTGAGCGGATACTATGGCCGATCAGCTGATAATTCACTCAAGGCAGAGAAATATGCAGGAGTCGATGGAGATGTCTTTATCGGCACGGTGGACTTTGAATATAAGGCACACAACTGGATCGTACGTGGTAATTATGATTACGGGCATCTGAGCGACTCTGAGGCTATCACGAAGATCAATAAGACATTAGGCAAAGGCTCTGTCTCTCCGCAGACGTCGGTAGCAAGTGACGCGATGTGTGCTAGCATTGAGGCTGGTTATGATGTCTTTGCACTATCGGCCAGGCTACGAGAGCAGAACCAGCAGCTGTATCCTTTTGCCCGTTATGAATATTATGACTCGATGTATAAAACCCAAGGTGCTGTCGTAGATAATCCATGCTGGGAGCGACAGAAGATTACCCTCGGCATGAACTATAAGCCGATGAAGGACATCGTGATCAAGGCTGAATGGTCGGAGCGTCTGCTCAAGAGTCAGTTCAACAATGAGCCGACAATCAGCTTGGGTATTGCTTATAGCGGATTCTTTAAAATGTAAAATTGATACTATAGATGTCGCATTTCATAAGTCCTTTAGTAACATATAAATAATAACTTGGTCAAAAACTACAATGAGTTTATATCGAACAAGGAATTGAAGGAATTAAAAGAAATACAAGCTGTTA
>JAZLJN010000043.1:0-10510 GCA_045617885.1 Bacteroidales bacterium | reverse complement strand
AATACCGAGATACCTCAAGATAGAATGCGTTATCTCAAGATAGACGGCAGTACAGAACGTGCTATCTCAACAAATACCGAGATACCTCAAGATAGAAGACGATATCTCAGCAAAGAACGCGCAATCTCAGCACCTATCGCGATATCTCACCCTAGACAATCAAATACACATTATATATAATATATAAGAAGAATTAAATATGGCAACAGTTGACGACAAGAAAATCATCTTTTCGCTGGTGAATTGTACGCATACAATCCAGCAGACGCAAAAGACCGTACTCAAAAACATCTACATCAGTTTCTTCTATGGTGCCAAGATTGGCATTATCGGTCTGAATGGTGCAGGTAAATCTACCCTCATGAAAATTATTGCCGGACTGATCCAGCCAAGTCAGGGCGAAGTTGTGTGGAGTCCTGGATACAGCGTTGGGTATCTGGAGCAGGATCCTAAACTGGACGAAAACAAAACTGTGAAGGAAAATGTCATGGAGGGTGTGCAGCATATCTATGACGCACTTGCAGAATATGAAGAGGTAAACATGAAGTTCTGCGAACCAGAATATCTGGAAGATCCCGATAAGATGGATCAGCTCATGAACCGTCAGGCAGAACTGCAGGATATCATCGATGCCACAGATGCCTGGAATATCGACTCAAAGCTGGACCGTGCCATGGCAGCGCTTCACTGTCCTCCAGGAGACTGGAGCGTCAGCACTCTCTCCGGCGGTGAGCGTCGCCGCGTAGCCCTCTGCCGTCTGCTTCTCCAGAAGCCAGACGTATTGTTGCTCGACGAGCCTACCAACCACCTTGATGCCGAGAGCATCGACTGGCTTGAGCAGCATCTGCAGCAATATGAAGGCACCGTCATTGCCGTAACCCATGACCGCTACTTCCTGGACGATGTATCAGAGTGGATTCTCGAACTTGACAGAGGTGAAGGTATTCCGTGGAAGGGTAACTACAGCAGTTGGCTCGACCAGAAGACCAAGCGAATGGCACAGGAAGAAAAGACTGCCTCAAAGCGACGCAAGACCCTTGAACGCGAGCTTGAGTGGGTACGTATGGCTCCAAAGGCACGTCAGGCCAAAGGCAAGGCTCGTCTTAACAGCTATGACAAGATGCTCAATGAGGAGCAGCGCGAACGCGAAGAGAAGCTTGAGATCTTTATTCCTAACGGTCCTCGCTTGGGCAACAAGGTCATCGAAGCAGAGCATGTGGCAAAAGCCTTTGGCGACAAAGTCCTCTTCAGCGATCTCAACTTTATGCTTCCTCCGAACGGCATCGTAGGTATTATTGGTCCAAACGGCGCTGGCAAGACCACGCTCTTCCGCCTCATCATGGGTCTGGAGAAGCAGGACAACGGCAACTTTGCTATGGGCGAAACCGTTAAGCTCGCCTATGTTGATCAGCAGCATAAGGACATTGACCCAAAGAAGTCAATCTTTGATGTGGTAAGTGGAGGTAACGAACTAATCAGAATGGGAGGACGAGACATCAACGTCCATGCCTATCTGAGCCGTTTCAACTTCAATGGCGCTGACCAGAACAAGCTGTGCGGAGTGCTCTCAGGCGGTGAACGTAACCGTCTGCACCTTGCCATGGCGCTCAAAGAGGAGGGTAACGTACTGCTGCTCGATGAACCAACGAATGATATTGACGTCAACACACTCCGCGCACTGGAGGAGGGTCTTGAGCAGTTTGCCGGATGCGCCGTAGTCATCAGCCATGACCGCTGGTTCCTGGACCGAATCTGTACGCACATCCTCGCCTTCGAGGGCGACGGAAACGTATTCTTCTTCGAAGGCAGCTACACTGACTACGAGATTAATAAAGCAAAGCGTTTGGGAACCGAAGAACCCAAACGCGCACGCTATCGCAAACTGATGGAGGATTAAGGAACTTAATCGTAACAATAGGCATTTAATCGTACAGTTCGAACTTATTTCTGTGTCCTCTTCCCCGATTCGATCATCTGCTGATAATACTGCTGCATTACATAGAATGCCAGTTTTTTCTGACCAGAACTTGAGATTAGTCCCTTACGGTTGAAGTAATCCTGCACATCGGGCAATACTCGGGCAGGTGAACGGAAATCGACAAGAATCCATGGTGAGAGTCCGGCGAGACCTTCTATCTTGGAGAGCATCTTTAGGTTCTCCATATAGAGGTTCTCCTGGAACTCCTCACTGAATCGGGTATCCTTATCAGCATGCCATCCGTAGAGCGCACCACCACCGAACTCACTGACGATGACTGGCTTCTCATACGGAACCTCCCAGGTCATCTTCGGAGCATCCTTGGTATCGCGATACCAGCCTACATACTGATTAAAGCTCACAACGTCAACATAGCTATTCATATTATCCTGCAGACGGTTATGATAGTTGCTGGCTGACGTTACCTCCATAGCCATGGAGATCAATCGGGAGTCATCAAGCGACTTGGCAAAAGTAGCCAGATTACCCAGGAAACGGTCACGAGGCTCACTATGAGGAGTCTCATTGGCAATACTCCATATTACTACAGCCGCACGATTCTTATCGCGGCAGATCATATCATTCAGCTGACGCTGTGCGTTGGCATACGTATCAGGATTCTCCCATGCTATAGTCCAATAAACGGGAATCTCACTCCAGACCATGATACCCATCTTTTCAGCTTCACGCACCTCCAGCTCGCTGTGAGGATAATGCGCCAAGCGCACATAGTTGCATCCCATCTCCTTTGCCCAGGACAGAAGTGTATGAGACTGTTCTGCCGAATGGGTGCGACCCTGTGTGAATGGTGCCTCTTCATGAATGCTCACACCGCGCAGGAAAATCGGATTACCATTGAGAAGGATCTGCTTGCCGCGTGTCTCAATGCAGCGGAATCCAATCTCATCCTCTATCCGCTCCTCTCCCCTGGTGATAGTTACGTCATAGAGCTTCGGAGCCTCGGGGCACCATAACTGAGGCTTTGCCTTGATGGATAGTAATGCCTTGCCATCAGCATCAGTAACAACGGTCTGACTGACTTTCAGCTCGGGGATACTGACGTTGATGCTCTGCCCAGCCACCTTCTCATTGAGCTGTACCCAACCAGTGAGACGATGCCAGTCTTTCTTGTCAAGCTGCAGGGAATAGTCCTGCACAAAAACTTCATCCACCTCAGCAAGCATCACGTCGCGCGTGATGCCGCCATAGTTCCACCAGTCATAGATGTTGGTAGGGATCTGCTCGGGGCTTCGCTTGTTATCAACCTTGACAATCACATTGTTCGAACCCACACGCAGAGCAGAGGTTATGTCATAGTTGAAAGGAGTAAAACCACCCACATGCGTTCCGATCTTCTTGCCATTGACATAGACCACAGCCTCATAATTTACGGCACCGAAATAGAGCACCGTACGCTTGCCTGCCTTGGGCTGATAATCAAACGTACGACGAAGCCAGACCGTACCCTCATAGAAGAACAGCTGTGGATCCTGTGAGTTCCAGTCGCCAGGCACATCCATCTGCTGGCTGGTGTCAAAGTTGTACTCCACCAGATCCAGCTTCGACTTCTGATGTGCATCCTGGAAGTAACCCCAGGCATACTCATTCATGCGGTAGTCATAGAAACCGCGCTCCTGCACATCCACAATGTACCGCCACTTTCCATTCAGAGTGGTCAGATGCTGGCGCCCGTAGATATTGCCAAGAAGCGGAAGTTCCTGTGCGCCGACAGCCAGTATAGCCGTCATGACGCACAGGAAGGAGAGAATCATTCTTTTCATTCTTTACTGCTTGATGATCTTCTTGCCATTAGCAATATACAAACCTGGAGCAGACATGATGGTACGCTGACCCTGCAGGTTGAAGCCCTGGATTGGTGAAGATGTGCTGATCTGCTTGATATCTACAGTACCACCGCCAAGAGGCAGAGCAAGGAACTCATTGGTGTACTTCTCGTTTGCCTCATCATAATAGCTGATGAAGAGTTCTGGCTGCTCGGTACCATAATTGAGGATAGAGACCGAACGGATATCACCCTTAGTAGTGCCGTCGCCAGTGAAGGTATTGAGCATCTCACCTGACTCATTGCCAATGAAGAGGGTATTGTAGTACATGCCATCCTGACCCTTTACCTTCGAGAGGAAGATGAACTCACGCTGGTCATCAGCATAGAAAAGATGTGGATCAAGGCTCTGGCCATTCACCAATGGAGTGAAAGTCTCGGCGTTAGGACCCATGTTGAGCTGAACATAGCGGTCAACGGTAAGATCCTGATGATAGATACCGAACTGTGCGATTACATTGTCATCTGCATCCGTATCAGGCTCGTTCAGACCGATGACATACTTGTAGCCCTCTGCTGCGTCAGCAATACGATCAATGTTGCTCGAAATCAGCTTGCCATCAATCTCTGAAGGGAAAGTACCAACCTGTGAGAATGAAGGAGTCTCCACTACAGCGAGCTGCTCCATGCCGGTCTCCATATCCATCTGGAGGAAGAGCCACTGGTCAGGCATATCCTCTATGCTGCTGAGACGGTTCCAGAAGCCGCCGGCATTGCTGCAGAGAGTGCCCACGTGCTCGTTGCCCTGTGCATAGACATCAAAGGCATACTGATCCATCCAGTACTGGTTCATATCATTGCAGGTGACTACATAGTTGTACTTATCATCACCTGTGAACGAACCGATGGTGACATCCTCATTGCTGAAGAGGCCCACGCCCATCATACGAGCCACGATGCCGTCTGGACAAGCCGAAGAAACCTTCACCTCATCCACCTTCTCAAGGCTGCTGTTGTAGTTCTCTATCACGAAATAGTTGTCTGGTGTCCAGAGTGGCATCCAGGTCATTGGATCATACATTGGCTCACCCCATTCATTGGTCTGCACCATAGGCTTTTCATAATGAGATACAATAATGTGAGCGCCATCAGAGAGATTTGCAGTTACTACTGGCGAACCGCTCATATAGTCAAGCAGTTCGTAGCTCAAGTCAATGCTCTTCTTGAGTTCAAGGCCTGCTTCCGTTGGCTGATAGATATCAAGGACATTCTTGCCAAAGTATGATTCATCCACCACGTCACGACTCAGGATAAGGCTTGGCTTCTGGGCATCTGCCACAATAAGTCCGCTGCCCTCTACGTCAATCAGTTTGCTGCCATCCAAGCTGTAAGCCTGGAAGAGAATCTGCGAAACATAGCCATTATCCGAACTGCCAGGGATATGGATCTGCACGCCCAGTTCATACTGGTCATCTGCATTGAAGAGATGGTTAGTGACAGGACCGCATACATCTACCGAGTTAGCATTCTTGCCAGTCAGATCAACGGTAAAGGTACCTTTCACCTGATGTGCAGCATCAAACAAAGTAACATTAATCGTATTATAACGGAAGTCGTCATAGTATTCGTTACCGAGGTTTACCATATCAGACACTGTAGATACGCTCCAGGTCTTTCCGTCAGGACCCTCAAGCAGCGCCCATGACTCCTGTGTTTCGGCAGCAGCATTCATTGTCAGGGCTGCACCGAAGAGGGGAAGAAGAATTCTTTTCATTGTTTTTTTTAGAGGTTTTTCTTAAAATAGTTATATACCTTATTATATATATGGAAGTTGGCATTACCACCGCGGATGAAGTGGTCACGGTTGGTATAGACCATCATATCAAAGTCAATACCTGACTGCACCCAATGCTCAGTCACCTCATAGGTATTCTGTGGATGCACATTATCATCGGCTGTACCGGTCACGATGAGCAGGTTGCCCTTCAGATTGCCGGCTCTCTCCAGCACACTTGCTGCCTTGTAGCCATCAGCATTCTGCTGTGGGGTACGCATGTAGCGCTCGGCATAGACGGTATCATAGAATTTCCAGTCAGTAACCGGAGCAACAGCCACGCCTGCCTTAAATACATCATTGCCTCCGCAGAGAGTCATCAGTGTGTTATAGCCACCATAGCTCCATCCCCAGATTCCTATACGCTGGGCATCCACATAAGGAAGCTTGGCAGCATAGCGTCCGGCAGAAAGCTGATCCTCTGCCTCACGCACACCCAGCTGGCAGTAGGTCTGACGTTCCCACTCTGCACCACGGGCACCTGTACCACGGCCATCTACACAGAGGGCTACGAATCCCTGCTGCACCAGATAGCGTTCGAAGTCAAAGCTCCAGGCATCCAGTACCTGCTGGCTGCCAGGGCCTGAATACTGATAGAGGACACAAGGCAGAGGATTAGAGGCAGATGCCTCCTTCGGACGAATTACGTAACCGTTGAGCAAATCTCCGCGCTCAGTAGTGAACTGGAAGTATTCCTTCTTGGGCATAGCCGCCGTACGTGATGCAAACTCCTTATTATCCTCCATCACCTTGATCACCTTGAGGTTCGAAACGGTCTCAAGCGTGACACGGGTAGGCGTCTCTGCATCACTGTAATAATGCTGCATGTATATGAATCCCTTGCTGAATGCAGCACGGTGAGTGCCTCGACAACCCTTACCATCCTTGCCGCCATTGAACAATGGCAGCATCTGCCCCTTGGCATCTATCTTGTAGATACCGCGAGTCAGTGGAGCCGGCATATCCGCATTCTGTCCCAGCCATGCCACCTGCACATAGGCAGACTTTGTGGCAGGATCATAGCCATAGATATCAGTCAGGTCAAAGTTACCCTTCGTTATCTGGCGCTGCTGCTGGCCCAGCATGTTGTAGTAATAGAGATGACGGAAACCAGACCTCTCGCTTGCCCAGGTGAAACCATTGGCATCAAACTGCACAGCATCCAGATCATCCTCTGCGATGTATTGCGGATTGGTGTCTTCAAGCAGAAGCTTAGCCACGCCGCTCTGAGGACTGACGGCATAGAGAGAGAGTTTGTTCTGCAGACGGTTCAGCGTCAGCACTGCCAGTTTATCTGACTCGGTAGTGAATTTGATACGAGGGATGTAGCCATCAGCATCCACAGGGACGCGAAGCTCAGTACTCTTCTTTGAGAATACATCATAAGACCAGGCCGTAACGGTGGAATTCACCTCACCAGCCACCGGATATTTGTAAGTATAGGCTCCTGGGTAGAGTTCGTATTCGGCACGCTTGGGATAATCACCCATATACGTAGGCAGATAATACTGCTTGACGGGCTTCTCATCCCAGCGCAGATAGCACACTACCTTCGAGTCAGGACTCCAGGCAATGGCTCTATCCATAGCAAACTCCTCCTCATACACCCAGTCAGGCACGCCATTGATCACTTCACCCGCCTTGCCATCAAACGTAATCTGACGTTCAGCCAAATCAATACCCGCACTCATCACGCGGGTATAGTACAGATTACCCTCACGCATGAATACCAGCTGACGTCCGTCAGGAGCCATCGTTGTGGCCTGAACTTTCCCTTGTGTCAGTCGCTTGAAGGCATTACGGCGCTCACCACCTGCCTGTATCACATAATAGAAGTAATCAGCTTTGTATGAACGGCGATAGATATAGTCCTTATTTGCCCAAACCAGCAGACGCTCCTCATCCTGGCTCAATTCGTATCCGCTCAGGCGCAGGTGCTCTACGTTGAGTCCCTCCTCTGGCCGTACCTTATTGAGGTCGAGCAAAGTATCTACTGGCAAGCCATTGCTATACTGATATTTGACAATTGAGCGTCCATCAGCCGAAAGGGCAGTGTAATGCTTGCCATCAGACGTGCTGCGATAGGCAGCCACACCGTTACCGCTCCATTCTCCGCTGCGTATGCCTTTGACGGTAATCTCCTGCCCTACTGCATTCAGTCCGACTGAAGCGAGGAGAGCTACTGCCATGGTCTTTGTGATATTATTCATCTTTCTTTGTATTTGTTGATCCTCATGTTTCGCATGAGTTAATCCATTCTGTTCCGATAATCCTCATAGCCATACTCCCTCAGCACCTCTATCGAGTGGTCAGTACGGAGCATTGCGATGGCAGGATGTGAGATGCCGTTGAAGGTATGCGTCTTGACCGTCGTGTAGTGAAGCATATCCTCAAACAGGATGTATTCGCCCACGGCAAGTGCATGGTCGAAGATCCAGTCACCCAGATAATCTCCGCTCAGGCAGGAGTTACCTCCCAGACGATAGCGATACTTCTCGGTGGCCTTTCCCGTAGTGTCCATCTCTACATGTTCAGCACCGCGCACGGCTGGCCAATACGGCATTTCCAGGCAGTCAGGCATGTGGCAGGCAAATGAGACGTTGAGAATGGCGGTCTTCATCCCATGATTCTCCACGATGTCCACCACCTGAGCAAGCAATGGTCCTGTCTGCCATCCGAAGGCTGATCCCGGCTCCAGGATAATCTTCAGCCATGGATATCGCTTCTTCAGCCCCTTCAGCACGGTCACCAGGTGATCCGTGTCGTAGTCCTGGCGGGTCATCAGATGTCCACCACCCAGGTTGAGCCACTTCAGCTGGCTGAACCAACGGCCGAACTTCTCCTCAAGATGCTCCAACGAACGCTCAAGGGTATAGGAATCATCCTCACAATGGCAATGGCAATGGAACCCTTCGATACCCTCAGGCAGCTGTTCGGGCAGCTGTGTATTGAGCACGCCGAACCTGCTGCCAGGGGCACAAGGATTGTAGAGCAGTGTCTCTACCTCACTGTATTCAGGATTGACACGTATTCCGCAGCTGATGTCATTTCCCTCCGCCTTCATATTGTGCTTCACTACCTCCGGATAGAAGCGCTCATACTGCGTCAGCGAGTTGAAGGTGATATGATCCGAACACTCCAGTATATCGGGGAAGTTCCTCTCGTCATAAGCGGGCGAATAGGTATGCGCCTTGCTGCCGAACTCCTCATAGGCGAGTCGTGCCTCACTCAGAGAGGAGGCTGTAGTATGACTGATGTATTCCCTGAAGATAGGGAACGTCTTCCAGAGGGCGTATGCCTTAAAAGCAAGAATGATTTCCACCCCTGCCCTGTCAGCCACACTCTTGATGAGGGAAAGATTCCGCCTGAGCAGCCTCTCTTCAAGGATATAGCAGGGCGAGGGGAATCTGTTGTAATCAGCTGTACGGATATCAGTATCAATCATAGAATCCAGGTTGCTTGTATTCAATACCAAGTTCGCGATCTACAGTAGCCATGATGCCCTGCACCTGGCCCATGGCAAACATACGGCCCAGGAGTGTATAGCCAGAATTATGTCCATGGTTGGTCTCATCAAAGATACCACCCTCCACATCGGTGAAGGTCATGCCATGATCCACGCGCATAGGCAGACGGCGGCCGGAATTGCACTTACCCTCCTTCTCAGCCTGCTCAAAGATACGCACCAGTTCAATCAGGTCACCCCTGCCTCCCAGATGAGAAGCCTCGGTGAAGTTGCCATTCGGGAAGATATGGCATGAACGGAGATGTACGAAATGGGTACGGTCAGCAAACTGCTTTGCCATCTCTACCACCTCATTGTGTTCGCCTGCCGAGAGTGAACCTGCACAGAAAGTGAGTCCGTTATGACGGTTTGGCACGGCATCAAGGAACCACTTGATATCCTCGGCATTGCCCACGATACGTGGCAGGCCGAATACAGGATAAGGTGGATCATCCGGATGTACACACATGTTGATGTCATACTCCTCACATACAGGCATGATAGCCTCAAGCCAGTACTTCATATTCTCCTGCAGCTTCTGCTTGTCAATGCCCTTGTAGAGCTTCAGCAGGTCATGGAAGAGCTCCAGCGGACGCTCATCGCCCTCCTTGAAGTTACCGGATACGAATCCCTGTGTCTTGATGATGATATTCTGCACCAGTTCATGATCACTCTCTGGGGTCGATGACTTCTTCATCTCATCTGCCTCTGCTACGAGGTCACGTCCCCACTGATGGTTCTTTGAGAATTCTGCCCAGTCCTCACGTGCGCCATTGCGCTTCAGCACATGGATATCAAAGTAGGCAAAGGTACCCCAGTCCATATACAGATTGGTGGAACCATTCGGATTGGTGTGCGAGAGGTCGGTACGAGCCCAGTCCAGTACTGGCATAAAGTTGTAGCAGATGCACTTGATACCCTCCTTGCCCAAGTTACGGAGGCTCTCCTTATACACCTCAATCTGGTGATCACGGTCCGGACCGCCATACTTCAGCGTCTCCACTACAGGGAGCGATTCTACTACGCTCCACTTCATTCCGTAGCTCTCAATATATTCCTTCAGCTCATGAATCTTCTCCTGGGTCCATACTTCGCCCAGAGGTACGTCATGCAGAGCCGTTACAATGCCTTCTACTCCGATTTGTTTCAGCTGGGCAAGGGTGATCTTATCCTTCTTGCCAAACCAGCGCCATGTTCTTTCCATAGTTATATTTATTAAATGTTATACTTAACACACACCAAAATTACCTTCATAAATCTTGATTATTCTCCGTCAAAGAAAATCAATATTTACCACTATGTTAAGTACAAATAATAAATTGGTATTTTTTTACAAGGAATTTAGGGGAATGAAAGGAAAACCTTAACAGCTTGTATTTCTTTTAATTCCTTCAATTCCTTGTTCGATAT
>JAZLJN010000042.1:0-10158 GCA_045617885.1 Bacteroidales bacterium | reverse complement strand
TTGGCGGTGCTCTTCTTTCCTGAAGCTGCCGGATTGACGGGCATCCTGAGAAAATTGACGAGGCAGCATAGTTTCCTCTGTAATCAATATACTAATGGATATACAGAATATCATCAATAATAGCAATGGCGTCATGCTTGTTGTTAAGCCAGAAGATCTTCGACAGTTTGCAAAAGAACTGATAGAGGATACTCAGCGATCCAGATCTGAGGAGCTGGAGCAGCAGCGCAGAGAAGAGCAGGAAGAGAAGTTCCTTACGACTGACGAGGTCAAGAAGATCTTTGATGTCTGCGATACCACCCTCTGGTCTTGGCATAAGCATGGGTTGCTCAAACATCGCAAGTTCGGTAAGCGCAACATGTATGCACTCTCCGACATCCGGTGTTTCATGAGCGACCATGTAGATACCGATACCGTGTCTGGTTATGCCAAATGGCACGGCAAGGTACACCCTCTGGAGTAATGCAGACTCAGGTGGGAGGGTGGGAATCTTTGACTGACATCTGCCCGGTTAGCAGATGATATGAATCGAATCGTCATCCGACCAATGACATCACCTTTTATATATCATACTTACTCAAATGTATAGTCTCACAGATATAGAGAAGACTGAGCACCTGATCAAGCAGGTCGCTCAGTTAAAGCAGCGAATGGATGGACTCGAAAACATCCTTTCGAATGACAAGGAAGTGCTGACCCTTGAAGAAGCAGCACTGTACTTGGGCATCTCGCGCAGTTCGCTCTACAAGATGACCCATGCACACACCATACCGTTTTACAAACCGAACGGCAAGCTCGTATTCTTTGAGAAGAAAGAATTGCTGGCTTGGATGCGACAGAACCGAGTCGCAGCTGAGCCAACCGTTCATAATCACCCAGACGTAATATGCTAAAGAAAGTAGAATTGCCGGAGGACATGCTTTATGCCCTCGGCCAGCTTTCGGACGGGGAAGCCGGAGCCGTCATCAAGGCAATCGGCAACTATGTCCACAACAGCGAGACTCCACATTTCAAGGAGAACAAATCGCTTGCCTTCGTTTTCTCCATCTTCAAAACAGGTATCGATGCCCAGCTTACTGCCGCAGAGGAGCGAAGCAAGACCAACACAGAGAATGCTCTGAAGAAGACTGCCAAGAAGAAACCATCAAGCAAGAAGAGCGATTCGCATAATGCCAATACCGAAACAAGCGAACCGCTGTCCTTTGGACAGATGGAAGCTGTTTATCCTAAGAAGGATGCGACTGCTGACTATCGCAATGCTTCGATAAATCACTGGAATGCACTTGATGCCATTGGCAGGCAGTCGGCATACTTCTTTGTCGAGACTTTCAAGAAGTCTTTCACTTCAGCCGACGGAATGCCATTCCTTAGCCAGTATCTGAAGGCAGCACCCTGGACAAGTGCTTCATCTTTGAACAATGTAGGAACTTTCACTAATCAGTAACTTTTTCTCGGAGCAAGTTTGTGTTTTCGGAACTCAATAACGTAACGTTCTTGAACCCCAAAAACAGGCTGAAACCCAGAGCCCGGGCAATGCTTCGGACTCAGGGTTTCTCCTATTGAATTTGCTCCCGAGAATAACTCTAAGCCCGTTATACATTATTATAAGAACAATGTCGAAACACGTAATCAATAATCCAGGAGGCCGAAAGCCACTTCCAGAGGACGAGGTACTTGGTACTTCGATCACAGTCCGCTACACCGAAAAACAGATGAAGCGACTCAGACGAAAGGCAGGAGAAATGCCTATCAGACCCTATATCAGAGACAGTTCTCTAACCGCAGTTGTGAGACCTCCGATCCCCAAAAGCATGATGAAGGAGATCCGCAACTTGAACAATCAGGGAACTAACGTGAACACCCTTGCCAAGGAAGCAAAGCTGGCAGGTTTCGCAAGAATCGCAGAGAAATGTGAGGAAGCGGCAGATGCCATCTGCAAGATCATTCACGAGGCTAGGTTGAAGATCAAACCAAAGGAGGATGAGGATGATTCTCTTCTCCGAATCTAAAATATACTCGCCTATGTATGGTAAAATCTTACACGGCTCATCCTTCGGAGGACTCATAGACTATGTGAATGACCATCGTAAAAATGCCAGGTTAGTGGCAGCGAGTGACGGCATCAACCTGACAAATAACAGGTCGATGACTGACAGTTTCCTGATGAACGCTGCTCTGAGTAGCCGGACTACAAAACCTGTTGCCCACTTCGTTTTGGCCTTCTCGCCAAAGGATGCAGCGCTGCTCGATGACAGGAAACTTGAACGGATCATCCGTGAGTATCTAAGGCGCATGGGCTACGATGACAACCAGTTCGTCGCGTTCAGGCACTTCGACAAGGAACACCCACACGTTCACATTGTAGTCAACCGAGTCAACAACCAGGGACTATGCACAAAGGACTCTCACGAGAAAGACCGTAACGTGAAGGTCTGCAAGGATCTGACACAAGAGTATGGTCTTTACATGGCACGAGGAAAAGACGAGGTCAAAGAGAAGCGGCTTCGAACCATGGATGCGATCCGCTATCAGATGATGCATTGTGTACGCGAGTCTCTGCAGGTCGCTGACAACTGGAAGGAGTTTCAGGAGGATCTTGCGAAAGTCGGCATTCGCTGCAACTTCCGTTTCAATCCTGCGAACTCTGCGATCGAGGGCATTTCGTTCACTATCGCTAAAGACAAGGTCAAGAACAAAAAGGGTGAGTCGAAGATGCGACACGACATTTCTTTCAGCGGAAAGCAGCTTGACCCTTCTCTTACTCTCAGCAACCTTTGCGTGAAACTAGGCAATCCTGTTGCTCTTGTTCACAATCAGGTTTCAGACATGTATGAGGATGCACGCGAAGACTGGTATGACTCGCACAACGGCATCGAGGTTCAGAGGATTGACGAAGTCTTTCCTGAACTCAACGACCTCTTCCCATGGCAAGCCAACCAGCCTGTCAATGATGCTCCAAACATGGAGGGCTCAGGGTTCTCTATCCTCCCTACCATCATAGATAGCCTTTACAAAACCGCAGAAGACATCGCGGATGCTGGTAATGGCTGTGTCTATGTCGGATTGCAGACCATGGGAGAACTGCTGCTTCAACCATATCAACCAGCACTCTCTTCCTGTGGTGGCGGCAGCTCATCAAAGTTGGGCTGGGGTGACGATGACAAGTACAAGAAGCGACACTTCGTTTATCGGAGCCGTGGCAAAGGTGGCGGTTGGGGTTACTAATTTTTAAGTTCAAGAATTATGGCACGAAACAACGAAATCATCGAAGACATCCTCGACAGTGTGGATGATCACGAGAAGAGACTGAAGACTGTAGAGAACGGTATCAACCAAATACTGGAGTTGCTGAAAGGCAATGGTGGCGAATCACCACCTCCAAAGAGTGCCCAGTTCAATGTCAAGGTTGAGTATAGAGACCTGAAGGATGCAGTCTATAATGGCATGGCTGATTATTACAAAGCCCAGCCAGATCACACTGGAATCCTTACGGAAGAAAACCTCCGTAGGATTCACAATATCTATTGGGGCATTTACAACCGAGTCATTCAAGAGCATTGGGACAAAGTTGAAAAAGAAGAGAAAGAGGCGGCTGAGCTGCTTGAAAGGCAACGAACTGAACAAGGCCTTCAAACAATGGAGCAGGTTGCTGAATGGACTTCTGATTACCCCATAGAGATTCAGAGAATTATCCGTTACATCGGACTAAATGTAGTTCCAGAAGAGGAATCTGTAGAGTCAGTACATAGGATTATGAGGGTTTGGGGCGATGCTTTGATGCAGATTACCAACAGAGCAGAGCCAACACCCCCAACGTTGAAGTCTTGGTTATTGCACAGATGGAAGTTGTTCAAGTCCAGAAATAGGAAGCGAAAAGGTTTATTCTATGTGATGTTGCTTCTCTTTGGATTAACTGCTATTGGTTGCTTGAGCGAGTATCAGAAAATGGTCATGGATCTTGACCGAACCAACCGCATGTTTTATAAGACCATCATGCAGAATGAACAGAGATCGAAGGACTATCACGATATAGACTCGCTTATTCATTCAAACTCTTTCTACAAGACGTATCGGACTCTCGATAAATGACACATTTTTGTATTCTAACTTGATTAGCCCTATGTCAGGCTTTTTTGCCCGGCATAGGGTTTCTCTCTCGATGGAAACCATTTCAAGGGATGCTGTTGCCCGAGATACAGTCATTGACTTGCTCTGCAAAGTGAATGAGATACAGTGACAAGAGAATGTCTGTCAGCAAAAACCTACAGTGCGCTTCTGTGTACATGATTCTTCACGACAAAGCTCACGAAGGTCAGCAATCGAAGTATTCTTGCCATAGAGGATGCGGTCGATGGCATGCTTGCGAGTGATATTTTCAATTTCGCCACCAGTAAATGGGAATTCTCGGGCTAGGGCAGCGGCATCATCCGCCGAGAGTGCAGGCATCATCGACTGCCAGATCTTGGCACGCACATCAGAGCCAGGCTTGTCAAAGCGCACCTTGATGAGGAAGCGGCGCTCAAAAGCTGGGTCGAGGTTGGTGTCAGCCAGGTTCGAAGTGGCGATCATGATTCCAGAGATTCGTTCCATCGCCTCAAGGATGAGGTTCTGGATGCTGTTCTCCATCTTATCTACTGCGTTTTCAGCCCCCTTCATACGACGGCCCAGCAGTCCGTCTGCCTCATTGAGCAGCATGATGGGGCATTGGCGGTTAGCCTTCACTGCCTCATCGACCACACGCTCATAGCGATTGAAGATCTGACGGATATTCTTTTCGCTGTCGCCAACGTACTTGTTCTTCACATCCGACACATCGACTTTGAACAAAGCACGTCCCGTCTGCCGTGCCAGCTGCAGAACGGTCTCGGTCTTTCCTCCACCAGCCACGCCATGCAGCATTACGCAGACACCTGTACGCATGCCCTTTTCCTTCAGGCGCTGCTGGATGGAGAGGAAATTCTCGGGCTGCAACAGATCTGCCAAGCGTGTGATCTGCTGCTCTTCTGCAGCATTGTAATATAGTTGCTTCGGGGCGATCTTGTCACAATCGATCATATTGGCATGATGTCGCACTGGTCGCTGAGTAATAGGTTGAATCTTGAACTCAGCCAGCAGTTCATCGATAGCATTGGATGTCAAAGAGAAGTTATTGGGCTGTACGAGGCCATCCTGGGTATAATTCTCCAGCCAACAGGCCAATGGGCCACGTCCCTCTTGCAGCTCTTCAATCAGGTCATCGAGTATCATGGAGTCGGACAGGATATCTTCGTAGTCTTCCTGTACGATGTAGTGGCAGTGGTTCAATACCATCTCCTTGATGGCTATGAGCAGCAGGACCAGATGTGCGCTCAACAAGCGCTTCTCAACCAGGATGCGCGAGAACTGCGTGTGCTGTGTATGCTCCAGCAGGTAATTGATATCCATTACCATTTGGTCGTAGTTCGACGAATTTCTACTGGTTTCACAAAGCATCTCGTTGATCTGCCTCAGGATGCTCATGACATTCAGAGTTTCGAAAGACGGAACCGAATAGTCGGCATTGCCAAGAGCAGCCTTGACAAATTCCCTGCGCAGTATGTAACGTGCCACCGGATTGCTATGATCCTGGATCATCACTACGCGAATCATCTGCTGGCGCTTCAGCCGGTTGAAACACTCGATATTGCTGAGCATGCTGATGTGGCTGACGTGCAACAGCTCTGCCATATCCTTGTTGGTAGTGATATAATCATTATCAAACATCTGAGCCAGGATTGCACACTGTACAAAGATCTCCTGCTCTGTGCCTTCCAGATGCAGGCGCTTACGCAGATAGCGGAAGTGCTTCTGCTCATCGCTTGTGATGTGTGAGTACTGACGAAGTCCATACACTGAGGCAATCTCATGGACAGCCTCAAGCTCCTTGAGGATGGTGGTCTGAATTTTAGCCATATATAAATAATGTATTAATGATTAGCGAATAGAAGAAGCGGTCTCAGCAGCCAGCTGCTCGAAGAAGTTGTGATGCAATGCCACAGAGATACGCTGCAGCAGCAGGCAGTCGATACTGGTACGATCGAAGATGTCATACACATTGCTACGAGCCACATTGATGCGGCGTGCAAACTCTGCCAAAGAGATTCCCTGGCTGATTACCTCGGCGCGGATGCGGCGGCCAATAGAGGTAGTGGTGGGTGCGGTTGTTGCTGTCATAATCGAAACTTTTTATTAGTTTTACTGCTGCAAATTTAACCATCTTCCTTTTCGTGTACAAATATTATTGTCTTCGCTATTTCAAATCTTTTGAAGGTTACATTACACAAAAAGCCGAGCAGCCACAGAAAACCTTGCTTCTGTGGCTGCCCAGCCTGTATTTCAATTTTCAAAAAAGTTGAAAACCTTTTTTACTGTCCTCTCCGGGTTATTCCTCTTCCCCGTTCAGTAAGTGCGATAACTGTTTCTCTTTCAATAGCGCCTGATGCGTGCGTGAGAGTTCCTCCAACTTGGCATGCCAGTCCATCGCTCCGATGTTTTCGAGATCTTCCGTATAAATCTTCCTCATGAAAGCATCATGCACCTTTCGTTTGCAGGCTTCATCTGCCTTCGACGTCTGTCGCCACTGCAGATAGGCTTGAATGGCCGACAGATACATGCGCTGATCTGCATGGGCGCTAAACCAGTACTTTGGCCATCCATGCCTGCAGAAGAAGTCGTAGCTCTCTGCCCACTCGCCATTCGGATCCAGCCATTCGCGCTGGCGGGTAAATTCCTCATTGAGGAATGCCACCCACTCCTCTTTACTCCTCTGCTGGATCAATTCCAAATTGCCACGCAGCAGCCAGCTGTTGATCTCACGGCAGAATTCCTTCGACCATATCTGGTCGTCAAGGAGTAGTGGGACTACCTCCAACGCCTGCATATGCGCCTGGAAGTCGCATTTTTCCCAGCCTCTTGGCCACCCATGCTGACACAATATGGCGCAAGCCTGTGGGTACACCGTCTTCCATATATCTGTCCAGCACAATCTTTCATCCTGTGTACGAGCTATCAATTGCTGGAACAGCTGGTCTTTCTCCTCCCATTGCTCTTCGGTCAGCTCGGGATGCTGCTGTTCAAAGAGCCAAAGCATGAAGCCGAAATGCTCGATGTGCACACCACGACGAATCAGCGCCAGCATCAAGTCCTCACCTACCAACTCCTTGCAAGCATGGAGGGATTTGGACAGACGAGATAGAGAGGAGAATGCAGAGCGTGGCATACTATCTTTATCCGCGGTCATCTGTATCTCAGTAAGATATTTTGCCATGATGGGGTGCATTCGTCCACACTTGCTCTCAATGTTCATCCACTCCTGCAACACCATGTTGCTCCAGCGAAGCAATACCATCGTGCAGA
Source organism: Bacteroidales bacterium (assembly GCA_045617885.1). GTDB lineage: Bacteria > Bacteroidota > Bacteroidia > Bacteroidales > UBA3663 > Liminaster. The sequence continues at coordinate 2,784 of JAZLJN010000042.1, read as the reverse complement.
CTCCTTCCAGCTCCGTCCGTGCATCGTGGAAGGCTTGAAAGTCGGAGGTCTCGGCAATAATTACAACAAACTTCTTGCGTCCCAATTCGTGAGCCTCTCGCATCACTCGGTTGGCATCATCAATGCAACGTCCGAGTTCAGCGCTCATGGGAGAAGCGGTAATCGAAGTATAGACCAGACGATTGGGCAACGCCACGCCATCAGTCTTCAATTGTTCTGGCGAAAGTCGTTTGCTACGGGCAAAGCGAGAGCGGATTATGTATCGGGCAATCTTTGCCTCGTCGCATAGCACCACCAGCGGCAAGAGAGAATCTTCCTCGTTCTGTGCTTTGATGAATTGTGCCAACGACTCCAGGTTAACAGGGTCCGACGCTGTCAGACCTGCCACACCCGGCGCCTTCTGCTTATGCTCCTTTGTCGCTGCTTTTTCCTCGTTGGCCGAAGACTGCACATCGCGCACCAGATGCTTGCCAGCCTGATGCTGTTGCTCCTCCCAGAACTCCTCCGACAGGATATCAAGGCCCAATAGTTCTTTCAGGACTTCCAGTACTCGACCCTCTTCTACCTCCTTCACCGTATAGTGATGAGGCTGTTCGTTGACCAGTTTGCGAAGTGTAGAACGGCCTTTATTGCATCGTTCAGCAGCGAACATCTCTTTGTAGGTCTCCTCATAGAGATCTACAAAGCGCTCCACAGAATATCCTCCTGCAGCTCGAAATGACTCGATGCGGCTTTGCATCCTTTGGTCGAAAGTCTGTTTATGGGTCTTGTCAAGCATAGTTTATGAGCTGGTTTTCATTACATAGGCAGGATGTCTATCTCACTCGAATACGAATAGTCTGTGCCACAATCCAAATCCCAAGGCACAGAATCCATGTCAACCAGATCTGTGGCTGTTATGGTCAATGTAGGAGGTTCGCCCTCATGATCAGGTTCCTCATCATCAATACCTATAGTGTAACCTAATGTTGAGAAACAGTAGGAGCAGCTGTGTGCAGAACCCATTATATAGTCAAAACCATAGATCTCATCTTGGGGAGTTTGGTCGATCCTTGATTCTGGAGCAAACAGCTTGATGCGGCTTATCGCTTTGCTGCCATTGCCAGAACCAGACTTACCTTCCAGATACACCAACCATCCATTGTCTATTCTGCCGAGTAAGATTGGAAACCATTCGTCTGTGTCGGCCTCGGTCCCGACATAGTCTTCATGGTTGCCAGTTGCCTCTTCATCAACAGTTATTTGTTGGAATAGGCTATAGGCACCATAAGCCGAGAGGCAGAACCCCACAAGCAGCGTTAGGCATCCAAGCACCATGGCATAAGGGGGCAGCTGCTCTTCTTCTTTCTTTTCTTCTTCCATTTGTAAATAGTTTTAGTGGCTTGTTTGTGCTTCGGTCATCATATCCAATGATTATTATAAATGTACGCCGCAAAGATAGCCCCTTTTTGCCAAATTAGCAAGAAAATTGGCGTCAGTTTTGTTGACAACTACTCGTTTAAGCGTTAGCCCGCATTGTTTAGAACGGAAAATCGGTCTCTTCCATTTGGGATTTAGATGATAGGGCGAGCCTTTCACGTTCTCTCATCTCTGCCCACTCTAATATCTCTTTAGCTGTGTCTGCATTTGGCCACACTTTGTCTTGACCGAAGTACACTTCTATGGTCTGAAATGGAAGTTCGGCAAAACTGGCGGACAGAAAATCCATGCTAACACACTCGGGTGATTGATAACTCGCGAAATCGTAATCGTGATTAGAACGCGCAAAAAGCCGACTCTTGAAAATATCCCATTGTTCGTCATCAAGCTGTGGACGAGCGGCAAAGACAAGGCGTTTTGGGCTAAGACTGTCGCCCCTATCGTTCAATGCAAATTTCTTGATATGGCTGCCCAATCGGATGACATCGATATTTGGCTCCCAATTATCGTATCCATCAAATAAGAACAAGTTTAATGACACCTCCTCAACGGACTCCGGCAGCGTAATCTCGCGATATGAATATTCTGGCAGTTCATTCAGCAGCTCACCGTCGAGATAGACCGAACGCGTCCCTTCGCTCAGCATACTGAGGAATCTGACAACAGCTAGCAATTTAAACGAATAAGGGCTCTGGTATTTGGACAGATAGCATATATACTCTTGAATCCTCGTCTTCGATGCAGCGTCATCATACAATGGCAGATACAGTTGCAGGAAGGTCTCGGCAAAGATGTTTTGAGCCAATTCCTCCGCATAACAACCAAAATTCGAAGCACTCTGGTAAATGACATCTTTCTTTATGTCCCACATCAGACGCAAGCTGTAGGCAAAGTCAAATGCCTGATCCATCAGCTCTATCGTGTGATGGATGGTCTCCTCCTTCGAACAGGTGTCAAGGCGAAGAAGAATATTATAACTCCTTGCCAACTCACAGCAGACGATGTGTTTGGCTAAGGCATTATACACGCCTTCTGGTAACAATCGCTCCAGCATGGGCTCGAAATGTTGCCAGAACGCCGCACCATTGACTTGCTGCCGCTCAAAGCAATCGGTCAACTGGTCACAGAAGGCAAATATCGTCTTCCAAATGTTGTTCGTCAAGGAATCTGAATCAGTTGCAAACTGCTCTGGCAAGCGCTTTTTTAGTCGAGTTATCAACTTCTTTGCCGCAGCCTTCATATCCGGTTGCGCAGCCAGACCTTCTAGAAAGTTACAATCTTTTTGCTCTATATATACATTTAAAATCATAAGTAACCATTCATTAGTTGTGCGACATCGCGGAGCTTAATTGTTAACTGTTAATT
>JAZLJN010000041.1:0-39320 GCA_045617885.1 Bacteroidales bacterium | reverse complement strand
GAGTTCGAATTGAACATAGAAGTCGGGACGCTCCTTGTAGTATTCATATTCATGGGTGATATAGTTCTGAAAACAGTGGTAGTCATCCTCTGTAATTGTCTCAACATACAATTGGAAGTCTGCAATGCCTTCCACTTCGCGGCGGTATGTCACGAAGCGCTTCAGTTTTTTGACGGTAGGGGAATAGGTGATTAGAGAGTTCTTCGCAATATCATGTGTTGCTAGAAACTCTTCCATGCGGTCGATGAAAGTTGGCTTGGTCTCGTCTTTCTTTGCCTTCGGTTCAGACTTCATACAAGAGGTTACAATCTCCTTGACCCAAGTTGGACTAGCAGTCTCTGGGTCGAACTCTTCCGTCAGCGTCTCAAGGATAGACATTACGAGCGTATTCATTTTTTCAAGTTGACTCGCAGGTATCATCTTTGATTGCTTATAACGGTTTGACTCAGCGTCCCAATATTCGTTCACGATGAGGATGTCTGTTCTGACCTTGAGGTCAATCTGTTTCTCTCGGACACGGATACCGAGATATGAGTCACAGTCGCACCCTATAATATCTATAAGGAGTGACTCATTGCGCTTGCCGGCAGGTTTACCATCTTTGGCGCTCTCAGATTTAGATTCTGCCTTGCCTGCCTTACGCTTAATCGGTGTAAGAAATGTTGAAATTTTCATATCCTTTGTACTTTGAAATTTGATTTATTCGCAGCACAAAGATAAGAACTTTTCCCGAGATTATTCCCAACAATCCCGATAATAATGCTATGTCGTTAAGATAGTTTAAGATTCGTTGTTTTCCGATATTGACTTATTTTTCAATAGTTTACCAACTCATTTCTTCATTTTTCTCCATATCCCTTCTTTCCCGTTTACCTATGAGAGTATTCCACGCCGTATATGCTTCGACGCAATACGGCGCAGTGCCCTAATAAAACGGCGTGGCTGCCGTATGCGTGGTTACACACATACAGGGGGCGTTCTTGTGGCTACATCCTTCCTTTTTATGAAATTTTCCAGATTTCGTGATAAAGGATAAAAGCGGGAACGCCTTCTTGCGGTTATGGATAAGTCATGATGACCTAATTGGCAGTAACACGACCGCCGCAGGCCCAATTCCGCCCATAATCCGTTGCAAAGATATAGATTATTCTCCTAATCTCCAAATTCTCTCCTCACTTTTTAATCATTTCATGCTCAATAGCATAAAAAAATAGCTGGGCAGGGATGCTGCTCAGCCAAATAATCGTTTTTTATTTCCTAGTCAGACGCGCCAGATAATCGAAATGATCTCCCTCCTGAACTAATTCGCACCCGAAACCATTACTTTCTGCCAAAAGTTTCAGAGTCTGGAAATCTACGTAGAGCCAATCGAAAGGTTGGCCCTTTGTTTTTCTATAGACCATCTGATAATCAATCTCGCCATAATAGGGACCAAAGGGATCAATATCATACGACCCATCCTCATTCTCATAAAGATACTTAAGGTCACTGGAGTCAAGGAGCAACTGACCGCCAGGCGAAAGCAATGCAGAGATGCGCTGGAAGAAGTCTGGCATATTCTTCAGTTTGCCCACTATGCCGATGCCATTCATCAACATAAGGATCGTGTCAAACGGATCTGTGAGCTGCTGATCAAAAAGATTGATGCACTCCACATGAGCGATTCCTCGCTGCTGCATTGCCTCACAGCTGAGCGGAGAGATATCAATAGCAAGCACCTCCTCGCCCCGCTGCTGGAGTGCCATAGAATGACAACCGGCACCAGCCCCCACATCCAGTATCTTTCCTTTTGCCATCTGCAAAGCTTTCTGTTCGAGCACAGGCATCTCCGCAAAGGTACGGAAAAGATGTGGCACCGGGATTTCATCCTCATCAAACATTGACGACAAGACGCGCAGCCTTCCTGCTTTACCCGTCCGCTGATACTCTGCAATGGCAGTTCCCATGGCATCCTCTGTAGCCAGGAGTCTTTGTGTTTCTTTTTCCATCATCATCGAAGCAAAAGAAGACCCATACCTATTTATATATATTAAGGTATGGGTCTCCTACATTATGTACATCTGTATTGCGATTACCAGTTGATGCCCTTACCTGCCTTGAGGGTATTCTTCATCAACGAGCAGATGGTCATTGGGCCAACGCCTCCAGGCACAGGAGTGATAAACGCGCATTTAGGAGCGACTTCGTCAAACTTCACATCGCCCTTGAGTTTGAAGCCACTCTTCTTTGAGGCATCAGGCACACGAGTGGTGCCAACGTCAATCACAGTAGCACCCTCCTTCACCATATCAGCAGTTACGAACTCTGGCGAGCCGATGGCTGCAATGAGGATATCAGCTGAAGCGCAGATCTCCTTGAGATTCTCTGAAGCCGAATGGCAGACGGTGACAGTAGCATTGCCTGGATAAGCCTTCTGCATCATCAGCTGAGCCACAGGCTTGCCTACGATGTTCGAACGGCCTAATACTACACAGTGCTTGCCCTTGGTCTCTACGCCATAACGCTCCAAAAGCATCATGATACCTGCAGGAGTGGCGCTAACGAAACATGGCAAGCCAATAGAGAGACGGCCCACATTCACTGGGTGGAAACCATCTACATCCTTACGGTAATCAATTGCCTCAATGACCTTCTGACTGTCAATGTGCTTAGGCAAAGGAAGCTGTACGATGAAACCATCAACCTCTGGATTCTTATTCAACTCATCCACTTTGGCAAGGAGTTCTGCCACGGTGATGTCTGCTACATAACGAATGAGCGAAGAGGTGAAGCCACACTCCTCACAAGCCTTGACCTTAGCGGCCACGTATGTCTCACTACCACCGTCATGGCCTACCAGAATGGCAGCCAGATGTGGTGCACGCTTGCCGGCAGCAAGCATATTTTTTACTTCTTCTGCAATCTCAGCTTTAATTGCTGCTGCGGTTGCCTTTCCATCAATTAGTTGCATATTGCTTACCCCATTTTGCATTGCCCTTCTTTTATATCTTTCACCTATGGGAGCTAACTGTTTTTATGCAAAGGGCAACTGTTTTTATTCCGCGGGATTATTCGGTTTAATATTATTAATAATCTAGTTTAAACTATACAGGTTGTTTTTGTGAAGAATACTCAGAATGAAAAATTTCATCAATAATTAACGAACAAAAAAAATTTTATTACGAGATACAACCAACCCTTTAATTTTAGGATCAGCTGGAGTACCATAAAGAGTGTTGACATCATTCATCTGAAAATCATGAATATTTAGAGTAGAAATCCCCAAATCCTGTCCTATTTCTTTTATTTGTACTATTCCTACATCTTGTCTCATTCCGTCAACATCCATCACTGACATATACCAGCGGAAAGGGCTTAGATTGCTTTGATTAATCGAAGGAATTGATACAGATCCATTAATTGGAGTATAGATAAGATTATCAACCATTTCTTCGTTTGTTTTCATCCTATATGTCCCGGTAATCTCATACTTATTATTATTATAAGTTATATTTGTTGTATTTTCATCTGTCCGAAAGAAAAAAGAATCTTTTAATTTAATAGTCTTACACCCGACCTCCAGCGAACGAATAAAATAGGGTTCATTCGGGTTTATATTACCGCTATTCAGTTTCTCAATCTCCATAATTGTTTGATCGGGGATACCATCCCCATCAGTATCAAACTGCTTAATTCCTAAAATAGAAGCAATTTCAAAATCGGTTTTCCAATCCTCATAATTCATTGCGAATGGGACATAGAATGCTTGCCAATTGGAGTCATCGAAATCTCGAACATAACACAAACTATCGTAAAGGTGTTCATAATCTCTGCTAAATCCACTACAATACACCTTCACGTTATCAATAAAAAGTTGACCTATAAAATTTCCAATATTTGAAACGATAAATTGCGTTGGTGATAAATCGCATTGTGCCGTCAATTTGACATGTTCCCAATTTGTAGACACATCAACATATCCAAAAACGCCAGGATTAAAATATTCATTGTTCTCATCAAGACTGAGAAAGGCTGTTCTTAAACTAGTATTATCAGAACCTTTAACGTCCATTTCCAAAGTATACTCTCCGCCAATTTGATAATCATACTTAGAAACAAACGCAAACTGGACTTCCCAATCATAAGGGGTCACATAGGGCTGCACTATATGATAGTATCTACTATATTCAGCTGAATCAATCTGAATAGTCATACCTCCCCCCCATCCATAAATTAAAGAGTCTGTCTCTACATCATCATCTATAAATAACTGATCATTAATAACCATCTTATTCTGATGATTTTGAGCCTTGACATCATTCCCAAATGAAACAACACATAAAAATTGTATAGCAAAAAAGAGAAGAGATAACTTTTTAAACGTATTTTTATACAAAGGTATATACTTTCTCATATAAAACAAAACAAAAGGATTTCAAAATTAAAATTTTTATACAAGAAAAGCATTTTTACATTCCTGGGAATCCCTGTCCCTTCATTTTTGCTGCCATCTGCTGCATCTGCATCATGGCACGTGGGTTAGCCTTGAAATCATTCATCTTCTTCATGACCTTACGCATGTCATCGAACTGCTTGACCAGACGGTTGACCTCCTGGATAGAGGTACCTGAACCCTTGGCGATACGGTTCTTGCGGCTCTGGTTCAGACATTCTGGATGCTGACGCTCGTATGGGGTCATTGACTGGATGATAGCCTCTACGCTCTTGAAAGCAGAATTGTCAATATCAAGATCTTTGATAGCCTTGCCTACGCCCGGAATCATTGAGGCGAGATCCTTGATGTTGCCCATCTTCTTGATCTGCTGGATCTGCTCAAAGAAGTCATTGAAATCAAATTGGTTCTTGGCAATCTTCTTCTGGAGTTTCTTAGCCTCTTCCTCATCGTACTGCTGCTGGGCGCGCTCCACGAGTGAAACCACATCACCCATGCCGAGGATTCGGCCAGCCATACGCTCTGGATAGAATACGTCAAGCGCCTCCATCTTCTCGCCCGTACCAATAAACTTAATAGGCTTCTGTACAACCGTACGGATAGAGAGTGCTGCACCACCACGGGTATCGCCATCAAGCTTGGTAAGGATTACGCCGGTGAAGTCAAGGCGCTCATTAAACTCCTTGGCAGTATTCACTGCATCCTGACCTGTCATGGAATCCACTACGAAGAGGATTTCCTGTGGCTGAACGGCATTCTTGATATTCTCAATCTCCTGCATCATTGCCTCATCGATAGCCAGACGACCAGCGGTATCGAGAAGTACTACATCATATCCTTCTCGCTTTGCCTTCTCGATGGCATCACGGGCAATCTTGACAGGATCCTTGCATTCACGGTCTTCATACACTGGCACACCCACCTGACCAGCTACCACTTCGAGCTGATCAATAGCAGCAGGACGATACACGTCACAAGCAGCCACCAGCGGCTTCTTGCCTTTCTTGTCCTTGAGCATGAGTGCAAGCTTACCGGTGTGCGTTGTCTTACCTGCACCGTTAAGACCTACCATCAGGATGACGGTTGGATTGGCCTTAAGATTAAGCTCCACAGCTTCACCACCCATGAGAACTGCCAGCTCGTCATGAACCAGCTTCACCATGAGCTGACCAGGCTTTACGGCAGTGAGTACATCCATACCCAGAGCCTTCTGCTTGACGGTATCGGTAAAAGTCTTTGCTACCTTATAGTTCACGTCGGCATCCAACAGGGCACGACGTACATCCTTCAGTGTCTCTGCAACGTTGATTTCGGTGATTTTGCCTTCACCCTTGAGTATTTTGAACGAGCGCTCAAGACGCTCGGAAAGATTGTCAAACACAATAAAAAAGTTAAAGGTTAAAAGTTAAAAGTTAATGATCAAAACCGTGGTGGATGAGGGCCGTCATCCTTCATTTTAATCGCTAACTCTTAATTTTAATTATCATTGTGACCGCAGCAAATTTGATTTGCGGTGCAAAGATAATGTTTTTTCGGTGGAAAGACAAGAAAACGGAGGCATTTTTTAGACAAATGCTTCCGTTTCACAGTAATTTACCCTAATCTGTCAGACTATTGGGCTTAAAAGGTATAGGAAAAACCCACAATCACAGCACCATCATTCTGATCGCGGCGGGTAGTTACCTGCGACTTTACGCCTTGAACTGTCTCCACTCTATCCTGCTCAAAGATATCCTGATAGAAGGCATACACTGACCAGTTGCCGAAATCCTTGACGGCGCGAAGGGAGAAGTAAGTGTATGACTTCTTGTAAGTGGTCAGCTTATGCTCTGCGCCCTGAAAATAGAGTGCACAAGCCGTCTTCCAGCCACGAGGCAGCGTCAGCTCTGGGCGGAGCTTGAAGTTCCAGGACCAGTTGTCATAATCAGTAGCATACTTTGCACTATAATCAATGTAACGGGGACGAATATGCCAGCGCAGGTCAAGAATACCCCATTGCCACTGTCCGTCAATCGCCATATTGAGATTGTTGTAGAGCGCATCATTGATCCACGTCTTGTACGAACCTTCATTGTCCACCGTCTCACCTGTCACCTGCGTAATATCATTCTTGATACGTTCATAGCCGACGGTGAATGAGACTTTGAGCGTAGGCAGGTGATCATACGTATAGACAGCCTTCAGCTGCCTGATCTGTGCCGGCTCCAGATCCGGATTACCCACATAATAGGTACCTAACGAGGATTCAAGATGACGGTAGGGATAGAGCCTCAAGTAATTCGGGCGGCTCATATTCCTGTCATAGGTCAAAACCAGACGTTGCCGGCTCGTGATAGACCAATCAGCGCTGATTACGGACAGAACATCTCTGTAGTTCTTACGTTCGGTATCAATCTTCTGGCTGAAGTCATTGTACGAAGAGCGGGCCGACAGCTTGACATTCCAGTAATTGAAATTGAGACCTAATGTATAGATATTGTGGGTGGCATAGTAGGAGAATTCCGCATCATCATTATCTATGACGACCTTTTCGAACGTATTCTTCGTCCCTAGCAGGAAATTCAGTCCACCCCACTTGCGGGAGGTGTACTGCAACTCACCGAATGGGGCATTTCCATTGAGTGTCAAGCCTGCTGCATCATGTGTAGGTACGCCCTCACGGCTCCAGTCAGTAAAACCCACATCAATGCTTCGGTTATTGTGCTTCATGTTGGCACGCATCATGAGCGAAGACTTATCCGTGAAGTGATGTTTCCATTGCGCCAACATGCCTAAGGTCAAGTCGCGCGACTGGTTTTTCTGCTGCGTAATTGATGATTCGAAAGGCTGCTGATTCACATCATAGTATTCGGCGTTTGCCTCCTCATTCCTGTCCTGCCAGTTATATTGTTCGAGCAGAGTCAGAGAGAGATGATTAGCGGAACTCATCGCATAGTCAAGCTGCACGTTTCCGTCCACTTTCTTCGAATTGGTGTGAATATCTGTCCAAACCGTACGTGAAGATCCGTCGTTGATATAGGTCTCGTCAGTCTTGCTTTGCGTCTTTTCTGCCATATCGAGCGCCAGATTACTCGAAAAGGTAAGCGAACCGCTCTTGAACGACAATGATGCACTCGGCAAAGCACGGCCATTGCTCGTGGCGCCAAGGTAATAGCCACCACGCCATACGCCTGAAAGGTCAAGGCTGTCCGAGGGGACAAGATTACCCGTCTCATGCGAATCCATGATGCGTTGAGCGATGCGCTGGAACTCATTCTCATTGTCCTGCTGGGCGAACGCCGGAAACAAAGCAATGAGGACGAGAAGAAAGAGTATCAGTCGTTTCATAAATGTGCTATATGAGGAAAGAATGGTGCAAAGATAATCATATTAAGCTTATTATGGAACAAAATCGGCCAAATATGATGATAAAAACTGTTTTTCTGACTCTGTTACTTGTTTTTTTGGTCAAACCAGCCTATCTTTGCATTGTTTTTTGAACAATAATAAAGAATCATCCAAACCAAAGAGAGAGATGCTCGAAGTCAAGCAGCTACATAAGTCGTTCGACAGCCAAGAAGTGCTGAAAGGAATCAACTGCACCTTCCAGCCGGGGGTCAATAACCTGATTATTGGTCAGTCTGGTTCAGGCAAGACGGTCTTGCTCAAGTGCCTCATCGGACTCTACCGCCCGGAGCAGGGACAAGTGCTCTACGATGGCAGAGACTTCCATTCTCTCGGCAGAAAGGAACTGACTGGCTTGCGTAAAGAGATCGGAGTGCTGTTTCAGGGCTCTGCCCTCTTTGACAGTATGAGCGTTGAGGAGAATGTTGCTTTCCCACTGCGTATGTTCGGCGATCAGACAGAGGCCCAGATCCGAGAACGTGTGGACTTTTGCCTCACTCGCGTCAACCTCACAGATGCCCACAAGAAAATGCCGTCACAAATCTCCGGCGGCATGCAGAAACGTGTGGCAATTGCCCGCGCCATTGCGCTCCAACCGAAATACCTCTTCTGTGATGAGCCGAACTCCGGACTTGACCCCCAGACTTCCATTGTCATTGACCAGCTTATTAATGACATCACCAAGGAATACGGCATCATTACCATTGTCAATACGCATGATATGAATTCCGTCCTCGGCATTGGTGACCACATCACGTTCCTTGCCAATGGTCAGGTAGAATGGCAAGGCAGCAAGGACAACATCCTTCAGACCACAAATGAAACCCTCCGCCGCTTCCTCTTCTCGGCTCCTACGCTCCAGCGGATAATAAAGGAATGAGGAAATTCGATAATTAAAGAATTTGCGCGAACGTGAAAATCAAAAAGTCTCCCCTGCTATTATATTGTAGCGAGGGAGACAATTCTTTATTATGATGCTTTTGACTTGCGGGAACCATTATACATCCAACACCAATTGTTCTCGTGCAAGAATAGTTTCCGGAAATACCTCCTGGGCTTCGGCAAGCAGTACCTGCTCCTGCTCATTGGTCATGAACTGCGCAGAATAGTGCCCGATGCAGAGGCGCTTGGCATGAGCCTTCTGGGCAATAACAGCTGCCTGACGGGCAGTGGAATGACCTCGCTGACGAGCTTTTACTGCATCCACATCGCCGTATGTTGCCTCATGATAGAGGAGATCGCAACCCTCGATAATGGGGACGATGCTCTCCGCATAGATAGTATCCGAACAGAAAGCGTACGACTTGCTGGGAGTCGGCTCAGATGTCAGCAGTTCGTTAGGCACTACCTGTCCACTCTCCGGATCTGTCCAATCATTCCCCTTCTTGATGCCTTGATAATAGGCAAACGGAATCTGTAGCTCCTCGCAGCGCTCTATGAGCAAATGGCGGTCACGCGGTTTCTCCTGAAAAAGGAATCCAGCGGCTGGCACACGATGATGCAACGGGATGGTACGGATCAGTAGTGACTTATCTTCATAAATCACCTCACTCTTGTATGGATCGAAGGGTTGGAAAGTCACCTTCATCGAGAGGTCGGGGCAGAAATAATCGAACAGCGGCTGGAACACCCGCTCTGCATCAGGTTGCGCATGAATTACAATCTCGCCCGTCCGCTGTCCTAACCCCAAGGTGGAGATCAGTCCCACCAGACCCAGACAATGGTCACCATGCAAATGACTGAGCAGTATGTGCCCAATCTTGCCCACAGCAATATGATTACGGCACAAGCCTACCTGCACTCCCTCTCCGCAATCGACCAGGAAGAGATTTCCACGGAAATTTACTACCTGGCTGGTGGGGGAATGTCGTAAGGTGGGTTTAGCTGAACCACAACCGAGGATGGTGACGTTGAAGCAATCCATAGTCGCCGTTGGCGAAGGTAAAGAGGTAAAAAAGTTAAAGAGTTAAAAAGTTAAAGAGTTAAAAAGTTTTTGCTGCCGAAATTGGGCGAACAAATAGAGGGAAAAATTAAATAGGGAAAGAGGTAAAAAGGTAAAGAGGTAAAAAGGTAAAAAGGTAAAAAGGTAAAGAGGTAAAAAGGGTAAAGAGGTGCGATACCTTTGTATCACTGGGAACTCTTTAACTCTTTAACTTTTTTTGCTCTTTAACTTTTTTTGCTCTTTAACTTTTTAACTCTTTAACTTGCGTAATGCGCGTTAAAAACGCGCATTACGCATATCCCCCGTCTCCTCGAATGCAATGTGCATGGCGAAGGCGTGACGGAGTGAGTGTGGTGTATGCAGACCCTTGCCTTCTGAGAGGCGAAGGTAATCCCAGAGAAGCTGCTTATAGTCAGGATGCGCACAATTCTCAATGATGAGGCGAGCACGCTGAGAAGGCGACTTGCCACGGAGGTCGGCAACACCCTGTTCTGTAACAAGCACACGAACAGAATGCTCACTGGAGTCTGTATGAGTAACCATTGGCACGATGCTTGAAATGGCACCGCCCTTGGCGAGTGATGGCGTGGTAAAAATGCTCAAGAAGGCATTACGTGCAAAGTCAGCCGATCCACCGATGCCGTTCATCATCTTTGTACCCATCACATGAGTTGAGTTGACGTTGCCGAAGATATCAGCCTCCAATGCGGTATTGAGTGCAATGATGCCAAGGCGGCGAATGCATTCAGGATGGTTCGTGATCTCCTGTGAGCGAAGCAGCACACGATTACCAAATACATCCATGTTGGCATACATCATATCGAGGCAGTCATCGGTAAGTGAGAGCGATGATCCGGTCACATAGTTACAGCGACCCTTCATGATGAGATCCATCACAGAGTTTTGAATCACCTCGGTAAACATAGAGAAGGCTGGCACGTCAGGATTGTCACCCAAAGCGCCGATTACAGCGTTGGCTATATTGCCCACACCACTCTGGAGTGGCAGGAACTCTTTAGGGATGCCACCACACTTGAGTTCATTCACAAGGAAGTTCGAAACATGTGCGCCGATGGCACGGGTATCGTCATCAAGTGGCTTGAAGCCTGCCTGATTGTCGCGCGAGTTGGTTTCAACTACAGCAATGATCTTCTTTGGATCCACCTTGAGGTCGATGGTACCCATACGGTCGCCAGGAGAGGTGATCATGAATGGCTTGCGGTAAGGTGGCAGCTCTGGCAAATAGATGTCATGCATACCGGTAAGTTTACCTTCGTGTGCATGATTAAGCTCTACGATGATATGGTCAGCATGAGCGGCAAGGTCAGGACCGATACCTACAGAAGTGGAAAGGATGAGATTTCCTTCAGGAGTTATCTCCGAAGCTTCGATGATAGCCACATCCATCTTGCCAAGGAAACCATAATGCACATCCTGACCAATCATTGAGAGGTGACAGTCAAAATACTGCACTTCGCCAGAGTTGATGGCGGTACGCATCTCCTTATTTGACTGGAAAGGCGTGCGAAACTTTACAGCCTTGGCTTTGGCTAAATCTGTATCAATGGCAGGACCAGTGGCACCACCGGTAATGAGGCCTATCTGGAAGGGACGACCAGCTTCATGTTCCTCTATTGCATACTGAGCAAGGGCTGCAGGTACAGCCTTTGGGACACCGACTGATGAGAAGCCGCCGATGCCAATTACATTTCCATTCTTAATGAGTCGTGCTGCCTCTGCGGCAGTAAGTTTTGGATAATTTACCATAACACCTATCTTATTTATTACTTTTTCACGATGCAAAATTAGAAAAAAAATGAAAAATTCCCAAGGAATTGGATTAATAATCGGCAATTCCTTGGGATTTTTGTATAATTTTGCTACATTTTATAATATATAAGCAGCAAAAAGTCAGTTATTATGCCTCTGCCTCCTTCTCATGAGCAGCAATCAGCTTCTGCTGGATGTCTGCAGGAGTCAACTCGTAGCTTGCAAACTTCATGATGAATGAAGCAGCACCCTGCGTGAGTGAAGAGAGGGATGTAGAGTAATCAGACATCTCAGAGAGAGGCACCTTAGCCTGAAGTTTCTGATAACCTGCCTCAGCACCCATGCCCACGATCATACCGCGGTGGTTCTGGAGGTCGCTCATCACATCGCCCATCTTCTCTGATGGTACAAATACCTCAACGTCATAGATTGGCTCAAGAATCTTAGGACCAGCATTGCGGAATGCCTCGCTGAAGGCATTACGAGCAGCCAACATGAACGAAAGTTCGTTAGAGTCAACTGGGTGCATCTTTCCGTCATATACTACAACGCGTACGTCACGAGCGTAAGAGCCGGTAAGAGGACCCTGCTCCAGACACTGCTGGATACCCTTGAGGATAGCTGGCATGAAGCGGTTGTCAATGGCACCACCCACTACAGAGTTGATGAAGACAAGCTTTCCACCCCATGGCAAATCAATTTCCTCCTTACCCTTCATGGTAACGCGATATTCCTTGCCGCTGAAGTTGTAAACCACAGGATCCTCCATGCCATCGAAGTATGGCTCAACGATCATGTGAACCTCACCGAACTGACCAGCGCCACCTGACTGCTTCTTGTGACGGTACTCTGCACGAGCAGACTTGGTGATGGTCTCACGGTATGGAATGCGCTGTGGTGCGAATGAAACCTCTACCTTATCAAGATTCTCCAGACGCCACTTCAATGTACGAAGGTGGAACTCACCCTGTCCGTGTACCAAAATCTGACGAAGTTCCTTCGACTGCTCAACCACCCAAGTAGGATCCTCCAGACGCATACGGGTCAGTGCCTGCATCATCTTCTCGGTATCAGCCTGCTTTACTGCAGAGATAGCACGTGTGAACTTGCTCTGTGGGAACTTAACGAAGTTGAACTTATTGTCAGCGTTGCCTGCGTTAAGAGTATTTCCGGTACGAACGTCACGAAGCTTCACAGTACAGCCGATATCACCAGCCTGCAGCTCGCTCACCTTCTCACGGTTAGCACCAGAGCAGACAAAGAGCTGTGCCAGGTGCTCTGTGGTACCACGATCTGCATTGACCAGATCATCGCCCTCTTTCAGCGTACCGCTCATTACCTTGAAGTACTGAACCTCACCGATGTGTGGCTCTACGCCTGTCTTGAAGAAGTAAAGCGAAGTATTGCCTGCAGGATCAAGCTTAACCTCCTCGCCGCGGGTATTGTGTACGGCTGGCATCTCATCCACGAATGGAACAACATTGCCCAAGAACTCCATCAGTCGGCCTACACCCATATTCTTGCCTGCGCATACGCAGAAGACAGGGAAGATAGAGCGGGTCACCATACCCTTGCGGATGCCTTCACGCATCTCATCCTCTGTGAGCTGTTCGGTCTCAAAGAACTTCTCCATCAGGCTCTCATCATTCTCAGCAGCAGCCTCTACGAGTGCCTTGTGCATCTCCTGAGCCTTGTCCATCTCTGAAGCAGGAATATCCTCGATGGTAGGAGTACCGCCCTCAGGACCGTATGTGAGCTGCTTCATCAGGATAACGTCAATCAACTGATGGAAACCTTCACCGGTCTCAACAGGATACTGCACTGGCATTACCTTCGAACCATAGTTCATCTGCAGATCCTCCACGATGGTCTCATAGTCACATTCAGGGCTGTCAAGCTGGTTTACAAGGAAGATGACTGGCTTCTGGAGTTTCTCTGTGTAGCGGAAGTGATTCTGTGTACCTACCTCTGGGCCTACAGAGCCGTTAATCAAGAGCACGGTGGTATCGGTAACAGACATGGCGGTGATAGCCTGACCAACGAAGTCATCCATACCTGGGCAGTCAATGATATTGAGTTTCTTGCCATTCCATTCGGCGTGGAATACAGTGCTGAATACTGAATATCCGTAATTCTTCTCTACTGGGAAATAGTCACTCACGGTACTCTGCTGGCTGACGCGGCCCTTACGGCTGATCTGACCACTGATGTAGAGGAGTGTCTCTGTGAGGGTGGTTTTACCCGAACCGTCATTGCCAAGCAGGGCAATGTTCTTGATCTCTTTAGAGCTGTAGACTTTCATAAGCGGTATTAATATAAAGGTGATAATATATTAGATTAAGGATGGAAACTCGCGAGAGTTGCCAAACGCGGAGCAAATATAGCATAAAAAAACATTCAAACCCTCATTTTGGGTCAGTTTTTTTACGTTTTTGTGTTCTGTAACATATTTTTGCCTGATTTTTTGCTCAAAAAACAGGCAAAAAAGTCATTTATCTGTCAATCTTCAAACGAACAATACGGACGCCGAGACAGTTTTTGACCCTTGTGGCATAATCCTGAAGTGTAGTGGGGTCAATAGTCACTGCCTTTTGTGTAGTGCTGGCATGGTAAAGCTGGGGCGCATGTGCAGAGGAATCTGGATACCACACAAAACCTACATGCTGGATGTCAAGCCCCGCCTTTTCAGTCACAAAGGCTACAATATCACCATGCTGCAGCTGCTTATAGGCATGTTGCAACTGCTGGGAGGGGATATAATAGAATGTCTGTTCGGAGAGCATCTGCTCCGCCTTCATAACGTCAGAGAGAAGCAGTCGGCAGGATTGCAGCTGCGGATAATACTTCACATTGCGGCTCATGAAATTGACGGGACGCTTCAGCGGGACAGCTCCAGCCAATGAAGCAGTCACATCCGTGAGGAGCCCGTGAGCTTCGGCATCAGAGATCCACTCGCTGAAGTAGTGCTTTCGCGTAGCATAGTTACCACGTTCACCTTTCCGGTAACGGAGCAGTTGCAGATATTGGAGAAAAAGCGAGTCATCAGGAAGGGGTTCTGGCTCTCCGGCAAGAAGAGCAGCAGAGACATACTCCACGAGAGTAGTACAATCTACAGCATCCAGACGGACCACCAGTTCCTCTTCATTCGCAACTGGATCCGCAGGAAGTTTCTCTGGCTCCAGCGTCGCAGAGACGTATGGTACAGCTCCGGCAGGACGAGTGGGGTCAAAGAAGAACCGTGACACGGCGGTGAAATCCTGTGCTGCAGCAATCTGTAGCATCAGGGACGCTAACATACCAGCGGTCAAGGCGAAGAATCTCTTTCTCATAAGGCATCAAATAATGACAGGACCCTGAGAGGTCTGGCGTATACTGTTACCCAATACCACCTCTTGGCATACATTGACCAGTTCGGGGGCATACTCTCGCTCCACACGCACATAATTCTCCGTGAAGCCGTGCATCGGGGCATAAGAGCCGTCACGTAGCACGGATGGCTGTTCCCAGAGCACTCGCCTAGTCTTGCCGAACTGTGACGCATAGAAATCCTGCAGTTTCTGTTCGCTCAAGGATACCAATCGGGCAGTGCGCTCATGACGTTCAGGTCCTGGGATCACAGGCTTGATCTCAAGCGCCTTGGTTCCGCTTCGCTCGCTATATGTAAAAGGATGCAGCTGGCTCACGGGCAGTGACTCCAGAAAATCATACGACTTCTGGAAGAGTTCCTCCGTCTCTCCTCGCATTCCTGCCATCACATCCACGCCGATGAAGGCATGAGGAATAACTTCACGGATCAGTTCTATCTTGTGCCGGAATAGTGCGGTATCATAACGTCTGCGCATCAGACGCAGCACCTCATCACTACCAGCCTGCAGCGGGATATGGAAATGTGGAGCAAAACGCTTGCTCTCCGCCGCTATCCAGTGGATGATCTCATCTGTAATCAGGTTGGGTTCGATGCTACCAATACGATAACGCTCCACACCCTCCACTTCATCAAGGGCACGGCACAGGTCGAAGAAATTCTCATCCGTTGTACGTCCGAAGTCACCGATATTCACGCCCGTCAGCACAATCTCCCGGCCACCCTTCTCCACTACGTCCTGCGCCATCTTTACCAGCTCAGCTATCGTAGCATTTCTGCTCCTGCCACGTGCCATCGGAATGGTGCAGTAGGTACAGAAATAGTCACAGCCATCCTGCACCTTGAGAAAATGGCGTGTGCGGTCATCTGCCGAACAGCCGCCATGGAAAGTGTGTATATCCTTATATTCGGTACGGTAGAAGAGTGTCTCCTCCCTCTTCTGCAAGTCGCCGAGCAACCCTACAATATTATCGCCCTTGAATTCGGTACCCACAATGACGTCAATGCCCTTGACTCTCTCCGCCAGTTTCTGCGGTTCAATCTGGGCATAACAGCCGGTCACCACTACGTAAGCCTCAGGATGCTCCGCAATCAGTTTATTGATCTGTTGGCGGCTCTTGGCTGTAGCCTGCTCAGTCACGGCACAGGTATTGACTATGATCAGCGATGCCTCACCGCTGTCACGCTTATCTGCTGACACCTTCTGAAAGCCTAACTGCTCCAGACGGAATGCCAGCGTAGAGGTCTCGGCAAAGTTCAACCTGCAACCCAACGTATAATATGCTACTTTCTTACCCAGGTAGTTCACTCTTTAACTTTTTAACTCTTTAACTTTTTAACTTCGCCAAGAGGCGACCAATCTCCTGCTGTTCGAACTGTTCGGTAAAGACTCCCTGCCCCAATTGCTCCTGCAACTCGGACATCGTCCAGAACCTGCCTTCATCCACCTCATCATGATCGGGGAAGAGTTCACCCTCATAAACAATGGAAAAGGCGGTAACGACCTCCCGCTCACGACTCGACTGCCAGACGTATTGGAAGAGGGACTGAAGTTCGGCATCCTCACACCTGACGCCCAATTCCTCACGCGCCTCTCGCTTCACGGCATCAAGTAATGACTCACCATAATCCACATGGCCGCCCACGGAGGTATCCCACAGCCCAGGGGCAATATCTTTTTTCATGGAGCGCTTCTGCAGATAGAGCCTGCCCTCCTGATCCATCACATGCAGATGCACCACTGGGTGCAGAGCCATTGAGCCGCCGTGGCAGTATTTGCGTGTGGCACTGCCTATGACATTTCCCTGCTCGTCTATGAGCGGAAAGAGTTCTTCAGTACCTCTTGACGAGTCTCTCTCTACAGAAGAATCTTCAGCGGAATATTTAAGTTCAAACACAATTCTCTACTTTTTTCATCGTGAAACATTGCTGCAAAGATACATTCTTTTTGGCAACATTCCAAAAAACAAACCATTTAGCTTGAGAGAATAATCAAAAAAAAGACAAAAATTTGGATATATGCCAATAAACACTTATCTTTGCGCGCAAATTATCATTGCTTACAATTATTCGTTTATTTATTAACACCACCTGATCATGAGCATCACGCATCCTTTTGCACGCAAAGAACACACCGAAGACAATGCTTCACTGCTTCAGTGTGCCATTGATATTGCCATGGCTGCTGGCAAGCTCCAGCTGCACAAATTCCGCAGCCGCCATCTGGAGATGGAGACCAAGACCAGCATGCATGATGTGGTCACAGAGGTTGACAAGGAGTGTGAAGCTTTGATCATGGAGCGAATACTTGAGGACTATCCTTCGCACAGCATCCTCAGCGAGGAGACAGGAGGGCACATGAATCCTGATTCCGAATGGGAATGGGTCGTAGATCCGCTGGATGGCACCAACAACTACTCGCAGGGTTTGCATATCTTCTGTGTCAGCATCGGCATCCGCAAGAATGGCGTCACTCAGGTGGGTGTAGTCTATGCTCCGGCTATGGATGCACTCTTTACAGCCATTCGTGGAGAAGGAGCCCAGTGGAACGGCAGGCAGATCCATGTAGCCCGCAAGAGTGATCTCAATGAGTGTGTTGTAGCTTCCGGATTCCCTTATGACAAGGGTTCGGTATCATCGGCTGACAATAATCTGGACAATCTCTGCCGTCTGCTCCCTCAGATTCGCGGATTCCGCCGCATGGGAGCCGCTGCCTATGACCTCTGCTGTGTAGCTGCCGGTATGCTTGATGGCTATTGGGAGCTCAACCTCAAGCCATGGGATGTCTGTGCCGGAATGCTTATCGTGGAGGAAGCCGGCGGAATCATCCGCTCTTTCCGTGACGATCGCGCCATCTCTATTGCTGCCGGCAATGAGGCTGTGGTAAGCAAGATACTTGAGAATGTAAAATAAAACCAAACATCATAAAATGGAAAAGAAACCTATTGTCCTGAGCGGCATCCGCTCAACCGGACATCTTCACCTCGGAAACTACTATGGTGCACTCCGCAATTTTGTGGATATGCAGAATGACTATGACTGTCGCTACTTCATCGCTGACTATCATTCACTCACCACTCAGCCTGACCCAGAGGTTCTCAATCCTAATGTCCGCTCTATTCTCGCCGAGTATCTGGCAGCGGGCATGGATCCTGAGAAGTGTACTGTGTATGTGCAGTCGGACGTCCCAGAAACCTGCGAGTTCTATACCTTATTAAATATGCATGCCTATCTGGGCGAATTGGAGAAGACTGTCTCCTTCAAGGACAAGGCACGCAAGCAGCCAAACAATGTCAATGCCGGCCTCCTCACCTACCCTGTCCTGATGGCTGCCGACATCCTGCAGCATCGCGCCAACTTTGTACCAGTCGGCAAGGATCAGCTCCAGCACCTGGAGATGGCTCGCAACTTCGCCAAGCGCTTCAACAACTTCTATAAGTGTGACCTGATGATTGAACCAAAGCCATACGAGGCAAAGGGTGAGCCTATCAAGATCCCTGGACTTGACGGCAGCGGCAAGATGGGCAAGAGCGAGGGCAACTGCATCTACATCAATGATGATGACAAGACCGTAATCAAGAAGTTCAAGAAGGCTGTGACCGATATGACTCCCGAGCAGCCAAACTCCGAGATGAATGAGCCTATCAAGAATCTCTTCTACTTCCTTAAGCTTGTCTCTGCTCCTGAGGTCTATGATCAGTACCTCGCTGCCTGGAATGACTGCTCAATCCGCTATGGCGACCTGAAGATGCAGATTGCTGAAGACGTGCTCAAAGTCACCGCTCCTATCCGTGAGCGCTATAATGAGATTTATGCTGACGCCGATTACCTCAACAAGGTACGCCAGATGGGTGCAGAGAAGGCTCGTGCATACGTCCGCGAGACGCTCAACGAAATGCGTCGCCTGATGGGCTTCCGTATGTTCTAAAAATCTATCCATAAACAGAAGAGGGGGTGTGTCATGGTTCTAAAACCTTTGACACACCCCTCTTCTGTTTCTCTTCGCAGCCATCACTTCAGTTGAGAAGTCCACTGGCGTCAAGAAGTACAAATACTGTTATCGGCTCTTGCCACTTTTTAGTGTTACCAGGATGGCGCCATTAGCACCTTGCGCGCCATAGATTGAAGCATCTTTCAGTACCTCCACATGATCTACAGTGTTCACCATGACATAATCGAGTGATGGGACAATCATTCCGTCCACAATGAACAAAGGATCTGTATGATCAGAGTTAGTACCAACACCTCTGATGATGACACGCCCACCAGTGATCTGCACGCCGGCAAGTTTTCCGGTGAGCGCTTCCAGCAGATTCGTTTTACCGGTTTTGACGAGGTCTTCCCCCGAGATACCACTGGTCGGGATGAGACGTTCGCGTTGCTTGACGTATCCATATCCCAGATTGACCAGTGTCTCATCTTCGTGCACCTCCAGTTGGTCTCCCAGACGGATACGAATACTCTTCTTGCCCTGCACCGGGATATTGTAGCGGATCTTGCGGTAGCGCAGATGCAAAGTGTCGGTAGCCTGGACATTGGTTAGTCCGAACCGCCCCTTCTTATCACTCTTTGAATACTTGTTCTCGTTTTCTACCCAGATCGTTACCCCCTTCAACGGTTGATCCAGCATGTCAGTTACCACACCATTGAATGGCACGTCATTTGAGGTTTGGGCAAAGAGGCACTCACATTTCAAGAGCGCTGCTATCAGCAGGATGGAGTATAGAAATCTTGACACGGCCATCTTTTATTTGGGGATGATAAGAATCAATAAATCTTCTCGCGAGCTGCCTTCACACGCTCATCCGTGATGTAGTCATCAAATTCGGTACGCTTATCGATGATTCCGTTAGGACCCAGCTCGATGACGCGGTTGCAGACGGTTTGGATGAACTCATGGTCATGGCTTGACATCAGGATGACACCCTTGAAGGTCTGCAGGTTGTTATTGAACGCCTGAATTGACTCCATATCGAGGTGGTTGGTTGGAGAGTCAAGCACCAGAGTGTTGGCATTGGTCATCATCATGCGGGCTATCATGCAGCGGATCTTCTCACCACCCGAAAGCACAGAGGCCTTCTTCAGTACCTCCTCATCACGGAAGAGCATACGACCCAGGAAGCCCTTAAGTGTGATTTCGAGCGTATCCTTTGAATATTGGGCAATCCAGTCAATCATATTCTTGTCCGTGTCAAAGAATGCAGAATTGTCAAGCGGCAGATAAGCCGTAGTGATGGTCTGTCCCCACTGATAAGTACCTTCAAAGTCCTGATCCTTGCCGTTGATGATCTCAAAGAGCGCAGTCATGGCTCGTGGGTCATGGCTCAGGAACACCACCTTATCACCCGGCTCAATCTGGAACTCAACGTCCTTGAACAGCGTCTGACCCTCAATCTGTTTTGTCAGGCCGTGTACCTCAAGCACCTTGTTGCCCACCTCGCGCTCCGGAGTAAATACGATGCCAGGATAACGGCGGGTAGATGGCTGGATCTCCTCCACGTTAAGTTTCTCCAGCATCTTCTTACGGCTGGTGGTCTGCTTTGACTTTGCCACGTTGGCAGAGAAACGGCGGATGAACTCCTCCAGTTCCTTTCTCTTCTCCTCGGCCTTCTTGTTTGCCATCTGCTGCTGACGCAAAGCCAGCTGTGAAGACTGGTACCAGAATGAATAGTTGCCGGCAAAGAGCGAGCACTTCTTGAAGTCAATATCCACGGTGTGGGTGCAGACAGAGTCAAGGAAGTGACGGTCGTGGCTCACTACGAGTACGGTATGCTCAAAGTTACCCAGGAAGTTCTCAAGCCAGATTACAGTATCGAGGTCCAAGTCATTGGTAGGCTCATCGAGCAGCAGGTTGTCCGGGTTGCCGAACAAAGCCTTGGCAAGCATCACACGTACCTTCTGCTTGGCAGGAATATCAGCCATCATCATGTAGTGCATATCCTCCTTGATACCCAGGCCAGAGAGGAGCATGGCAGCATCACTCTCAGCATTCCAGCCGTCCATCTCGGCAAACTTCTCCTCCAGTTCAGCGGCACGCATGCCATCCTCCTCGGTCATCTCTGCCTTCTCATAGATGGCGTTCTTCTCCTCCATGATGGCATAGAGCACAGTGTTGCCGCGGAGCACAGTATCAATGACCGTATATTCATCGTACTTGGTGTGATCCTGCTCAAGCACAGAGAGACGCTCACCTGGAGCCATCTCAAAGGTACCACATGTAGGGTCGAGCTCACCGCTCAGTACGCGAAGGAAAGTTGATTTGCCTGCACCATTGGCGCCGATGATGCCATAGCAGTTGCCATTAGTGAATTTGAGGTTGACATCCTGGAAAAGCACTCGCTTTCCGAACTGGACGCAAAGATTGTTTACCGAAATCATTATCTATCGAAGTTAAATAGTGAAAAAGTGAAAGAGTTAAAGAGTGAGTCTGCTGCTAAAGTCTTTGCCCAAATCCCTACCAAAAAGGGCAGGCGTCGCGAAGGCGATTTAACTCTTTAACTATGCGAGCACCGCTCGTAAAATGCGCGCAAAGATAGCAAATAAATCCGAAAACACCAAATCTGATGCCCCTTTATTCCTTATACTCCACTATTTCAGCCTCATTACCTTGCATTTTGCTAACTGCAAATTAGGATTGAATACCCAATGTAGTATGTTAGGACCAAATTAGACCTCACATTTCCATCTGACCGCATCATAAAGTCATGAATGAGCCCCACGTCTCTATGTGTCCGCATTATGTATTACAATATTATTTAAAATGTAAGTTTGTCAAATCTCTACTCCTTGACCACCACCTTCCTCGTCACCCCATCCTTTTGAATGATGTTGAAACCCGGGTGCAGTTCACTCTTCTGCCGACCAGAGAGGTCAAAGATTTGAATTTCTTTCTTCGTTGCATCAAATACTGACTGGAAATAGTTCGGTTCAATGACGACTTCGGTCCAACCGGTATAAGGTTGATGAGATACTCCTTTTTCGTTCTGGGCAACTACTTGGAAGTAAAATGTACCCACCCAGGCAGAATAATCCCAGGGGTAGAAAAAACTGTTCCGGTGCACATTGATATCGTCTTCCGAAAAGCCAAGCCATCCCATAGAATATTCGTCTTTGGCATAAACGGTGTATCCCACTTCCTCAGGGATGACAGGATGTCCAAAGAAGCCAATATTTGGCACATAATCCCATGTAAAGAAGAGGCCATCGGGCTGAAGCTCCACCTTGAAGTTCTCAGGACGCAGAGGTATGTCTTGACCGACGTAGGCCGAAACCCTTACCTTTGGTCCTGGATTACCATTCAGCAAAGGCACGATGCGGAACTCGTGGTCATCGTTCTTGTCCACCTCTACTTGAAATTCCACATATTCGGCGGGGAGGGACGATCCCACCAGCTGGCCGTCAATCTCATAGTCAATCACAGCATCCTCGGAGATTTTTTCCCTGGCCATGTTGAATCGTGGGCCATAAATACCAATGGTAGCTACACGGCGTCCAATGGGGTCAGGCTGCACGAGCGGCTCAATAACGGGCATGGGACTTTCTGGTACGATGCCTGGCTCTACGTCAATCTCATAGATCTCCACATCAGAACCTGGTTCTGACATATTATGGATGCCAAAATAATATATGTCTGACTGCTCTACATAAAAACACCTGTTTTCGCATGTCTGACGTTCCCCTACAGTATTGATCGTAAATGGGTTCATAATTTCTTTGGTCATTCCAGTTACTTCGGGGCTGCATCCTACCATCACCTCCACCTTGCCTGGATCGTAAATACTACAAATTCTGGCCATCATGCAAAACTGGTAGGGCTTCCCTGCTTCTAAATAGATGCCGGGCAAGAAGAACCAGTCGTCTGCTGTTTTACTAGCTCTTGGATAATAGTTTGTATGGTGTGCTATACGATGATTTTCTTTCCGCCACGTATTTCCATCTTGGTTTGCATCAACCACAATATAATCATCCTCCCAATTCCTATTATCAAAATAGTTGTTGTAAGGCACATCGAAAATGCGAACTTCAAAAGTGGATATTTCTGTGGATTGGACTTTAACCAAATTGTTGTTGATGAGCTGGGCGGAAAAAGAAGTGGAGCCCGTCTCATTGCGATTGTCTTCATCAGTAAATTTGTCTTCGATAGATAAAGGAATTGTTTCTGGCTCACCAGCACTACCTACAAAAGGTAGAAGAAATAGTAAAAACAAAAATAATTTTCTCATAACTGTAAAATATTTGGTTTGTGATGCAAAGATGAGAAAATCTAATTGAAAAAACAAAAAAAAGACTGTGCAAAAACTCTGCAAATATTGATGCACAGATTTTGCACAGAATTTAATAAAGGTTATACTTGTTTTATAGAGATTTAATAAAATCTCTCCAATTTTTGTATGTTACATCGTTCTTGAATACCTTTTTGAAAAGACGTGATTGCGACGAATGAATTGCATCATACGTAAGGCTTGCCAATGTGGCTATTTCATGCCAGGAGAAGTCCATCTTTGCCAGCAAAGAGAGTTTCCACTCCGTTCCGTTGTAGCTCTGAATGCTTCGCAGTTTAGGCAGGAACTCGGGCATGACCGTGTCGAATAACGTCTCAATCTCTTTCCAGTCGTTTTGGTTCAAAGGCTGTTGGCTGTTACACTTCTGCCAGACCTTTTTATAGGTTTTATTATTCTTCAAATCTGATACAGATGCTTTGGTCAATTCCTGTTTCAATTCGGCATGCTGCTTGTTGGCTGCAATGATACGCTGCAGATGTTCATACTGAAGGTTTATCTTCCGTTTGTGCATGTGCTCGATGTATAATAATGTGAAGGCAATTGCCAGTAATATGGAAACAATTGCAGCCAAGGCGATATACATCCACAACCTGGCCTTAAGTGAGGTTTCTTTGACCTTCAGTTCTGAAATCTCATGTTCGCGAAGCTGATAGTTGTAGAGAGATTGGGATAGGGCTACGGATTCATCGTTCTTTAAGAGATTTATTGAGTCTTGAAGAAGCATGTACTCACGAATATAATATAATGCCTTTTTCTCATTTCCATTAATACTTGCTTGCTGACCTAACCACAGATTTGCATTTGAGCGTGCAACAATATCATTACTATTCAATAGTTTAATAAAATAATCTCTTGCATTGTCTTTATCTTTTAAATTAGAATAGATTTCAGCCGCTATCGAATATACGCTACTTTTATTTGAGTTAGATAAAAAAAGTGGGTATTTGAGAAGAGCCTCTTTTGCCTTGCTGTATTCTCCTAAACGATTATATAGAAATGCTTTTTGGACAGATACTTTAAATAAAAGTGTTGTATCTTTTTTAAGAAGGGCGTATTGTTCTGCATCACCATATGAGGAAAGAGCATCTAAATAAATGCCTGATAATTGAAACACATTCCCTAAATCTCGAAGATTCTTGATCATCCCCAAGGTATCTTGATTGATACTATCCATACTATACCCGTGTTTGAAAGCCTTGATAGCCTCGTCATAAAGGTGCTGACGACTGAAGAGGTAGCCCATCTGTGCAAAGACCTTGCCCTGCAACTGCAACATCTCTTGTTCATGTCCTTTCATTGCCCTTTGGTAAGAAGGCTGACTCATAGCATAAAGTGCCTGATGGAAATAGTCAAGTGCCTGAAGGGCATCGCCCAGATCGCGAGTGACGCGACCCGCATAATAACATGCCTGAGGCAACAGACGGAGATCGCCCTTCTCCGTGTAGTAGTGAAGAAGGTCAATAACAAGTGAATCTGAGGTATGGCGAATGTAAGCCTTGTCCTGTGCCTTGACCATTAGCAACTGATAGTATCGGCGCACTGACTCTGACTCATGGGTCATCCTCGGCTTCATACCTCTGAGCAGCAGCAACGCGCTATCAGGTCTGTTCATCGTCAGTCTGTCGATGGCAAGCAGTTCGTCTGGGTATTGTGGCTGCGATGTGCAGCTAAGAATCAGGACATAAGTTGTCAGCAGGAGGAAGGACAAAAGGCTTGTAGAGAGTCGTGTTTGCATATTCATTTGAATTTGGGCGCAAAATTACGCATTATTTTGTAAAAAGCCAAATTTTCATCCTAAAAAACATTATACCTAGAATCCGCAGCATAGTTTGTTAAGTTTTTTAATCGAGTAGGAGGTAAACGCTAATCGTAGGCGTTTATCTCCTACTTTCACGTTTACCGACCTCTCACACCACCGTACGTGCCGTTCGGCATACGGCGGTTCCTTATTATTGCACGCGGACTATTAAACGGTGATAGTCCGCAGACATGACCAGCCTTGCTTCCGTAATGACTCATTGCTTATTGCTCGATCTAATATCGGACTTTTGGCCACTCGCCAGTACTTCTTGCTGCTGTTACCCCATTCATAGGCCTGCCATCCCGCAATGCCGCACATGATGAGGTTCTTCACCTTCGTGCTGCATTTCTTCCAGGCCTTCCATATACACATGCGGTAACGGCGGCGTAGCCATTCATCATTTATTTCCACCATTATTTTTTGCAATCTTCACATATCAAATGTAGTTCTTATGCCCCACGTCACCATGAGGCAGCATCATCAAGCCAAAAATTTGCCCCACGTCACCATGCGGCCGCATCATCAAGCCAAAAATTTGCCTCACGTCACCGTGCGGCCGCATTATCAAGCCAAAAAATTTGCCTCACGTCACCGTGCGGCCGCATCATCAAGTCAAAAAAATTGCCCCACGTCTCCGTGCGACCGCATCATCAAGACAGAAATTTGCCTCACGTCACCATGCGGCCGCATCATCAAGCCAGAAATTTGCCTCACGTCACCATGCGGCCGCATCACGCACCACATTTCTGTGAGAAATTGGATCTGGTGGACATGATCATCAGGTCGATGTGTTCTGCTGCCAACAGGATAAAAGTTAATCTAGCTGCAGCAAGTTCTTCTTGGGTCTCTCAGTTTGAGGGACAATGGAAGGACAGCAAGTCTGCAGACGAGATGTGATGGTAACTGACAACGTAAAACACTTCTCACGAATAGAAGGTATTGATAATCTTCGGGAGCACATTCTTTCCGTCAAGTTCAACGGAGTCCAGACGAGTAAAACCAACAATAGAGCGATTCACGCCATCTTTTGAATAACTAATCACCTTCCTAAAGATGGCTGGATGTGCAGAAATGCACGCAAAAATGCCAGTTTGGATAATATAAGTTATAAAGTTTTATAAAAAACGCTGTTTTCAAGAGCATTTTGCCCGTATTATGAGTTTTTTTCATATATTTGCAGAGCAAAAGTTATGCACTTTCGCCACTGCAAGTATGAAAACATTCAATACAGCGGGTACCTGTCGCCCGAACGAACACTATATGGTGGACCTCACCGAACGCTTGGAAATCATCCGTAAGATGGTTACCAAGGGTGACTATTTCTGCATCAATCGTGGCAGGCAGTATGGCAAGACTACCACGCTGAAAGCAATAAGTAGTAGATTCTCTAACGAGTTCTGTGTGTTCAGTCTTAGTTTTGAAGGATTGGCAGAATCAACATACGCAGACGAAGAAAAATTATATGCAGCCATTGCATATCAGATGGCAGATGCATTTGAGTGGACTCCACTTGAAGGGCTTGACAAAGAGGTGAGCGAATATATTTCTGCATTTTATGAAGCTCATAACGAGAAATGCAGCGAGAAGGATTTGGCTAAGTTTATCAGTAATGTCTGCCATCGCAATTCTAAACCTGTTGTGGTATTGATTGACGAAGTTGATCAAGCTGGTAATTATCCTTCGTTCTTGAAACTATTGGCTTTGCTCCGAAGGATGTATCTTGACAGAGACGTTAAACCTACCTTCCAATCCGTCATCCTCTCCGGTGTCTATGACATCAAGAATCTTAAGCTGAAGATGCGTCCAGAGGATCAGCATCAGTATAATTCGCCCTGGAATATCGCGGTTCCGTTCAATGTTGATATGAGTCTTTCGGCAGATGGCATTGCAGGAATGCTGGCAGAGTACAAGGCAGACCACGACCTGACGTTTGATGAAGTATTCGTAGGTCAGATGATTCGTGACTACACCGCTGGCTATCCTTTCCTCGTGAGTCGTCTATGCCAGATTATTGATACTGAACAATACACCTGGGACAAGGAGGGTGTGCTGAAGGCAGTTAATGTGTTATTGAAAGAGAGCAACACGCTCTTTGACGATATGCAGAAGAAACTGACTCAGTTCCCAGGGCTTTCCGACATGATGAAATCCATCATCTTTGGCGGTAAGCGAGTATCCTTCAACTATTACGATCGGGACATCAACATTGCTGTTATGTTCAACTTCGTGAAGGAGGAACTGGGGGCAACAAAGATAGCCTGCCGCATATTCGAGACATGGCTTTACAACTATTATATTTCTATTGACAAGCCATCCTCCATCTACCAGTTGGGCGAATACGAGAAGAACCAGTTCGTCCATGATGGCATTATCGACATGCGTCATCTCATGGAGCGTTTCTGCGTTCACTTCAACGAAATCTATCGTCCTGGGCACGATGATCAGTTTGTGGAGGACAACGGCCGAAAGATCTTCCTTACCTACCTTCGCCCTATCATCAATGGCATAGGCAATTACTACTGCGTGGCACAGACACGTGACCTCACTCGTACCGACATCATCATAGATTACCTCGGTCAGCAATACATCGTGGAACTGAAGATCTGGCACGGACAATCCTATAACGAACGCGGCGAAAAACAACTTGCAGAATATCTGGAAAGGTACAATCTGCAAACCGGTTACATGATCAGTTTCTGCTTCAACAAGACCAAGCAGTCTGGCTTGCTGCCACCAGTAGAGCTGAACGGACGAACGCTGATAGAGGCAATCGTCTGACGGATTTCCTGCCGCGTGAGCTTTTATTATAACTCTAAAATTATTTCAATTTCACACTCACCGACAAACTGATCATACGGCCAGTGAGATAATTAGGCACCGCAAACTGGTTGTTGCTGACTGCAGTGACCCAATAGTAAGAGTTGGTATTATCGATATCAAGGAGATTAAAGAGGTCAAGACCCAGGGAGAGTTCCTGCACATGACGCCATGAGGCACTGCTCATGAATCGGTCATGCTTTGCATCAAACACACGGCTGGCACCCAAGTCAATGCGCTTATAAGCCGGCGTACGGAAGATGCCAGAGCCGCGTCCACCCTCTGGACTGTAGAAAGGCAGACCATCATTGAACACGCCACGGAGGAAGACACGATAGGCTTCGTGACCAGGATAATAATCGCTGAAAAAGACGCCCACACCGTAGCGCTGCTCTGTGGGACGGGGAGTCTTAATTGTTCGGATCTCGCCTCGGTAGATCTCGTCATAAGTCTCCTTGCTCGACATCAGCGAGAGCGAGAGCCAGGAATCAGTACCCGGCACAAACTGTCCGAACAGCTTCATATCCAAGCCAGCATTGTAGGCCTTACCTGTATTGGCACCCAGATAACGGATCTGGACATTATCTACAATGTACGGAATGTAATCAGTTATCCCTTTATAATAAGCTTCAGCCGTGAACTTAAAGGGTCGGTTATTAGCATCGAAAGTAATGTCCGAACCAAGGATAATCTGGTAGGAACGCTGTGACTTGATCTGGTCATTCATCCGCACAAACTCATTGCCCTGATTGTCCATATAGTTCAGCCGGTACTCCTTGTAGAAAGGGGACTGGTAATAGATGCCAGCCGCAAGCCTATAGATCTGATTGCGATGGTCATCTGGCGTATATCGGAGCGAAGCACGTGGCGAAAGAAGCCATTCGCCATTAAATGACCAATGGCTCAGGCGCAGACCTGCCTGAAGCAGCACGCGTCCGCCCCAGGCATCCCATCCCTGCTGATCCTGCACATAAAATGCCATTCGGGCAGAATTACCCTGATAGTCTGAATGAAGATTATTGATCACACGCAGGCTTAACGGATCACGGGGCAGGCTGTAACCTGCCGAATCCCTCCGTTCCCACTCCGAAATTCTGTCATTAATAGTCTCATGCTGGAAGCTGGCTCCGTAGCTCAATTTGTTGGTCCCGAGCTGCGTAGTACCTTTGAGCGACAGCCCCATGACCGAAGCCTGAAGATAATTACGCGCATGCTCCATGTAGCTGCCCACGCCCAGTGACGACTGTCCGCCGCTGACCGCCTGATCCAGCCAGTATTCACCAGAGATATCAAAGGTTACCTCTTCGTCCGTCTTGAAAGCTGACGCCATCAGCTGCAGTTTAGTACCTTTCAACCCATTGTATCCCAGAGTCAGCGCACCGAAATAGGTATCAAACTCATCCTTCTCCTGTCCGTCAAAATAGACTTTAAAGGTATGAGCCTCCTCGGACGTTCCAAAAGTTGTCTCTCGGTCATGAGGCACAAAGCGGTAGTCATTTACCGCCACATTTCCCAGGAAAGTCAAATCCCAGTTGTCCGAGAAGCGTTGTGTCAGGAAGGTCTGATAGTCAAAGAAGATTGGATCATATTCGCCCTGCGTATCCAACGAATTGAGCATGGTGGAATTGCGCTTGTAACGCAGTCCATGCAGCTGTGTAAAGCCGCCCACACGCTGCCCCAAAGAGGCGGAAGCGCCAGTAAAGCTGAGAGTGGCTTCTGCATTGAAGCTTTCGGGACGGCGGTAAGTAATGTCGAGCACTGACGACATCTTATCACCATATTCGCTGGAGAATCCACCCGTTGAGAAGTCCACCTCCCCCACCATTGCAGGGTTGATAAAAGAGAGACCCTCCTGCTGGCCGGAAGCAATCAACTGCGGACGATACACCTCAATGCCATTGACATAAACCAGGTTCTCATCAAACGAACCACCGCGTACAGAATACTGTGAAGAGAGTTCATTATTGACATTCACTCCTGCCATGGTTCCCAGCATATCCTCTATTGCATTGCCCGAGGTGGAGCGCATCTGCTTCAGGTTTTCCACTGAAAGTTTCTCCATGTTGCCAGTCAGAGACATCTGTCGCTGCGCTGTCACCTCCACATCATTGAGCACCGATTCGTTTGGGCGCATCTGCACATTGAGGAGCATACGTTTCAGTCCGTTCTCCCCAGCCTTTACGCCTCGGGTATTGACCACTTTCTCCACACGTCTGTAGCCAAGGCTTGTAAATAGGATGCGTAAGGTGTCAGATTCGGCCACCTTCAGTTCATATTCTCCTTTAAAATTCGTAGTGGTGCCAGCGCTTCCTTTGGCAAGACGCACATGCACCACATCCATGGGTTGCCCCAGTTCATCGGTCACCTTACCATACAAATGCACCTGTCCCATGGCCACCGCCGTGGTCATGAACCAGAGAATAATTATATTTAAAAGGTATTTCCGCATAAAAGGGTATTTCCATTCCTCATACTATTAACGCACCACCACCTGTTTTATTACATCCGATCCCAACTTTTCGTTCAGCGTCATTCGGATAGCAGTACGTCTCATCATAATCTCGTTCTTGAGCGAAGGTGAACGCAGGACGATGACCAGCACACCACCCGACAAGTGGATACGCTCCGTTTCAGCAGTGATGGCATCGCCCAGAGTCTCACGCCAGAGGTCAGCAATCTTCCCTTCGAACACATGATTCTCAAGCTGCGTAATCTTCAGATATTCACGCAGTATCTCTCCGATGGATTGTTCGTTTTTCCTTTGCACGTTCCCTCCCTTTTTAACTTTTAACTCTTAACTTTTAACTTTTCACTTCACAATACCTTCCCTCCCTGACCTCAAACAACTTATAGTCGTCCGTCACGTGGTCAATGATTCTGTCCAGGTATTCACGGTTGGTATCTGTGATAAAAATCTGGCCGAACTTATCCGAAGCCACCAGCCTGATGATCTGCTCCACGCGGTCACCATCCAGACGGTCAAAGATATCATCGAGAAGCAGCACAGGAGTGGTATGTCCCATTCGGCGCAGAAAATCGAACTGCGCCAGCTTCAGTCCCACCAGGAAAGTCTTATTCTGCCCTTGGGAGCCAAGCTGTTTCATCGGGAAGTCACCAAGCTGCATCACCAGATCATCCTTATGAGCACCGCGCGTAGTATAACCAAGTGAGAGATCTCTTCCTCTCACAGCATTGAGCAACGGAAGCAGACTCTGACCGCCCTCAAAGTGTGAGGTATAACTCAAGCTGACCTGCTCCCTATCCATAGAAATCTGACTATAGAATTCCTGAAATACTGGGGTGAAATCCTCCACGAACTGACGCCTTGCCTGATAAATCTGCTGCCCGTAGAAATCCATCTGCTCCTCACACGCACTGTAAAGCAAAGGATCTGTGCAGGGAGGCTCATTCTTCAGCAGGCTGTTGCGCTGCATCAGTGCCTGATTATAGCGGATCAAAGCATTCAGATAGGGTTTATTAAACTGGCTGATTACCATATCCATAAACTTTCGGCGCTCTTCACTTCCGCCTTGCAGCAGAATACTGTCGGCTGGCGTTAGCATTACGATAGGCAGTAACCCGATATGGTCAGACAGACGCTGGTATTCCTTGCCGCCACGCTTGAATGATTTCCTTGATCGCAGCCTGTAGCCGCAATGAATCTCCTCGGGCATTTCGCCCAGTTCGTAGTGACCCTGAAGCATGAAGAAATCCTCGCCGTGGGTAATCACTTGTCCGTCAGGTACAGCATTGAAACTCTTGCAGAATGACAGATAATAGATTGCGTCCAGCAGGTTGGTCTTGCCCATACCGTTCTTTCCCACCAGGCAATTCACGCCTGGCGAGAAGCTTAGGTCTGCCTCGCGGATATTCTTATAATTGGTTATCGTCAATTGGTTCAGTTTCATGCTCAAAATTCAAAATTAACGTGGCAAAGATACAAAAAATCAATGAAAAAAGCGCATTTAGGCACTTTTTTTTATAAAAAATATTGTTTATTCAATTAAATATAGTAAATTTGCGCCGCTAAATGTGCCTATTTGAGGCATGCGTAAGACAAAGAAAAACAAAATAATATTAAAATATGGCAAATACAAACAACGAAGACTACACCGTACAGGAAGTAGATTTGGCTATCAGCAAAACCGAGCTCTTCATTGAGGAGCACAAGAAGCAGATTCTGACCATCTGCGTCGCTATCATCGCTATCGTTGCTGCCGTTTGGGGCTGGAACACCTACAAGGACAGCCAGAACGCAAAGGCACAGGACGGAATTTATAACGCACAGTTCCTCTTTGAGCAGGGTCAGTACGAGCAGGCTCTTGAGGGCTTTGAGGCAGTAATTTCGGACTACAGCTCTACTCCAACCGGCAACCTCGCCAAGGCTTATGCAGGTATCTGCAACAAGGAGCTTGGCAACTATGCTGAGGCTATCAGCCAGCTCAAGGATTATTCTGGCAAGGACGCAGTGCTCGCTCCAGCTATTCTCTCTGCACTTGGCGACTGCTACGTAAACCAGGAGAACGCTGACAACAAGGAGGCTGCTGTCTGCTTCGAGAAAGCTGCCAAGGCTGCCAACAACGCACAGTACAGCCCACTCTACCTCAAGAAAGCAGGTCTTGCATACGAGGCTGCTGGCGACAATGCATCTGCTGCCAAGGCTTACCAGGCTATCAAGGACAACTGGGCAGAGACTGCTGTTGCTCAGTCGATCGACAAATATATTGAGCGCGTAAAGTAACACGCTCAAGTTAAAGAGTGAAAAAGTTAAAAAGTTAAATTGCTTTCGCGACGCCGGTCGATAGTGGCAGTAACAAGAATAACTTCTCCGCAAGTCGTAATCATCATCAACTTTTTAGCCCCAAAAACTCTTTAACTCTTTAACTTTTTAACTCTTTAACTTTTATGTCCCCTGACCCTGTGGCGGCGGAATGCCCCGCGAATAGTACCGACGCCAGTATCGGCATAGTAGTGTCCGACTGGCAACCAGAGATTAGTAATGCACTCCTTGAGCAGGCAGTAGCCAAGCTGAAGCAGTGCGGAGTAGAAGAGGAAGACATCTACATCTCCCACGTACCCGGAGCCTTGGAGCTCACGTTCGGAGCCCGCCAGATGTCGAGCGTAATGGAGCCAAGTGCTGTCATTGTGCTGGGAAGCATCATCCGCGAAAACAATCCCCAGTATGACTCCATTTGCCAGAGCCTGATACAAGGCATCACGCACCTCAATCTTCATGGCGATGTCCCTTTCATCAACGGTGTTCTTACCACCGCCACGCTTGAAGAGGCCCGTCACTACACCTCAGAGTCAGAGAATACAGGCGCACAATGTGCCGTAGCTGCCCTTAAGATGGTCAACATGATGGCATCTTTGGTCAACTACTAATACAATATTAATTCCTCCGCCCGCGCGGAGGAATATGCGACATTAGCTCAGTTGGTAGAGCATTGGCTTCCCAAGCCGAGGGTCACGGGTTCGAGTCCCGCATGTCGCTCAATACGTAAAACGCTTAAATTCAGAAACTCTGATTTAGGCGTTTTTGTTTATGCTTATAATAGTCAGATCGCGGTTTGTAATATGGTTTGCAGAGAATTGCAAACCAAACTGCAAACCAAGATTTTAAATGAGCACTTTAATCAAAGTTATTTGCTACAAGTCCAAGACGCTAGCAAATGGAGAGCATCCACTAATGCTTTACGTAAGCAAAGAAGGAAAGCGAAAGCAACAGAGTCTCGGTATCTCAATGAATCCGAAGCACTGG
The DNA here is from genome assembly GCA_045617885.1 of Bacteroidales bacterium. Taxonomy (GTDB): domain Bacteria; phylum Bacteroidota; class Bacteroidia; order Bacteroidales; family UBA3663; genus Liminaster. Next base: position 5,767 of record JAZLJN010000041.1, on the reverse strand, counting down.
GACTTTAAGAAGAATCAGCCCAAACCTTCCTGTCCGAATAAGGACTACATCAACAAAATTATTGCAGATAAGATATCAGAACTTCAAGAGACCGTTCTTCAACTTAAGGCAGACAAGCGAGATTTCACTACAACCGCTCTCATAGATCGAAGCAAAGATAAGTTCCAAGAAAAGACTATCGAGGAGTTTTTTAACGCCATCATTCTGCAACTAGAAGCAGAGAACAAGGTGGGCAATTGCCATTTCTATAAGCGCACCTACAACTCCATCAAGACATTCACCAAAGGACAACTAGACATTCCTTTTAGTGCAATCGATACGAACTGGCTCTCTCGCTATGAGAAATGGTTGAGGAGCAAGCAAAACAAAGAGACCTCAATCAGCATTGTGTTCCGCACCTTTCGCAGTCTATACAACAAAGCCATAGATCAACATTGTGCTCGTAAGTCCGACTATCCATTTGATGATTTTAAACTATGCAAATTTGATGTCTCTACTCCGAAACGAGCTATCACAAAAGCAGACATTATTAATATATATAACGCACCTACACCAGAATCGTGCAAAAGTCCATACTTCGAGCTGAGCAAAGACATCTTCATGTTCAGCTACCTCTGTGGTGGAATCAACTTCGTGGATATCGCCAACCTGAAAATAGAGAATATCAAAGATGGACGACTAACCTATATTCGGCAGAAAACCGCGAAACGAATCAAAATAGGAGTACCACAGCAAGCCTTAGACATTATTAATAAGTACAAGGCCGAACGAAAGGGCTACCTATTCCCAATATTTGACGAGACTATCCACATCACCCCAGTACAAAAGCATGACCGAATACATAAAGTTCTTGCTAAGCTCAACAAACACCTTCGTAATATTGGGAAAGACTTAGGATTGCCTGTAGATCTTACGACCTATGTAGCACGACACTCCTTTGCAACGATTCTCAAAAAATCAGGCGTTGAAATAGCTCTCATCAGCGAAATGCTTGGTCATGCGGACTTAACCACGACACAGATATATTTAGACAGTTTTGACGACGAACAGGTGGATGAAGCGATGAAAAACCTCTTGTAAAGTGTTAAATCTCCTGCATAGTTTGGCTATGTGGGAGATTATTGTCATCTTTGCAGAAACTATTAAACAATATGAGAAAGCTTCCCGAAAAACACGATTCAAATGGTTTTTATCCTAATGACTACAATACTATTGACCTATTGGAGTACATCAATGAATACAAGTCAAACCACTCCTCCAGTGGAAACGATGATGAGTTAACATCTATTGAGCTATTGATCTCGCCCAATAAGTTTGGATTATTATATCATCAAGATAGAAATTCTGCGGAGGCTTCTGCGAGATTATACGAGAAAGACGACTATATTCAGTCTTGTGTTAGGAGCCTTGAATTAGATGCAGAGAAGTTCTTCTATTATGTTTTATGGGCTAGTTTCTGCGCTTCGAGTTATGATTCATTACGTCTGACTGAAAATTTGCAATCAGGTAAAATTCGAAGCATGGTAGCTCTATTGCATGATATGGTAGAGAAGGATTGTGAAGCTTTAAGAGAACGGACATCTTCTTGCACTTTAACAGTTTCAGAACGCAGAAAAGGAGGAAGGGCAGAAACGATTGATAACCCATTCGCGTTGCAGTTTATTCTTCATGCATTAGAACGATACATTACCGAGAATGAAGGTGAACTGATAGCTCTTGACTTTAGAACTCACCCTGAGAACTTGATTGAGTCCCATGCAGCAGACATTACAGAGAAACGATATTGGTTTTACATGCTTATAGAGTCTTTTATTGTTGACACTGCGGAGAAACGTGGTAATAAAATCCGAGGAGTAATTAATAAGGATAAATTCATTTCTAGACTTGCAATGTGCGTTGATCTAGCTGATGACAAATACAAGGATGGAGGGATAACGAGCACTATAAGTTCGATTAAGAAATACTATCGTGATGGTAAAAGAATCTGGGTTCCGTGAGGAGTCCAGATTTTTAATTATTAGTCAAATTGGCATTTAACTGATCATTTCTCAATAGTGTTGTTTTCTGAATATTAAAATTGGAATTCTCAAATAAATAAACTACCTTTGCAGCGCAAGACAGGAGCTTTTTATAGTATTTCCAGACTAGAGGCCTCACTTGGAACAATATACGAAGCTAACTGATTTGACGTGGCTCCGCGATGGGCAATTTACCATTTTTATATAAATGATTACTTTTAAAGTTTCAGGCACTACGCCTGACTCGGGTACTTACCCGAACAATGAGGCCTTCTCAGAGGCTACAAAATTGGCAGCTCGCCACGAAAAGTTTAATTGCATCCTTGATATCGTCGATGGCATTGAGGTCGCAAGGATCGAGTCTAAGACCAAGACTCGCTTTAGCCTTCAATTGAATGAGGCTATTGTTAATTGGTTGTTTGATTATCTTCGTAAAGGAGAAAACTCAACCTTAGGCATTGATCCCAATTCAATTGATCCATCTGATGAACCAGATGGAAATACTTACCGCAAGCATATGCTCCAATACATCTGTGAGCAGAAGGTTGCTCGCTCAGTTCAGTTCACTCCTGAATTCCGCGAGCGGACTTCAGGTAAGTTCTCTGCAATCGCCAATTTTAACTTCGGTACTATCTATTTCTATATGGATCGTGACGAAGAGATTAAGGCTTGGGCAGAAGAGCAAGAGAACCGTGGCGAGTAATTACTACTAGGAGGGAAGGCTAGCCCCTTCTCTCCATTATTAAATTAAGCTATGAAACAGAAGACTATATCAGTCCACAAGAAACCTAATGGTCAGATTCCCTACATGGGAGAGTTCTACCAGCTAGAGACAGATACCATCGTCAACAAGCGCATCCCTGGACTTGGTGCTACTACCTCTGAGATCAAGGCTGATCGTGATTCAATCATTGTAGTTCCTAATACTCCCGTAATCACAGGTAAGTGTCAGGCACACAAGAAGGATAACCTCTTCGGTGTTAAAGCCAAGGTTAAGACCGATGATATTGTAAACTACCTCTACGATACATTCGCAGCTAAGAAGCATGTCAAGATCATGGTCACACCAGAGAGCTTCTGGAAGGTTAAGCAAGCCTTTCAGGAGATCGGCCGCAGCATGTACTCTTGTTTCCTCTTGTGGGATGAATGTGACAAGCTGACCAAGGACATTGACTATCGTGAGGCTATTACCTTACCTCTTGATGATTTCTTCCAGTTCCCCCAAAAGGCAATGGTATCAGCAACAGCTCTCCAGCCTTCTGATCCTCGTTTCGCTGGTTTCACTATGGTTGAGTTTGAGCCTGACTTTGATATTCGTAAGGATATTACCATCGTCCAGACCAATAACGTCCTCCAGTGCCTGAAAGATATTCACATTCAAGAGCAGGAACGCCCTCTATACATCTTTTTAAATAAGACTGACATGATACTCGGTCTAATCGAGAAACTGGGCCTCACTGATGATAGTGCAGTATTCTGTTCAGAGAAGAGTGTAGATAAGCTCAAAGGCAAGGGATTCAAAGCTGCATACGTTGATTGGGAACCAACTAAGGCAAAGAAATACAACTGGCTTACCAGCCGTTTCTTCACAGCTGTTGATATTGAGCTTGCTGAGAAGCCTGATATACTTATTATCTCTGATCCATTCCTTTCAGACTTCACCCTTATGGATCCTCATACTGATGTAATTCAGTCTATCGGCCGATTCCGCAATGGTACTATTGATATTGTTCATATTGTCAATACAAAACCAGATTATCCGATCAGAACCGCAGAAGGAATCAATGAGTATTTTTCGGCAGCATGGAACGCATACAGAACCGTAAGAAGCTTATATGAGGTTTCAACTTCAGAAGAAGTACGTCGCGCATTCAAAGAGGCACTTGATCAGCTTTCTTTCAACGGCATGATCACAGATGGTCGCCCTGATTACTTCAAAATGGATAACTACCGTGATGATGAATTGGTAAAGACTGCCTATCATGATATTGATCGCTTGCTGGCAACCTATGAAGAGACAGGCGCTTTTAATGTTACTGTTGTAAAACCTCCCTATTTCTATAAGTTAGGAGAATACGAGCGTTTGAAATTAGATAATCCCTCCGTTCCCATGAAGGAGAAGCGCAAGCAGATTGTTGAGATCCTGGACTCCTTGGCAGAGGACGATGATACTCCTCTTAAACAGGATTACCTTGCTCAGCTTCGTGAAGTTGATCCTCTTATCGTGGATGCTTACAACAAGATCGGCAAGGAGGGAATTGAGCGTTGTAAGTACTGTGCCAAGAAGATAAAAGAGGCTATCATTGTGGCAGACTATGAGGTCCAGAAGAACGGCACGGAACTGCTTCAATTAGTCAAGAACTCGTTTGTTATTGGGCAAAAGTACACTCTTAGCTATATCAAGGATGAGTTAATTCGACTTTACAGCCTTCTACATGTTACGCCACCCAATCATGAGAAAATTACGGCTCAGACTATCATGACTTATTTCGAGGTTCAGAAGACGTCCATAACTGATAGAAAGAGCAAGGCAAAGAAGCGAGCCCTCAGAATTATAAAGTCCAAGATATAAGGTAACATTTTATGATCATTTATCGTTTTATAGGGTAATGTTTACAAAATGTTACTCGCGACTAAGAATTTGAGCATTAATCAATTTCTACTATTGGCAGGCTGGTCAGCGATGGTCGGTCTGCCTTTTATAATGCCTAAAATGCAAGATGAGCCACCCACTATCACCTAGTGAATGGCTCATTGATCAATCTTCATCTGTCAAAGTTAACCTCATGTGTTTACGTGGTACGCCGCCCTTGCATAATGAGGGAAGATACTTATCAAGGGCATCGTCCGCCACTAAAGCGTAATCTGTGACCATATATTCTACCTTCTGCCCACTGATTGGTAGAAAGCTCTATGACACTTTAGTCTGGTTACTTGGTTTCTTGAATCGATTCATAATACTATCATCAATTGAATAAAAAAACTCTCTATCTATTATATATAATGTGTAGTCAGGGATTACTCCATTTATCATTATAGTGCTGCAAATATCGTAAACTCTAAGGACATTTACAACATTAGACTCAATTATCTGAATTGGCAGGGTAAATAATTACCTGGTCTCATTTATTAGCCCCCTCCATACCCTTAAATGGGAAGCATCTTCCTCACGCGCTACTACACATGCCTTTTAGCCCCCGATGGCATCTTTATCGGGAAAGGGGACCCATTATTAACTTACAATTTGCATATAAATGGAAAATAGTCCTGTAATGGCAGTAACACACTCTCAAGTCGTTCTGCCAGAAATCAGGATATGAAATTTAAGGACTGAATGACTATTATAGCAGGTTACACAATTAGTAATCACTATTGATAAACGTAGCCTGGTATATATCATCTGCTATTCTATGAATGTGTGAGAAGGTGTAAATATCTTGTACCAACGAGACGTTTGCCTGAATCCATATTATATGTTCAATCCCTAACCATTTACGATTATGCAAACAATCGCTTTAGGTTCTGCACCAACCTTGATGGTGCATCGTCCTGATTTCACAATCGAGCAGGACTACATCGAAGACGTACCTTACGAAGAGGTTACAATCGAGGAATCAACCATTATCGAAACTCCGCAGGCGAACTTCCTGGAGGCCAACACTGATTCCATCTCACTTCACGATCTTGCTGCTGATTGTGTTGTTCCTACATGGGGCAATCAGGAGCTTACTATCGCTCATCAGGACTTC